>JAIXQK010000133.1 GCA_027485795.1 Oxalobacteraceae bacterium
CTATCCCGGCGCATCAAGGTGAAGGCGCCGCGCATGTTACCGCGTCGTTGCGCCAATGGTAGCGAGGACTGC
The DNA here is from genome assembly GCA_027485795.1 of Oxalobacteraceae bacterium. Taxonomy (GTDB): domain Bacteria; phylum Pseudomonadota; class Gammaproteobacteria; order Burkholderiales; family Burkholderiaceae_D; genus Pernthalerella. The sequence continues at coordinate 73 of JAIXQK010000133.1, forward strand.
GGTTCCGTATTGCGCACTCGAACACACAACTCGGTCGCCAGTGGCAGCTGCCACACACGTGCGATGGGCTTGGCAATTTCGTGCGCCTGATTAAAACCTCGTTCTGCCATACGCTCCGTTGAGAGCGGCACGGCCATGATCAAGCTGGCGCTTGCGACAGCCTCGCTTGGAACAACGTTCATCAAGAGGTCTGCGAAGGCAGCAGCCAGCGGGAGCTGAGCGCCAAATTTCAAGGCTTGCACCAAGGCGTCGGTGGGCGCTGCATAGTCGGTGGCGGCAAAGCTCGCGTCAAACGAGGGCGGGTGCGCGGTGCAGGCGCCGCAGTCGGGGTGTGCAGCATGAAGCGCGATTGCACAGCGGCGACAGCGTGCGACCGAATTCGCCGTATAACGGGTGCGACACCCTGAGCACAGCAAGCCTGCGTGATGCTTGCCACACAGCGCGCAGCTGCTACCTAGCAGATGGGTGGCGAGGGTCTTGAACGCTTTAAAGGTAGATCCCACTGTGAAGAAATTCATCGCAATGTGCTGGGGTACACTGCGGCGCATTGTGTTGATGTTTGCCGCCTTCTACGATCTTCATGAGTTCAATGCATGACGCCCCCAAGCGCGACGCACACAGCGCGCCGATTTCTGTGGCGACGGTGCGTCAGCGTTTTGCACAGCCGCAGCGTTGTGAACCGTCACAATTTTTAAGGCGCGAGATTTCTGCGCGCATGCAGGAGCGGCTTGCGCTCATCAAGATCAAGCCAGCGCGCTTGCTCGATGCAGGTTGTGGCGAGGGTCGCGACCTGCTGGCGTTGCAGCAAACTTTTCCTGAGGCGACCTTGTTAGGTGTGGATGCAGCGCAGCCAATGCTCAATGCTGCGCGCGCGGCAAGCGCTGCTTCGCGTTCTGCGCTGCAGACGTTTATTGCGAGGCTACTGGGGGGGCATAGCCTTCACTCATCTGCTGCCATGCTCGCCTGCGGAGACTTTGCCCGTTTGCCCATGCCCAGCGGCAGTGTTGATATGTTGTGGTCCAACCTAGCCCTGCACTGGCACCCGCAGCCACATGCCGTGATCGCAGAATGGGCGCGGGTGCTACGCAGCGATGGCTTGCTGATGTTCAGTTGCTTTGGCCCCGACACGTTTGCCGAGTTGCGCGAGGTGTTTGATGCACTGCAGATGCCATCGCGGGTGTTGCCATTCGTCGACTTGCACGACTACGGTGACATGCTGCAAGACGCCGGCATGGCTACGCCGGTGATGGATATGGAAAAAATCACGCTGACATACGCCAGCACAGAGGCATTGTTGGCCGATGTGCGGGCCATGGGCGGCAATCCTTTGAATGAGCGACCGCGAGGCCTGCAGGGCCGCCAGCGCTGGCAGCAAGTGCTGAATGCGCTGGATCAGCGACGTGATAGCGATGGCCGAATCAGGCTGACGGTCGAGGTGATTTACGGTCACGCGTTTCGCCCCACCCCCAAGCGTAACCAGCCGGGTGAGCACATCATTCGTTTCGAGCCGAGGCGCTGAAACGGAACAAAATCAGCCGGGTTGAGACTGGCTGAAATTATCAAATGAATAATGGTTTGTGATCATCTTGCCGTCATCCGCAAAACCGCCGAGTACCAAGTGAAATATTTCAAACTTGATATCGTCGCTGCACAGATATTGCTATAGTTTTCACTTGGCGGCCATTATCGATTGCACTTATACTCGCGCTCGGTTTCCGGGGCGGGTGAACGATATACGGCTTGTTTCGGAGAGCTTTTGCCTGACAAATAACGATATTTCACGCAGCGGCGCTGCTTTGTGGTCATCTCATGAATCAAATGTCTCTGAAACTTTTTGCTTTTCTGTCGTCCTTGATTTTCATCTCTGCAGCAGCGCAAGCCGAGGGCTTGACGGGTGACGCAGCGGCTGGCCAGAAGAAGAATGCAACTTGCATCGGCTGCCACGGCATCATTGGTTATCAGGCCAGCTTCCCAGAGGTCTACAAGGTCCCCAAGATTTCGCAGCAAAACGCCAAGTACATCGAAGCAGCGTTGAAAGCGTACAAGTCTGGCGAGCGTCGTCACCCCACCATGCGCAGCGTTGCAAAGAGCCTCACCGATCAAGATATTGCTGATCTTGCCGCCTACTATGAGCAGCACGGCAATAAAGTGGCCGTTGCTGAACAGGCAGTCGAGCCGCCAAAAGTAGTGGCTGATTTGCTGACCAAGGGCGGCTGCGCTGGCTGCCACGGCGCGAACTTCAACAAGCCGATGGACCCAAGCTATCCCAAGCTGGCTGGACAGCACCGCGACTATCTCTACATCGCACTGAAGTCGTACCAGGAGCAGGGCCACAGCACCTGGGGTAGAGCTAACGCCATCATGTCGGGCATGGCAAAACCGTACACCCGAGCAGAGTTGAAGAAAATCGCCGATTATCTGGGCAGCTTGCCGGGCGAACTGCAGGCAGTGCCGCAATCAAAATTCCGCTGAAATAATTCAGCGTTAACTATTACCCAAATTACAGCGAACTGATCATGTTTGAGACACTCGAAAAAAAGCTTGCCACCGCGACGGTGGGCGCGCTGTGCTGGTGGTCTGGCATCGCCAGTGCGGTCAATGATCTGCCCGGCGGTCCGGCTGTTCACCAATTGAATTTGCCACCCGCAGTGACCAAAATCGCCGAAGAGCAGCACTCGCTGCACTGGATGATGATGATCATCTGCTTGGGTATTTTTGTGGCCGTGTTTGGCGTGATGTTTTATTCGATTTTTAAGCACCGCAAATCGGTGGGCCATCAGCCAGCGACTTTCCACGAATCGATCAAAGTGGAATTGGCGTGGACGATTGTGCCGTTCATCATCGTGATCGTGATGGCGATCCCAGCTACCCGTACCGTGGTAGCCCAAAAGGACACTTCCAACGCAGATGTCACCATCAAGGCGACCGGCTATCAGTGGCGTTGGGGCTACGAGTATCTGACCGGTGAGGGCAATGGCATTAATTACGTTTCCTCCCTCGACAATGAGCACCGCCTGATTTCCGATAGTGGCGCGAAAGGCGTTGCACTCGATGACTACCTGCTGAAAGTCGATCACCCACTGGTGGTGCCGGTGAATAAAAAGGTGCGCGTTATCGTCACCGGTGGTGATGTGATTCATGCTTTCGCTGTGCCGGCTTTCGGTATCAAGCAGGATGCGATCCCTGGTTTTGTTCGTGACACCTGGTTCCGCGCGGAGAAGACTGGCGATTTCTACGGTCAGTGCCAAGAGCTGTGCGGAAAAGAGCACGCTTACATGCCGATCCACGTCAAAGTGCTGAGCCAAGAGGATTACACCGCTTGGGTCAAGAGCAAGCAAGAAACTAAGACCGCAGCGGTGTCGGCAGCAGAGCCGGCAGCGGCCAAGTCGACAAACTAAATTTTCAAATACAAGACTGATTGGGAGCAGACATGAGCGCTGTGATTGACAACGGTGGCCACGTAGGGGCACATGACCATGATGATCACCACCACGCGCCAACGGGCTGGCGTCGTTGGGTTTTCGCCACCAACCACAAAGATATCGGTACGCTTTACCTGATCTTTGCTTTCACCAACTTGTTGGTGGGTGGTGTGCTGGCCTTGTTGATCCGTGCCGAGCTTTTCCAGCCTGGTCTGCAAATTGTGAACCCGGAGCTGTTCAACCAGTTCACCACCATGCACGGCTTGATCATGGTGTTCGGCGCGATCATGCCGGCCTTTGTTGGCTTTGCTAACTGGATGGTGCCGCTGCAGATCGGCGCGTCTGACATGGCGTTCGCGCGCATGAACAACTTCAGCTTCTGGCTGACGATTCCTGCTGCTGCACTGCTGCTGATGTCGTTCTTCATGCCGGGCGGCGCGCCTGCTACTGGCTGGACGATTTATGCACCGCTGACTATGCAAATGGGCCCATCGATGGATGCAGCGATTTTCGCGCTGCACCTGCTGGGCGCCTCGTCGATCATGGGCTCGATCAACATCGTGGTCACCATTCTCAACATGCGTGCTCCTGGTATGACGCTGATGAAGATGCCGATGTTCGTCTGGACGTGGCTGATCACAGCTTACCTGCTGATCGCTGTTATGCCTGTGCTGGCTGGTGCGATCACTATGACGCTGACCGACCGTCACTTCGGTACCACCTTCTTCAATCCTGCTGGTGGCGGTGACCCGGTGATGTTCCAGCACATCTTCTGGTTCTTCGGACACCCTGAGGTGTACATCATGATTTTGCCGGCGTTCGGCATCATCAGCCAGGTTGTGCCAGCATTCTCGCGCAAGAAGTTGTTTGGCTACGCGTCGATGGTGTACGCAACCTCCTCGATCGCGATTCTGTCGTTCATCGTGTGGGCGCACCACATGTACACCACCGGTATGCCGGTGACGGGTCAGCTTTTCTTCATGTACGCCACCATGCTGATCTCGGTGCCGACGGGCGTGAAAGTCTTCAACTGGCTCGCAACGATGTGGAAAGGCGCGATGACTTTTGAAACCCCAATGCTATTTGCAGTGGGTTTCATCTTCGTGTTCACCATGGGTGGATTCACCGGCCTGATTCTGTCGGTCGCACCGATTGATATCCAGCTGCAAGATGGTTACTACGTGGTGGCGCACTTCCACTACGTGCTGGTAGCAGGTTCGCTGTTTGCGATGTTCTCCGGCTTCTACTATTGGGCGCCGAAGTGGACCGGCGTGATGTACAACGAAGCGCGTGGCCGTCTGCACTTCTGGTGGACCATCATCTCGTTCAACGTCACCTTCTTCCCGATGCACTTCCTGGGTCTGGCAGGTATGCCGCGTCGTTACGCCGACTACCCGATGCAGCTGGCGGATTTCAACGCACTGGCTTCCGTTGGCGCATTTGCCTTCGGTTTGGCGCAGGTCTACTTCCTGGTTGCCATCGTGATCCCGGGTATGCGCGGTCAAGGTGAAAAGGCGCCGCAGCGTCCTTGGGAAGGCGCCGAAGGTCTGGAGTGGGAAGTTCCCTCGCCAGCACCTTTCCATACCTATGAAACACCGCCAAAGTTGAACGCAGACGCGACTCGCGTCGTTCACGGCTGATTCAACAAGAGCCCATGTCCTCGGAGAAGAAGCGCGGGAACCTACGGCTGGCGATCATCCTCGCCAGCGTCGCGCTCGCCTTCTTCATGGGGATAGTCGCCAAGATGCTGCTGTTGGGACGGCCATGAATTCGGCCTACTCGCTCAACTACCGCTTGATGGGTAAGCTGTTGATCGTCGCAGCGGGCATGTTTGCTTTCGGCTACATGCTGGCGCCTATCTACAAAGCGATTTGCAATTGGACAGGTATCAATGTGCTGGCGCTGGGCGAGCGAGAAGCTGCTGGTTCCATGAATGCACGTGCCACGGCAAAAAATACCCAGGTGGATTACTCGCGTACCGTCATGGTCGAGTTCGACACCAACGCGCGTGGCGCGTGGAAGTTCCGTCCCGAGATTCGCAATGTCCAGCTTCACCCCGGTGAGCTGACGACGGTGATGTTCGAAATCGAAAACCAGCAGCCGCGAACTGTCAAAGTCCAAGCGATACCGAGCTATGCGCCCGGGCAAGCAGCGGCTTACTTCAACAAGCTGGAGTGTTTCTGCTTTACCGAGCATACCTTGGCTGCTGGTGAAGTGCGTCGCTGGCCTGTGGTGTTTTACATCTCGCCAAAAGCACCGCGTGATTTGGGCACGGTGACTTTGTCGTATACATTCTTTGAAGTTGGTGGTGCTGTACCGAAGCCAGTATCGGCTGCAATAAAGCCTGCCGTTAGTTCGGTTCAGGCCGTGGCCGGCGTATGAGTGCGGAGGGTGATAGCGGATCAACCGTAAGCAACTTTCTGCGTAGTTTCAAGGTGGTAGCGTGGTCGTTCATCGGCATCCGGAAGCAAAGTGAGTTCCACACGGATGGGAACTCGGTGAAGCCGGTGCATGTGATTGTGGTCGGTTTGTTGTTGGCATTACTTTTTGTTCTTGGATTGATTACGGTAATCAATCTGGTGGTTTAAGTTAAGTCAGGAGAAAAACATGAGTGCGAACACGCACGATTCCCACGGTCATTATTTCGTTCCCGGGCCTTCACGGCATCCGGCGATGGCCTCTCTGGGGTTGTTCTTTGTGATGTTTGGTGCCGTACAGTGGGTGAACGACAGCTCATGGGGTAAATACTCGGTACTGCTCGGCTTTGTGATTTTCCTCGTGGTGTTGGCACAGTGGTTCACCGACGCGATTTCTGAGAGCGAAGGCGGTCAGTACGCGATGAATGTGGATCGCTCTTTCCGCTGGAGCATGAGCTGGTTTATTTTCTCGGAAGTCATGTTCTTCAGCGCTTTCTTTGGCGCGTTGTGGTGGGCACGTGTGCACTCCATCCCAGGTCTTGGATCTGGCGACACCATGGGCGTGCTGTGGCCTGACTTCAAAGCGGCGTGGCCAAGCGTCGTGCCGGGTGCGACAACCTCGCCGGCGGGCACTATCGAAAAATTCGAGATCATGTCGCCGCTGGGTCTGCCAACCATCAACACCGCGTTGCTGCTGGCGTCGAGCGTGACCGTGACGATCGCGCACCACGCAGTGCGTGCTGGTGAGCGTGGCAAGGCAATCGCTTACATGTGGGCGTCGGTCGCGTTGGGCGTGATCTTCCTGTTCTGCCAGGGTTATGAGTACTACCATGCTTACTCTGATCTGAACCTGAAGCTGTCGTCGGGCATCTATGGCTCGACCTTCTTCATGCTGACCGGTTTCCATGGTTTCCACGTATTCCTTGGCACGCTGATGCTGCTCTTCATCACACTGCGCTTGCAGCGTGGCCATTTCACTGCAGATCGCCACTTTGGTTTTGAAGGTGCATCGTGGTATTGGCACTTCGTTGATGTGGTCTGGCTCTGCTTGTACGTGCTGGTGTACTGGCTCTAAGCAGAGGCAAATAAACAAAGGGCCGTCATGTGACGGCCCTTGTTGTTTGTACAGCTGTGATCGGCGCAGATGGGCGAGTTACTCAATACCCGCCGCAGAGAACTTATTGCGCAGGGAATCGGCCGGTTGGGGTGATATACCCAAGCGACCAAAGAATCATGATGCCGGCGAATAGCGCAACCGATAAGCCAATCCGAATGGTGAGCGCGTAAGCCATGTTCCGGCTGCGCTCGGCGCCTCCCTGCTTCAGCATGAAATAGCCCGCCATCACCAAGCTGGCGACGATGGCGACAAACACGAGAGAGATTAAGATTTTCATGGCAGAAGTGGACAAGTCCGAGAACGGGACGCAGACAATAGAACACCACGATAACAGATTCGCGCAGAGCGCGATGTTCAGCCGCCAATGGTGGCTTCTGCTGTTACTGACGGTCTTGTTTGTTGGCGTGACCACTAGCTTGGGCTTTTGGCAACTCGGCCGTGCACATCTGCGCGAGCAGATCGAAGCCGAGCAGACGCAAAACGCCGCACTGCCCGCCTTGAACAATGCGCAGCTCGACAAGCTTGCGCCAGACAGTCAGCTGCTCTACCGCAGTCTGGTGCTTGAGGGAGCTTGGTTGCCACAGTGGTCGGTGTTTCTGAATCGACCCATGCAGGGGCAAGCGGGGTTCTGGGTCATGACACCGTTGCGACTCGAGAGCGGCACTGTGGTACTGGTCCAGCGTGGCTGGGCGCCGCGTGACCCAGTATTGCCAAACAAACCTCCCGCAATCAAAAACGCACCTGACACGCTTCAAGTGGGTGGGCAGTGGATAGCACCGCCGTCACGGCTGATGGAGCTGGATAGCGCCGCAAACTCAGCCGATACGTCTTTTTCTCAAGTGCGGCAAAATCTCGATCTTGCCCAGTATGAGCATGAGACCGGTTTGAAGATCAGGGCGGTGATGCGACAAAACAGCGCGGCTGCCGATGGTCTGTCGAGAGACTGGCCGAACCTGGCATCGCGAGCGCAAACCAACCGTGGCTATGCGTTTCAATGGTTCGCCATGGCGGTTGTGGGTTTACTGTTGTTCTTGTGGTTCCAGGTGTTTCGCAAGCGTCGTATCGTTACTCCATCCGCTTCTTCATGAATAAATGCCTTGAGCAATGACTGAACCTGCCTCGACAAGTTTGCCAATGTCTGAATCTCCTCCGCCCGCCGATGTGCAGCGTACCCGTCGCGGTCGCTGGAAGCTGTTGCTGTTGTTGCTGGTGACCTTGGCGCCGGTGATCGCTTCTTATTTCACCTACTACGTGATCCGTCCGCAGGGCGAAAATTTTTATGGTCAGCTCATATCGCCGCAGGTCGAGTTACCTGATCTCGAGGTGCTGGATAGTCAAGGTAAAGCAGTCAATCTGCGCAGCATGCGTGGGCAGTGGTTGTTGATCACGGTAGCGGATGCTGCATGCGATGCTGCCTGCGAAAACAGGCTTTACCTCAGCCGCCAAATCCATATTGGCCTCGGACCTGAGCAAGCCCGCCTTGAGCGCGTCTGGCTGTCCTTGGGGAATCAAGCGGCGCCAGAGCGTTTGGCGAAGGTATTGGAGGGCACGACTGTGTTCCGCACCCAAGACGCAGCGATTTCAAGCTGGCTACAGCCTGAGTCGAAACACCAGCTGTCAGACCATTTTTATTTGGTGGACCCCCAAGGCTACTGGATGATGCGCTTTCCGCCAGATCCCGATGTAAAGGCGGCTGCCAGCATCAAGAGAACTCTCAACCGGCTGATGCGTGCCGCAAAATTCTGGGACCGTCCGGGACGCTGACATGAAAAACAAAACCCTTACGACTTGGCTTACCCTGCTACTGGGTGCCTTCGGACTGCATCGTTTTTATCTGTACGGCTCGCGCGATGCGATCGCTTGGTTGATGCCGATTCCAACTGCGCTCGGGGTCTACGGCTTCGAGCGCGTTGCCGAATACGGTTTGGATGATGTGCTGAGCTGGTGGCTCTTACCACTGCTGGGTTTTCATCTGGCAGCGGTATGTCTAACCGCCATCGTGTACGGGCTGATGCCACAGGAGCGTTGGAATCTTCGCTTTAACCCAGAGGCAGATCCCGAGGCAAGTGCGGGTGCAACCAGCTGGACGACTGTTTTTGCCGTGATTGTCAGCCTGATGTTGGGTACGGTATTCCTGCTGTCTGCATTCGCTTACGCATTCCAGCGCTATTTCGAGGTCTCGGTCTAGCGCGTTAATTAGCGGTGCTCGACGCCGCCTTGCGAAGGTGGTACGAGGGCTTGGTAGATCTTCCAAGTGGTGTGCCCAACCAGCGGCGCTGTGATCGCCAGCGCCGGCAAGAAAAACACCAAACTCGCGCCGATCAGCAATGTGATCAGTAATGCCCATGTCAACATCGCCGCCGGGTTATGCCAAAGCGCGATGGCGCTTGCTGCAATTGCCTCGATGGTGTCTGCGTCACGGTCCAGCATCATCGGCATAGACACCACCGAGACCGCAAACACCAGGCTGGCAAACACAAATCCGACCCCTGACCACACCATCAAAAACGGCAAGTTCGACGCCGAGGTGATTTTCATCAGCATGCCGCTGACATCCACATAGTCGTGGGTTGCGAACAATGCGAATAGCACCACCGAGACGCGCGCCCATACGATCATTAAAAAGGTCAGGATCGCCGCAAAGAAGGCAATCGACTTCCAATTGCGCGCCCAAGAAGTCAGGCTATGGCGAATCGATAGCTGAGTGCCCAGCGCATGTTGCCGAGACAGGTCGTAGATACCGCAGCAAACAAAGGGGCCCATCAGGAAAAAGCCCGCAGTCAGCCCCATCGTCATCTGCCAGACATTGGCGTACATGGTGAAGATCGCCTGCCCCATCAGCACAAACAGTAATCCGTAGATCACCCCGGCGAAGCGGGTGGCCCGCATCTCGCGTGCGCCGTCCACCAAAAGCCCGATCACGGCCCCCGGTGGCAGCGGTGTTGACGGAATTGCCAACGAAAGCGTGCTCATGTGTGACCTCCTGCAACAAAGCGCTCTGGAATACGGGTTCATCCTAGCCCGGCTGCCGTACGCTAGGCAAGGCCGCACCGCCCCTAGAACTGCGCTTCGGCAAGCCATTTCGCAAGCACAATGTCGCTCGGACAGGGCACGGCGCAAAAGCTATAATTTCGGGTTGAAAACACGTTCACAAGACCCCGCCCATGCAAGCGCGCCGTACCTTGAATCCAGTCGGTGTTGGGCCTAGCGTCGGGGCGATACGCGCCTTCCATCGACCATGTCTGATCCTGTTCAAATGCCAGCCAGCGGTAATGTCGGAATCGAGCGGCCAGTGAGCCCTTCGCTGCTCGGTCAGTATCTCGCGCTATGCAAGCCGCGCGTGCTGCATCTGATCGTCTTCTGCGCGTTCATCGGCATGGTGTTGGCGGTCCCTGGCATGCCCTCGCTGGACGATGCACTGCGAATGCTGCTCGCGAGCGTCGGTATTTGGCTGGTGGCCGCGGCAGCGGCGGCATTCAACTGCCTGGTAGAAAAAAGCATCGATGCAAAAATGCGCCGTACCGCATGGCGGCCAACTGCACGTGGAGAGCTGTCTGATGTGCAGGCTTTGCTGTTTTCGGGTGTGTTATGCGCGCTCGGTTCCTGGCTGCTGTATGTGACAATCAACCCGCTGACCATGTGGCTGACCTTCGCCACCTTCATTGGTTATGCAGTGGTGTACACCGTCATTCTCAAGCCACTCACCCCGCAAAACATCGTGATCGGTGGCGCTTCCGGCGCTATGCCCCCGGTACTCGGCTGGGCAGCGATGACCGGTGAAGTATCTGCCGAAGCGTTGATCCTTTTTCTGATTATTTTTTTGTGGACGCCGCCGCATTTCTGGGCGCTGGCCTTGTACCGCACCGAGGACTATCGTAAATCCGGATTGCCGATGCTGCCCGTCACCCATGGTAGCGAGTTCACACGGTTTCAGATTTTGCTCTATACCTTCCTGCTGATGGCGGCTTGCCTGATGCCGTATGCACTCGGCATGAGCTCATGGTTGTATCTGATCGTCGCGTTGGTTTTGAGCGTGGGCTTCATTTACTACGCCGTTCGTTTAATGCGTGAGTACTCCGACGCGCTGGCCCGCACAACCTTCCGCTTTTCATTAATTCATTTGTCGGCCTTGTTTGCCGCACTGCTGCTGGACCACTACCTTGTTTGAGATGGTGGAATCCGGCATGTTGATCGGACTCGCGATCAAGGCGCTGATTCTGGCGGCCATCCCGTTGGCCTTGGTGTACGTGGCGCGCGGAAGCGATCGCTACCGCCGACTGGCATGGGTGACGGTGTTCTTCACCTTCGATCTGATTGTATTCGGTGCCTTCACCCGATTGACGGACTCCGGGCTAGGTTGCCCCGACTGGCCCGGCTGCTATGGCGAGGCCAACCCATTTCTTGCGCATGACGACATCAGTGCAGCAGAAGCTGCGCAGCCGACAGGACCAGTCACCGTCGTCAAAGCATGGATTGAGATGATCCATCGCTACCTCGCGATGGGGGTGGGCGTGATGATCATTGCCTTGTTGGCGATCGCCGTGCGTTTGTGGCGCCAGACGGGTTTGTCGCGTTACCACCCTGCTCTGCCCATGGCATTACTGATCTGGGTCTGTGTGCAGGGCGCGTTTGGTGCTCTCACCGTTACACTCAAACTGCAACCAGTGATTGTCACCAGTCACCTGCTACTCGGTATGGGCTTGCTCGCCATGCTGGTGTGGCACGCTACACGACAAAATGAACCACGCGTCACATCCGATGTGCCAGTCGCACTACGTGCCTGGGCCGTGATTGCGCTGGTGCTCGGGTTTGTTCAGATTGCCTTGGGCGGTTGGGTCAGTACCAACTACGCCGCACTCGCCTGCGGTGGATTTCCGCTGTGCCAGGGCGAAGTAGTGCCTGCGATGGATTTTGAGCATGGGTTCACCTTGTGGCGGCATTTGGGCATGACTGCGGGTGGTGATTATCTGCCGTTCGATGCGCTAGTAGCAGTGCATTGGGTACACCGACTATTTGCGATAGTAGTCGTCACGGTGGTGGGGTTCACCGCTTGGCGTGCCATGCAGATTACGGTCTCTGCAGACATCGGCCGCTGGCTGTTGTGGTTAATTGGACTGCAGTTTTTATCAGGTATCAGTACAGTGGTATTCAACTGGCCGTTGGCCTTGGCCGTTCTGCACAACGCGGGCGCGGCGTTAATGGTGGTGTTGCTTACTCAACTGAATTGCCGTGTCGCTATGCGCGGGCAAGTAAATGAAGCGCGGCTTGAACAAGTCGCACTGACTGCATGATTTTTGGGTGTTAATTCATGATGCGCCGATTATTTATATTGCTTTGCTGTCTAGGTGCCTTAGCTGCTTGCGACACCAAAACCTCAGCACCCAAGGCAAGCTTTGCCAATACCGATATTACGGGTTCGGATTTTGGGCGGGAGTTTTCATTAACCGACCACACCGGGCAGCGTCGAACCTTGGCCGATTATCGCGGCAAGGTAGTGGCGGTATTTTTTGGTTTCGCGCAGTGCCCGGATATCTGCCCCACGACGCTTTCCGATTTGGCCCAAGTAAAACAGCAGCTCGGTGCGGACGGAGACAAGCTTCAAGTACTTTTTATCACCGTTGATCCGGAACGCGATACGCAAGAAGTCTTGGCCGGATTTGTGCCAGCGTTTGACCCAAGCTTCGGTGCCCTGCGCGGGAGCAAGGACGAGATCGAGAAAGTGACCAAAGATTTCAAGGTCTTTGCGCAGAAGGTGGCGAGCAAAGATGGTGGTGCCTACACCATAGACCATACCGCCGCGACCTACGTCTATGATCCCCAAGGGCGCATACGCTTATTCGTGCGGCATGGGCAGACAATCCATTTGGCTGAGGACATAAAGCAATTGGCTGGTGGGCGCTAGGCCGAAACGGGGGTGTTCGTTGGTTGGCCCGTGGTCGGTTGCGGTTCTGGTGAAATCTATAAGGGTGTTCGTGTCGTATCTCACCTAAGTATTGGGGGTGGCATCCTGTAGCATCCACCGAGCATTTCAAACTAGGGTGTTACCGTATGTCAATGGTGAGGCTGTGCCCGCCCGTAGACATCTGAAAAACGTACTATATCGTCCTCACCAAGGTAGCTGCCGGACTGTACTTCGATGATTTCGAGCATCGTTTTTCCCGGATTTCGAACTCGATGTTTGGCCCCTAGTGGGATGTAGGCCGATTCATTCTCAGTGAGAAGGGCAAGAGAGTCCCCATTAGTGATTTCCGCAGTACCTTTCACCACAATCCAGTGTTCGGCACGGTGGTAATGCATTTGCAAGCTCAGCGAAGCACCAGGCTTGACACCGATCCGCTTTACTTGGAAGCGGTCACCTATCTCGATACTGTCAAACCACCCCCAGGGGCGCACGACTCTTCGGTGATGTCTTCCCTGCGGACATCCCATTGCGTTAAGTTGCTCAACCGCCAGCTTCACTTTCTCTGCGTGGCTTTTTGCTGAAATAAGCAGGGCATCAGGAGTGTCTATGACCAGCAAATTACTTACACCAATCGCAACCACCGGTCGCGAGCTGGCATGTATGTAGATATTAGTTGTTTCCAAGAGAAGAGCTTGCCCTTGGATACGGTTACCGTTGTAGTCCGCCGCTGTTAATTCAGCCACGGCATTCCAGCTGCCTACGTCGCTCCATTGTCCGCTAAAGGGTATGACTGCAACCTGGTCAAAATGCTCCATCACTGCGTAGTCAATTGACTCGCTGCGGCATGATAGAAATGCATCACCGTTAGGAGAGATGATGTCGCCATCACGCGTAGCGTTCTGAATAGCAGTCTCGCAACTAGCCAATACATCTGGTGCGTGCAACGCTAATGCGCTTTTGAGTGTGGCCGCAGTGCAAAGAAAAATACCTGCATTCCAAAGATAGTCACCCGACAGTATCAAGCTCTGAGCTGTTTCTGAATCAGGCTTTTCGACAAACCGCCCCACCTTGAAAGTGGTATTCGCTTTAAGCGCCGCACCTTGCTGGATATAACCATATGCCGTACTCGGAAAGCTAGGCGTAATACCAAAGGTGACAATATAGCCATCTAGAGCAGTTGTGACGCCGATCCTAACTGTCGATAAAAATTCGAGAGTATCTGGAATATAGTGGTCAGACGGAAGAAACAGTAGGAGAGCATTTGGCTCCGACAAGATAGCCGCGCACGCCATAGCTGCAGCCGTGTTGCGCCCTGCGGGCTCTAGCAGGAGTTGTCCCCGAACCTTGGAAAATGACATTGCCTCCTGCACAAAGAAACCGTGACTATGATTCGCGATACAAAGCGCAGGTTGAAGCGACGCGACTCTTTCGAGAGTGACTTGTAGCAGGCTTTTGCCATCGATAATTGGTACGAACTGTTTCGGTAGAGACTCTCTGCTGATCGGCCACAGGCGGGTTCCAGAACCTCCGCACAATACTACGGGCTGGATTAAGTCTTCATACATGTGGCGAGCGGGGATGGTCAGGCTGTCTATTAGAAGCTTAGCTGTACCCGCTGCTGATCAACACTCATAAGCGGCGCGTAATAGAGCACGAAGCTACGAACTTATTCGTTCACGCGTAACTTCGCGTTGCGCCGAAACAAGGATTACGTCATAAATCCATCTTCAGTCAAAGATGGTTCGGCCGAGATGGTGTGCGTAATGATGCTGCATGCGTTCCAGAGGAACATCGAGTGGTATGGCCTGCTTTTGCAATGAACCTCTCTGCTATTGCCGCCAAGCATGTCGGTCAGGGTAATGCGCCAAAGCCTGACTAAAGATGACATTACCCAAACCTGAAGCTTCTTTTCAGGCGTACTCCGCTAGCGCCGCCTTCATTTTCTTCATGGCCGCGACTTCGATCTGCCGGATTCTCTCCGCCGATACACCGAACTCTTCTGCCAACTCATGCAGCGTGGCGCCAGAGCCGTCGTCATTGGCTAGCCAACGCGCTTCTACAATTCGTCGTGCGCGTGCATCAAGCGCGCCGAGGGCTTGCTCCAAGCCCTCTGACTGTAGGCGATCGTACTGTTTCGCCTCCAGCATTTTGAGCGGCTCAGAATGCTCAGCAGAGAGATAAGCGATGGGTGCAAACTTGGCGTCGTCATCGTCATCAGACGGTGCATCGAGCGCAATGTCGCGTCCTGATAAACGCGTTTCCATCTCGATGACTTCTTCACGCTTGACGTTCAATGACTCGGCCAAGTCATTCACCTGCTCCGGCGTCATGGTATCGAGACCGGCTTTGTGACTGCGCAGGTTGAAAAACAGTTTGCGCTGCGCCTTGGTGGTGGCCAGCTTCACCATGCGCCAGTTGCGCAAAATGTATTCGTGGATCTCTGCCTTGATCCAATGCATGGCATAGGACACCAAGCGCACGCCCTGCTCGGGGTCAAAGCGCTTCACCGCCTTCATCAGGCCGATGTTCCCTTCTTGAATCAGATCGGCGTGAGGTAAGCCATAACCAAGGTATCCACGGGCGATCGACACGACCAACCGCAGATGGGACATCACCAGCTTTTGCGCTGAGGCCAAATCACCTTCATCGCACAGCTTGCGCGCGAGGTTGGCCTCTTCCTCTTGCGAGAGCATGGGCAAGCGGTTGACGGTGGAAATATAGGCATCAATGTTGCCAACACTGGCGGGAAACCCGAGAGCCAGCGCCTGGCGACCGGCCGGCACGAGGGCAGACGATGCGGACATAGCTGTCATTGGTTCTCCTTTGGGGGAAATGCACGCAATGGCTGGATCAGCCACGCTTCAAGTGCAAATATTAGCACTCTGTAGGGAGGAGTGCTAAGCCCCCGCAGCGGTCAATATGTTGATATTTCGCTAAGCTTCAGGCCGCCCCTGCGCTGCGCAGGCCTAGATCCCGGCCTGCGCCGGGATGAGGGGATGATAGCTGGATCTATGCGGCAGACTTCTGAGCGGGACTTACTCCTGAAGCAGAAACAAACCGAATGGACCGAATATGGTTGGTTCTTAACGTCAAGCGGCCAGCCGAAGCGCACGCCTCACCGACAACCAGGCCCCGAACACCCCGAGCGCTACACTAACCAGCAGCAACAGCGCACAGGACCGCGCATCTAGCGGGCTGAGTGAAAACTGCGCGCCATACAACTTGGCCAGCTCGGCCACCGAGATGTTGATCATCGCCAAGCCTGCCGCCACCGCCAGCAAGGCCACGATACCAGCGCACAGCCCGAGCAAACCGCCCAAGTAGTAGAACGGCCGGGCAACATAAGCCTCAGTCCCGCCGAGCAGGCGGGTGACGCTGATTTCTTCCATTTGCGTGAAGGCCTGCAGACGTATCGTGTTGAACACCACCGCCAACACCACGCCGCATAGCGTGAAGGCGAGCAGCCATAGCGCCACGCTTGCCAGGTTGACCAATGCGGCCAGCCGCTTCACCCACACCGAATCAAGCTGCACGGTGTCAACGCCGCTAATCCCACCCAATGCATCGGCGAGCTTGCTGATGCGCGCCGGAGAAACGGTCTCAGCGCCACCGACCACGCGCACCACATAGGCGTCCGGTAGCGGGTTGCTACCGAGCGCGGTGACGACGTCACGCAGACCCGAGTGCGCCTTCATGGAGGCCAGCGCTTGATCCCGATCGATGAACTCCAGTCGTATGGGCACTGCCAGTTGCTGCGCTTGCTGGCGAATATCTCCACCGATGGCTTGCGCACGGCTGCGCGCCACATCGGTCGAGATAAACACGCTCAGCTCGGGCTCCACCGCGAGATCGCGCGCGACGGGGCGCAAGTTCTCCAGCACGGTCAGACCGGTGAGCGGTAGTACTAGCGCCAAGGCAATCACCACCACATTGAAGGCAAAACCCCCTGGCGCGATCCGGATACGTGCCCATGCGGATAGCAATGCGCGCCAGTGTTCACGCAGCCAGTTCATGCGCCCACCTCACTGGTGGAATCATGCATGGCAATGATGCGCCCACGTTCAAGTTGAACTACACGATCTGCGTTGTGCAACAAGCGCTCATCGTGGGTGGCGATGATGCAAGTGACGCCTGCGGTATGAAAGGCTTGCAGCATGTCCATCACGCGTCGTCCGCTGTCGCGGTCAAGATTAGCGGTGGGCTCATCGGCGAGGATGATGCGCGGCTTATGGACGATGGCGCGCGCGATAGAGACACGCTGTTGCTCGCCACCGGATAGGGCTTGCGGTACTAAATCTGCTTTGTTACCGAGGTCGACGCGATCGAGTGCAACTCGCGCGCGCTGCATCGCTTCCTTGACGCTGGCACCGCTCACCAGCAAGGGCAGCATCACGTTCTGCAGCACGCTGCGATCATTCAAGAGGCGATGCTGCTGCAAGATCAAGCCGAGCATACGACGCCAATAGGGAAGCGTGGTGCGGTTAAGCTTGCGCATATCTTGCCCGCTGACGAGCAGTAGCCCGGCACTCGGGCGCTCGATACCAGCGATTAGTTTTAGCAAGGTGGATTTGCCAGCACCCGAGGCACCCGCGAGGTAGACCAGCTCGCCCTCGGCAATCTCCATAGATACATCGCTCAGTGCGCTGACACCGCCTTCATACTGTTTAGCGACATGAGAAAAAGAAATAATCGACATGGTCTACCCGAAATCAACCGAGCAAGGCGTCAACGAACTCGCTGGCAACAAAGGGCTGTAGATCATCAATACCCTCGCCAACACCAATGAAGTACACCGGCACCGCACGTTGCTTGACGATTGCCGCCAGAACCCCACCTTTGGCGGTGCCATCGAGTTTGGTCACGATTAGCCCGGTGAGTTGGAGCGCATCATCAAAGGCCTTCACTTGCGCAAGTGCGTTTTGCCCAGTGTTGCCATCAATGACGAGTAACACTTCATGCGGTGCACCCTCCAGCCCTTTGCCGATGACACGCTTGATTTTTTTCAGCTCATCCATCAGGTGTAGCTGGGTGGGTAGCCGACCTGCGGTGTCGATCATCACCACATCCATGCCACGCGCACGCCCAGCCTGGACCGCATCAAAAGCAACAGCGGCCGGATCACCGGATGCCTGGGAGATGACAGCGACATCATTTCTTTCGCCCCATACGGTTAGCTGCTCACGCGCAGCAGCACGGAAGGTATCTCCAGCAGCAAGCAGTACTTTTTGCTCGTGCCGCTGCATATGCTTGGCTAGCTTGCCGATGGTGGTGGTTTTACCGGCACCATTGACTCCGGCGATCATGAGCACGAGAGGTTGCTCGTGACCCAGCATGAGGGGTTTTTCTAGGGGCAGGAGCAGCACAATCATCAACTCGCGCAGGGCTGCTTTCACCTGCAAGGCTTCGGTCAGTTTTTCTGCTTTGACCTTTTGTTTGAGCGCATCGAGTAGAAACTGGGTGGCTTCAACACCGGCATCGGCCATCAGGAGTGCGGCTTCCAGTTCATCGTACAGTACATCGTCGATCTGCGTGCCGGTAAACAGCGTGGAGATATTCGACGAGGTGCGTACCAGCCCAGTCTTCAGGCGTCTCAGCCAGGATTGCTTGGCCTCAGCGGCGTCTTGCGGTGCAGATTCAATGACGGGCGGCGCGGCAACTGCAGAGGGCTCTGCAACTGGGGAGGACGATTTTTTTTTGAGAAAGCTGAACATCCGGCCAAGTGTTTGGGGGTTCGCTGCGGTGAGCGACGACAACAGATAGAATCTGCCCCTCCGCATCACCCATCAGAAGCATTCGATTCTAACAGAGCCTAACGCATGATCGACCGACGCAAAACCCTATTTCAACATGTGCTGATTGCACTCGTTTTCATGCTGCCTCCGCTTGTTCAAGCGGCGACTGATACGCATGAATTTCGGCTGGCCAATGGCTTGAAGCTGATTGTCAAGGAGGATCATCGCGCACCGACCGTAGTGAACATGGTGTGGTACCGCGCCGGCAGTATCGACGAGCTCAGTGGTACCACCGGTGTGGCGCATGTGTTGGAGCACATGATGTTCAAGGGCACCAAAGAGCTCAAGCCGGGTGAATTCAGCAAGCGGGTTGCCGAGTTAGGCGGTCGCTCCAATGCCTTCACCAGCAAGGATTACACCGCCTATCACGAGCAGGTAGAGCGCTCGCGTCTGGAGCGTGTGATGGCGCTGGAGGCGGATCGTATGCAGAACCTCATCATGGATACGGCGGAATTCAGCAAAGAGATTCGCGTGGTAATGGAAGAGCGGCGCCTACGCACCGAAGACAAGCCGTTGTCACTGTTACGCGAGACGCTGTATGCCACAGCGTTTGTGGCCAGCCCCTATCGCCACCCGGTGGTGGGTTGGATGGATGATCTGCAAAATATGACGGCGGCTGATGCACTCGCTTGGTATCAGCGCTGGTACGCGCCCAACAATGCAGTGGTAGTGATCGCGGGTGATGTCGACCCCCAAAAAGTACTCAAGCTCGCAGAAAAGTATTTTGGTGCCATTCCACCCAAAACCCTGCCCAAGACCAAGCCGCAGCAGGAGCCACCGCAAATCGGTATCCGACGTGTCAACATCAAGGCACCAGCCGAAAATCCATATTTGATGATGGCTTACAAAGTACCTCGGCTGCTTGACGTTGAAAAAGATGAGGACCCTTACGCGCTCGAGCTACTCGCTGCGGTACTGGATGGCTATGACAATGCGCGCCTGCCGGCTACGCTGGTACGTACTGATCGCATCGCGAACTCGGTGAACGCAGGCTATGCCGGTGTCGGTCGCGGCCCGGCACTGTTCATGCTGGCAGGTGCGCCGACCAAAGACAGTACTGTTGAAAAACTCGAAGCGGCCTTGCGAGCAGAGCTGGTACGGATTGCGAAAGAAGGCGTCTCTGCTGACGAGTTAAAGCGCGTTAAAGCGCAAGTAATTGCGGGCCAAATTTACAAGCGCGACTCTGTCTATGGACAAGCGATGGAAATCGGCTCGGTAGAGCTGTCGGGTATCTCGTATAAACAGATTGACCGCATGATCGAGCGGCTGTCGTCGATCACACCGCAGCAGATACAAGCAGTCGCGCAGAAATATTTCAGCGATGATCAGCTGACGGTGGCCACACTCACGCCATTGCCGCTGGCAGCGCAACCCGAGCGTGCCCCTGAGGTACCGGGCTTACGTCATTGAGGACGCCATCATGCTGAAAAAATTCATTTTCCTCGCACTCGTTACTTGCAGCAGCGTCACTCATGCTGCGCTGAAGATTCAGCATTGGGTGCTGGATAACGGCGCGCGTGTGTATTTCGTCGAGAACCACACGATTCCCATGCTGGATGTGAATCTCGATTTTGATGCGGGGAGCCGGCGCGATCCCGCCAACAGGGCAGGGCTTGCCTCGCTGACCAACGGCATGCTGGCGCGTGGTATCGCTAAGGCTACTTTGCCTGATGGCAGCGTCGAGCCCGCCATGTCCGAGGCGAGTATTTCCGATGCCATTGCCGATGTGGCCGCACAGCGTAGTGGTGGCGTCAGTGCCGACCGTGGCAGCGTGTCGATCCGCACGCTGTCATCGCTCGCAGAGCGTGAACAGTCGATACGACTGCTCGCACGCTTGTTAGCGCACCCGAGTTTTCCGCAGGATTTGTTTGAGCGTGATAAAGGCCGCACGCTAGCGTCGATTCGCGAATCCATGACGCGCCCTGAGTCGATCGCGAGTAAAGCGTTTTGGCGATTGAATTATGGCGATCATCCGTATGGTGCCGAGGCAACGGTTGAATCTATTCAGGCTGCTACGCGCGACGACTTGATGCGTTTCCATCGTGAGCATTACGTCGCCAATCGCGCTGTTATAGCCATGATTGGTGATATCACACGCGCTGAAGCAGATGCCATCGCCAAGGAAATAACGCGTCGCTTGCCGCAAGGCGCACCGCTGCCTGAATTACCGGCGGTAGCGATTCCTGCGGGTGCCGATCAGCGTATTGCCCATCCTGCTTCGCAAGCCCATATTTTGTTTGGCATGCCAACATTGGCGCGCAGTGATCCTGATTTTTATGCGCTGTCCGTCGGTAACTATATCTTGGGCGGTGGTGGTTTTGTATCGCGCCTGACACGCGAGGTGCGTGAGAAGCGTGGACTAGCCTATAGCGCGTATAGCTACTTCAATCCCATGGCGCAGCCGGGTCCGTATATGGCGGGTCTGCAAACGCGTAAGGATCAGGCAGAAGATGCATTGAAAGTCATGCGCGATACGATCGGCGCCTATGTTCGTACCGGTCCTACGGAAGAAGAGTTACGCGCTGCTAAAGACAATCTGATTGGTGGTTTTGCGCTGCGCATTGATAACAACCGCAAGATTCTCGATCAGATCGCCAATATCGGTTTTTACGGTTTGCCGCTGGATTATCTCGACACCTGGCCAGACATTGTGGCCAAGATTAGCGTGGCCGATGTGCGTGCAGCGTTTCAGCGCAAGCTGGTGATGGATCGCATGATTACGGTGATTGTCGGTGCTGATGGTGCTCAGCGCTGATTAGTAAGCATGAAGCACGAAGCATTCAGAACGTACGGGTGAGCACCGGTTAGTTCGTCATGCCGGCCTAGGCCGGCATGCAGGGTGGTGATTTTGCTGGACACCGTCCTTCGACAGGGTGACCACATGTGGAATACGTGCGTTAATTGAGGCAATTGCCTCCATAGTCGCTCACACATTTTCTTGATCTAGGCTTGTGAACAACCCTCGTCGCCCAAATCAAGTCCGCATTATTGCGGGACAGTGGAAGCGTACGCCTTTACCCGTTGCTACTGTTGATGGACTGCGCCCAACACCGGATCGCGTACGCGAGACGGTGTTCAACTGGCTAGAGCATTTGCAGTTACGCCGCTGGGATAATCGCCGCTGCCTGGATTTGTTTGCGGGTACCGGCGCCCTTGGTTTCGAGGCGGCGAGTCGCGGCGCGGCCGAGGTGGTGATGGTGGAAGCGAATGCCGCCGCGCTCAGAAACTTGCAGGCGGTGTGCGACAAGCTGAAGGCGCAACAGGTCGTGCTGCGTCAAGGTGATGCCTTGCACCTACTACCCACCCTGCCCGGCAAGTTCGACCTGATTTTTCTGGACCCCCCTTATCAGCAACAGCAGCTGCCCAAGCTCTTGCCCGCCGTTCTGCCTCGACTGAACCCTGAGGGTTTGGTGTACATCGAGTCCGATCAGCCGCTCGTGATGAGCCATTCAGATCGCCAAAACCCCGCCGGAGCGTCCACGGTCCCTGACTGGCTGGCCGGCTGGGAGGTGATTCGTTCTGACAAGGCCGGTCAGGTGGTTTTCGCGCTACTACGTCCGATAGACGTCTGAATTTGTTTCACCGGTGCCGCCTTGGGGCATAATGCGCATCCCGATAAATGCCCGGGCCTTGTTGCCCAGCCCAGCCCCAAATTTCCCATGATGAACGTTGCCGTTTACCCCGGAACCTTCGATCCGCTCACGCGCGGTCATGAGGACCTTGTCCGGCGCGCGTCGGGTTTGTTCGATCGGCTGGTCGTCGGTGTCGCCGACAGTCGCGCCAAGCGCCCGTTTTTCTCGCTCGATGAACGTCTCGATATTGCACGTGAGGTGCTCGGGCACTATCCGAATGTGACGGTGGAAGGCTTCTCGGGTCTGCTGAAAGATTTTGTGCGCGCGCATGACGCACGTGTGATCGTCCGTGGTCTCCGTGCAGTGTCCGACTTCGAGTATGAATTTCAAATGGCCGGCATGAATCGCTACTTGCTGCCGGATGTCGAGACGCTGTTCCTGACGCCATCGGATCAGTACCAGTTTATTTCGGGCACGATCGTGCGTGAAATCGCGCTATTGGGTGGTGATGTCTCGAAGTTTGTATTCCCTTCGGTCGAGCGCTGGCTGCAAAAGAAAATCACGCAGCCAAGCTGACCGATACTCTCGCCGGAGCACACCGTGGCACTGATGATCACCGACGATTGCATCAACTGTGATGTCTGCGAGCCCGCATGCCCGAATGGTGCGATCTCGATGGGCGAACTGATTTATCAGATTGATCCCGACAAATGCACCGAATGTGTCGGGCATTTCGACGAACCGCAGTGCCAACAGTTGTGTCCGGTGGCATGCATTCCGCTCGATCCACAACATACGGAAACGCCCAGTCAGCTACAGGCTAAGTTTATTCGCCTGCAAGCTCATTCCCAGTCTGCCTGACGCTGTCGCTCCAGCCAAGGTCGGAGCCCAGAGAAATTAACGCACTGGATGCCGGCCTACGCCGGCATGACGGCTTGAACGGTCGTTACCTAACCATTGCGACACAGGTGATTAACACGCACCTAGCTTTCGCTATAAGGCGTTCAGGAAAGTGAGCAGATCGTCGCGTTCTTGCTTCGACATTTTTGCGAATGAATCGCGCGCTGCTTGCGCCTCGCCACCGTGCCAAAGAATCGCTTCGGTCAGATTGCGTGCACGCCCATCATGCAGGAAGCTGGTGCTGCCATTCACTTGTTTTGACATACCGATTCCCCACAGCGGCGCAGTGCGCCAGTCGGATCCGCTCGCTTTGAAGTCAGGCCGCCCATCGGCGAGCTTAGGGCCCATGTCGTGCAGTAAGAGATCGGTATAGGGTTGTATGCGTCGATTCGACAGCATTGGGAATTGCTCTAGCTGACCGGTCTTCAACTCCGGCACATGGCAGCCTGCGCAACGCGCTTGCGCAAACAGCTGACGTCCACGGGCTACAGTGGGCTTGTCTTGGTCACGTGCGACGGGGGCGTCGAGCATCATGGTCCAGAAGGTGATGTTGTCCCACATCTCGGGTTTGAGCTCGGGCTTGCCGGTGTGGTTTTGTCGCGCGCACTCGGCTTGTGCCGGCGGACAGTTCTGCTGGTCGTACACGGGTGAGGTCACCCCCATGTCATTGATGAAGGCCGCGGCGATTTGTTGACGCAGATGTGGCTGATTGGCTTTCCAGCCAAAACGGCCAATGACGGTGCGGTTGTTCACGTCGTCGCGCACATAATTCGGCCGACCATTCAAGCCTTGCGCTTTTTGCGCGGCGGCCAGCGCAAGAATGTCTTGCTCATTCACGGCTTCCAGCAAACCAAGCCCGAAGATGGCTTGTGCGTTACGCAGTGACATCAGAGTGCCCTGCGCCAGCGGTCCAAAATTCAAACGTTCAAGACGAATGCTGGGGCGCCGCAGCTCCACCACACTGCCATCGGCGAGCGTGACTTTTTCAAAGGCCCAGTCGATATGCAGCTCGCCCTCACCCGCGCGCGCATTTTTGTCGGCGCGTGGAATGGTGTCAAAGCTCTGTAACTGCAAGCCGTATATGGGCTCCGGGTTGGGGCCGCCGTGCGCATCCTCACCCGGAACGGACAGCCGTACGAGTTGCTGAAACAGCGGTCCGGTACCGTTCTCGGATGCGTTGCCGCGCCCTGCCTGAATGTGGCATTGCACGCAGTTTTGCGCGAGGAAGGTCGGGCCTAGCCCCCACTCGCTATTGCCTGGTGCCGACATCGAGTAGTCCCAGTTGGGGATCTGATGATTCGGTATTGCCAGCCAGGGGGTGTTGAACAGCTTCTCGCCGTCCCGAAATTGGCGCGTCTGTGCTGCGTCCAGGCCTGCGAGTGGTTGCAAATAGACCGCGTGCTGCACCACGTCATTGGCCGGTACTGTCAGCGCCACGGCAAGCGCTGCTGCGCTTAGCGAGAGGGCGAGGACAGGGCGAACTAGGCGACGAAAGGGCATGTAGCGCTCAGGCTAGGGTGTTCAAACGAAAGCCTATTGTGCCTGAATGCAAGATGACGGGTGCGTTATCGATAGACTACCGGTTCGTCAATCGCTCATGGTCAGTGGTGCAGCAATATCCATGAGCGCTGCTGCTTGTTTTATACGTTGAACAGGAAGTTAAGGACGTCCCCGTCTTTCACCACATACTCTTTGCCCTCGGCGCGCATTTTGCCCGCCTCTTTTGCGCCGGTCTCACCTTTGCAGGCAATGTAGTCGTCAAACGCGATAGTCTGGGCGCGAATAAAGCCTCGCTCGAAATCGGTATGAATCACGCCTGCGGCTTGCGGGGCAGTGTCGCCTTGGTGAATGGTCCAGGCACGAACCTCTTTTACACCTGCGGTGAAATAGGTCTGTAGACCGAGTAGTTTGAAAGCGGCGCGGATCAGGCGATCAAGCCCAGGTTCTTCCATGCCCAAATCCGCAAGGAACGCACCTTTATCGGCATCATCCAGGTCGGCAATTTCTGCTTCGATTGCAGCGCAAATCGCCACGATGGGTGCGTTTTGCGATGCGGCGTATGCAGTCAGTTGGTCAAGTAGGGGGTTATTGCTGAAACCACTCTCTGCGACATTGGCGACATACATCGCTGGCTTAGCCGTGATCAGGCAGAGCGGTTTCAATAGCGCGAGCTGCTCTTTATCAAGCGTCATGGCGCGCACCGGCTGTGCGTCGTTGAGCTGTACTTGTACTTTCTCGAGCAAGGCCACTAATGCGGTGGCTTCTTTATCGCCCGAGCGTGCTTTTTTTATTTCGCGCTGTAGTGTTTTTTCGACGGTCGTGAGATCTGCTAACGCGAGTTCGGTTTGAATGACCGCGATATCGTCGAGTGGGCTGACCTTGCCAGCGACATGCACCACGTTCGGGTCTTCGAAACAGCGGACTACATTCACGATCGCATCGGTTTCGCGAATGTGCGCCAGAAACTGGTTACCCAAGCCTTCACCTTTGGAGGCGCCCGCCACCAATCCGGCGATATCCACAAACTCGACGGTCGCCGCGAGGATGCGCTCCGGTTTGACGATGGCGGCCAACTGCGCCAAGCGGGGGTCAGGTACCTCGACAATGCCGACATTCGGCTCGATGGTGCAGAAAGGGTAGTTTTCGGCGGGGATGCCGGCTTTGGTCAGCGCATTGAAGAGCGTGGACTTACCGACATTCGGCAGCCCAACGATGCCGCATTTGAGACTCATGGGATTCCTTGCTATCGCGCTCGCCGGGGCATTGCCGGCGGAGCGCATGTCGATCAGATACTGGCTGAGAACCTGCCGATTATAACTCTCGCTGTAAGCGCCTCCGACCAAGGAGAGAAGCTGTTTATCATGGCGCACCTGTGCATCTCTGAGAGCTCGTTGTGAAAAGAATTTTCGATAGTGTGGTCGCCCTAGTTTTGCTCATTCTCCTGATGCCTTTTGCGCTATTGGTCGCAATATTGATACGACTGGAGTCATCCGGGCCGGTGTGGGTCAGCGCGCATCGTGTCGGTCGTCATGGACGTTTGTTGAAGCTGCGCGAGTTTCGCGCCGCGATTGTCGAGCCCGGATCGATGGAAACGATCGGCGGCTGCGAGGGCGAGCAACCCACTCGTCTCGGGGTGTATTTGCGGCGCTTCGGCATAGAGCGCTGGCCCTGGTTGTTATCGGTGCTGAAGGGCGATTTGTCGATTGTCGGTCCGCGTGCGGAGTTGCCGCGTTATGTGGGCTGTTACCCGAGCGAGGTGAGGAAGAAAGTTCTCTCAGTGAAACCAGGGTTAATTGATTTATCTTCGCTGGAGATTCGCGAGGAGCAGCGCTTATTACAAGGCTTGGAGGGCGAGGCTTTGGAGGAGGCGTATGTTGAGCAGGTATTGCCGATCAGGCTGGCCTATGCGGAGCGTTATATCGAGACCAGGAGCCTGCGTACCGATCTGACTATTTTGCTTAAAACCTTATTTCGGTAGCGCCAATAGCTTCGGGCATCATGCCTTTGAAAACAAAACAGCCGCCTTTCGGCGGCTGTGGTTTGATCAAGCAATTAAACCCAGCGCCGGATTAGGCGCTGTGAATCAGGAATTGCGATTTGTCGCGTCCGGCCATCCATTTGGGTGGTTTGCCACGACCGCTCCAGGTTTCACCGGTCGCGTTATTTCGGTATTTAGGCGCAACCGGGCGCCGGATGGCTTTTACGGCTTTGCGCTTGGTGCTCCCGCTGAAGCCCAGGTCGTGTGGTGAAAGCCCGTACTCGCGCATCTTGGCGAGAATTTCGGTAATCGCATTCGCCAATTCGGTTTTGCGTGCCAGTTCGGCCTCTTGTTGCAGTCTTTCGATCTGGCTCTGAAGTTCTTTGTAGGTCGTCATGAAATTCCTCGATCAAAAAAGTTTCTGAAGGTGAAAAGTCTCAGCGATTTGAGGCTGTCACCGGCGAGCAGATTGTAAACAAAATATTAGCAAAAAGATATTAATCGACGATTTATTGATGCGGATAATCTGTTGCCAGGATTTGGCTGACCTTTATCCAAACCAGCGAACGTCGAGAAACCATCTCTGCCGGTTGCCGTCTACTGATCTTTAGAGGCGATTAGCGAACTGAGTTTTGCTTATCTCCCGCCACGCATTTTTTCATTACGCAGAAATCGGGCTATTGATCTTTATTCAAAACGCATGACGTGGAACTACTTAAACGCCGGTTTTGTCATGATGTCGCTTAAGTAGCGGTGTGCAGTGTATGCATCGCCTGCTCTGGTTTGCCCTCACAGAGAAGCGGGATGATGTCGAGGGATTTATCGATGGCGTGCTCGATCGGCGCCAGTTCTTCCGCCCGCGGACGGTGTAAAACAAAATCCACCACCGGTTGTTGCAGATTGAGTGTGCGTGGATGCCCGATACCGATTCTCAGCCGCCAATAATCCTGGGTGCCGAGTGCGGCACTGATATCTTTCAGGCCATTATGGCCGCCAGAAGAACCGCCTAGTTTCAGTTTCGCAATACCAGGTGCGAGATCGAGCTCGTCATGCACCACTAAAACCTCGGCTGGCAAGATTCGGTAAAAACGCGCGACTGCGCCCACCGCTTGGCCTGAGCGGTTCATAAAGGTTTGCGGTTCCAAAAGCCAGACATCGCCTCCGCCGATAGCCACTTTGGCGAGCAGCCCGTGAAAGCGCGACTCATTTCGAAGCGCGCCGCGCGCTAGCTGATCCACTAGCCAAAAACCAGCGTTATGGCGGGTTTGCGCATACTCTGCACCGGGGTTGCCGAGGCCAACAATGAGCCTTATTGCAGCAGTGGACATAGATCGGGTTGAGGTGAGGACTATCGGATTATCGCAAACTAAAGGTGATAAAAAAGCCCGTCACCAGGACGGGCTTTTTCGCCTAAGCGATGGTAATCCCAATTACTTTTTCGCCTCGTCGGCAGCGCCGTCAGCAGTTTTCGCGCCACGCGGCACCGAAGCGGTCGCAATGGTCGGGTTGTCCTTGGCTTGTACTGCGGTGACGCCAGCGGGCAGCTTCAGATCAGATACGTGGAAAGAAGCGCCTTCGGTCATGCTCGACAGATCAACCTCGATAAACGCAGGCAGGTCTTTCGGCAAGCAAGTGACATCCAACTCGTTCAATACGTGGCTGATGATGCCGCCAGACAGCTTGACCGCAGGCGCTATCTCAGCATTCACGAAGTGCAATGGCACTTTGACGTGAATCTTCTGGTTGGGGTCGACACGCTGAAAATCCACGTGCATTACCAGTGCTTTGTAAGCATGCATCTGGAAGTCGCGCAGCAGTACTTTCTCTGCCTTGTCGCCAACTTTCATGTCCAGTACGGACGAGTGGAACGCTTCTTTTTTCAACGCATGAAACAACGCGTTGTGGTCCAGTGAAATATTCACTGGGGCGTCCGAGCCGCCGTAGATAATGCCTGGCGTTTGCCCGGCACGACGCAGGCGGCGGCTCGCTCCGGACCCCTGCTCCGACCTTGGGAATGCAATAACTTCCATGATGACTCCTAAAACGGGCTTATGCCCTGAGTTAATGTCCCCCGCGACCAGAGGACTTGACTGAAACCCCGGCTAGCCGAGGTTCCGGATTCTTTTATCCCGCCGACTCATCCTCGGCGAACAGCGACAGCACTGAATCACCACGGCTAATCCGGCGAATGGTTTCTGCCAGCAGCGGTGCACACGACAGTTGCCGAATTTTTCCACACGCTTGCGCTTGCGCGCTGAGCGGAATGGTATTAATTACCACTACCTCATCGATCGACGAATGCTGTATGCGTTCAACCGCCGGGCCCGACAATACCGGGTGGGTACAGTAGGCCACCACCTTGGTAGCACCGCGCTCCTTCAATACCTCGGCGGCCTTGGTCAAGGTACCAGCGGTATCGACCATGTCGTCCATGATCACGCAATTGCGGCCTTCCACCTCACCGATGATGTGCATGACTTCCGATACATTTGCTTTCGGGCGGCGTTTGTCGATGATGGCGAGATCGCAGCCCAGCTTTTTAGCAAGTGCCCGGGCGCGAACCACGCCGCCAACATCGGGCGACACCACCAGCAGATCGTCGTAACGCTTTTCCACTAGGTCTGCCAGCAAGACCGGCGACGCATAGACGTTGTCGACGGGAATATCGAAAAACCCCTGAATCTGGTCGGCGTGCAGATCCATGATCAGGATGCGCTCGACGCCCACATCCTGCAGCATATTGGCGACCACTTTGGCCGATATGGCCACTCGTGCCGAGCGCGGACGGCGATCCTGACGCGAATAGCCGAAATACGGCACCACTGCAGTGATGCGTCCTGCGGATGAGCGCTTTAACGCGTCCACCATCAGCATGATCTCCATCAGGTGATCATTGGTCGGCGCGCATGTCGACTGCAGCACAAACACATCCTTGCCGCGCACGTTCTCGTTGATCTCGACCATGATCTCGCCATCCGAGAACCGGTTGACAACCGCTTTACCAAGCGGAAAGCCGAGCTCCGACGCGACGCCAGCGGCCAACTCCGGGGTGGCTGTCCCGGTAAACACCATCAGGTTCTCGTGGACCATGATTCCTGAATCACCTACAAGCAGTAAAAGCCGCTATCGCCTGGCTTCAACCCCCGGCTTGGCGGCTTCCTTGAGTGCTGCATTGCTGTGGCGGACCCCGACATGTCAGGGGTCCGGAATATTTGGCAGGGGAACAAGGATTCGAACCTTGGAATGCCGGAATCAAAATCCGGTGCCTTAACCAACTTGGCTATTCCCCTACACAACCGTTTGTTTGGCCAATAGGCCAGACGAATTCGCGATTACGACGAGAGCAGGTGCGCCATCGGG
Organism: Oxalobacteraceae bacterium; assembly: GCA_027485795.1. GTDB lineage: Bacteria > Pseudomonadota > Gammaproteobacteria > Burkholderiales > Burkholderiaceae_D > Pernthalerella. The sequence goes on from JAIXQK010000133.1 coordinate 30,033, forward strand.
TGCTTGGCTAGTGCCTTTGCCTTCCACGCCCGCCACGTTGCTGGCACCTGCCCAAGCGTCGTGTCGGCATCGGATTCCGATGCAAAAGTGGCAAACACACCAGCGCCGGAGCCAGTCATCCGCGCGTTAGCACGGTGCGACAGCCAGTCTAGAGCGTCTGCAACCGGGGGAAAAGCGCGGGCGGCTACTGCCTGCAAGTCGTTTCTTCCGAACCCAGGAAGCCGGTCCGAAAAGTCCGCTATTTTCACGACTTTGGTGTCGCGTGTCAATTCGGGCGTCTGGAAGATTAGGGGCGTCGGCACGCTTACGCCGGGGTGAATCAGCACGAACCATCCCTCGGGCGTCTGGATCGGCGTGAGCTGTTCGCCTATGCCCTCGACAAAGGCGTTGCCGCCGAACAGAAAGAACGGCACATCCGCGCCCAGCTGTAGCCCCAGTCGCATCAATTCGGCGCGCGACAAGCCGGTGCCCCACAAATGATTCAAGGCAATCAGCGTGGTGGCGGCATTTGAAGAGCCGCCGCCGATGCCACCGCCCATCGGCAGACGCTTTTCAATCGCGATTTCAGCTCCGCCGACGGCCAGCCCACGGGCCAATGCTTCAGACTGCAATAAGCGCGCGGCGCGAACCGTCAGATCTTGTTCTGGCGGCAGAGACGCGATGTCCGTTGTGCGGACGATCGCGTCATCATCACGCAGCTGGAAGTGCAGGGTATCTTGCAGGTCTATCAACTGAAACACCGACTGCAGCAAGTGATAGCCGTCATCACGGCGCCCGGTGACATGCAAGAACAGATTCAGCTTGGCCGGCGCGGCGCAGTCATTCAACGAGCGTGGCACGGCTTATTCCTCACCATCCCAGCGATCGATCACTACCTTCAGCGCAAGATCGTTTTGCGCAGCTTCACGCGAGAAGTCGATGCGCTTTGGCATTACGGTGTTGCCATCAGCTTGCCAGCTGGCGTAGCGAAGCTTCCAACCATCACTACGCAATGGGGCGGTTTGATCTGGCGTGATGGTCATCACCCGGCGCTGAGCATCCCGCACAAAACCTTGCAACCAGTAGCGCAAACCATTGACGGGCAGCGCCCAGCCCAAGGTTTGTTCGGTGAGTTGATCGATGCTTTCGGCTTCGCGCACCTCGCCACTGGATTGCTCGATCCTGGCGCGGCCGGGAGCAATCGCGATCCGCACCATGGTTTGGCCGAGCGGTGTGAGCAGTTCGATGTCAATTTGCTCGCCGCGCTGTACCCATAAAAACTTACCATGCAGCGATTCTGGTTTACCTGCGGAACGGTAATTTACTGAGAGTCGACCGGTCAGTCGAACATCGTTTCGGTATTTGCGCGTGCCCGATGGCAAAGGCAGCGTAGTCGTACAGGCGCCTGTAAAGGCTAACGCCAGCAGAAATAATCGACGCTGCATAGGCTAGTGCTTGATCTGCAGCCGCTGCAGCGTAGCCCTCAGCGTCTCGTTTTTTGGATCTTTGTCGTGCGCACTACGCCACAGTTTTTTTGCATCCTCTTGCCGACCCATTTTCCACATCACCTCGCCGAGGTGAGCTGCAATTTCTGCATCGGGTTTGATGTCATAGGCACGCCGTAAAGTCTTTAGTGCCTGCTCGAGGCGCCCAAGACGAAACTCTACCCAGCCCAAACTATCCAGAATGTAGGGGTCATTCGGCGCTAACTGATCGGCCTTGCTGATCAGGTCGAATGCTTCTTGCAATCGAATATTGCGATCTGCCAGCGAATAACCGAGTGCGTTATAGGCGTGTTGGTTGTCCGGCGCAACCTTTATGAGCTGTCGTAACTCTCGCTCCATCACATCAAATTGCTTGGCGCGTTCGGCTAGCATCGCGTGCTCGTAAAGCAGGTCGACATTGTTTTTGTTTAACTCGAGCGCTTCGGCCACCAAGCGAAGGGCGTCATCCAAGCGGCCAGCATCACGCAGAAGCTGCGCCTCTCCCACGATCAGTTTGGCGCGGTCATCATCATTTCGTACCTCGGCTTGCTGCAACAGCGCGCGGGCAGCCTCGGGGTCATTCGACTTGGCGAGCAGCATAGCTCGGCGCAGCGTTGCGTTGATATGGTTACCCTGATTATCAGGCTCAATCTTCTCTAACCATTTGAGTGCGCTAGCGGTATCGTTCTTGTCTTCTGCGATCTGCGCTAGTACCAACAGGGCTTGTGTCGAATCGCGCTCACGATCCGGTTGATCGCCGAGCGCTTGAATGTATTTCGACAGATAGTTTTCCGCCTCCCGCATCTCGCCGGCTTGGGCCGCCATCAAGCCAAGCGCGTACAGTGTGGTGCGGTCGTCCGGGTGGTGGGTAAGTAGCTGTGCAAACTGTGACTTCGCCTCGGCGACTTTGCTTTGCTGGATCAGTGTGCGCGCATAGGCTAGCCGCACTTCACGCGACTTGGGATTTTTTTGCAAGAAGGTGACGAGTGACTGGATCGACTCGTTGCGGTCTTCGATGATCTGCGCAAGGACCAAGGCCGCCAGGTCGGAGCTCGGATGCTTCGCCAGCGCTGCGCGCGCCTCGCTCAGCGCCGTGGAACGATCACCTGCAACCATCGCCGCTTGTGCCAGAGTGAGTCGCGTATCAAGCGCATCACCGTAGGGCTCGAGCAGCTCGCGCAGCAAGGCGTAGGCGCGGTTTCGGTCTTGTACGCGGGCCAGCTGGCGCTGAACCTGCGCAATCGTATTGGGCAGTGTCTCCGCTGAGCTTGCTGACAACTGCTGCGACATCACCGTCTTGGCTTCATCGATGCGGCCGCCGGAAATCAACAGTCCCACCACTGTCTGAGTCGCCTCTTCCGATTGCGGCGCTATCTCTCGCCACAGTCGCGCTGCCTTCAACGCCTCCCCGGCCAGCGATCCGGAAATAGCGAACTCGAGCGCGCGTCGGGCCAGACGAGGATCGCGCAAGCTTCGCGCCAGCGAAGACATGGTGGAGTAAGCCGCAAATTTGTCGCCACGTTGGAAGGAGAGCTCGGCGAAGAGATATTTTTGAACCAGCTCCTCGGTGACGGCGATATTTGGCAGGGACTCGCTGCTGCTGGCTTGTTCCGCTCGGGCGGCGGGCAGCAGCACTGCCAAGGCCAATGCGGCGCTCAGCGTTAGAATGGCGCGAAATATTTTCAAGGGAATCCTGTGCAGCGCGTGGCGCTATCGAAAGGTGTCAGCGGCTCGATTTTACGCCACACCTCCGACTCGCCGCTTGCGCGCATTTGATCTGCGTGACCCGCGCCTATTTACATGCCTGAATTACCAGAAGTCGAGGTCACTCGTCGCGGGATCGCACCGTCTGTCGAAGGTCAGCGGGTCACCGGCGTGGTATTGCGACGCAGCGGCCTGCGCTGGCCTTTCCCTGCCGATCTGCCGTCATTGCTGCGCAATCAGGTGGTGCGTTCAACCGGGCGGCGTGGCAAGTACCTGTTGTTGAGGTTTGATCACGGCACACTCATCATCCATCTAGGTATGTCCGGCCACCTGCGCGTACTGCCCAGCCACCTGCCACCAGCCAAACACGACCATGTTGATTTCCAGTTCGGCGCGCACATCGTTCGCTTTACCGATCCTCGACGTTTCGGTGCCGTGCTTTGGCATGCGCATGAAGAGGGCGATGTTGAGCAGCACCTCTTGCTACGCAGTTTGGGCGTAGAGCCCATCGCCTATCCCGATCTTGCGGGCCTACTGTTTCGAGAGACGCGTCGTCGCAGCGCATCGATCAAGCAAGTACTGCTCGCTGGCGATATTGTGGTCGGGGTCGGCAATATTTATGCATGTGAAAGTCTGTTTGAGGCGCGTATTCATCCGAATACCGCTGCGCAGCGAATCTCACTCAGTCGTTACGAGCGACTGGCGCCCGCAATACAGCGCATTCTGGCGGCAGCGATTGCGCAAGGCGGCAGTACCTTGCGCGATTTCATCGGCGCCGACGGTGTATCTGGGTATTTTCAGCAAAGCTACTCGGTGTATGACCGAGAGGGTGAGCCGTGTACGCAGTGCGGTACACCGATCCGTCGCATCGTGCAGGGGCAACGATCAACCTTCTACTGTGGCCGCTGCCAGCGATGAAACGCGTCGTCGATCGCTCGATCACCCATCAAGACCCGACTTTTTCCGAGCGCTTGATTGCGTGGCAAAAGCAGCACGGGCGGCATCAGCTACCTTGGCAGCAGACGCGTGATGCCTACCGCATCTGGTTGTCGGAAATCATGCTGCAGCAGACCCAGGTCACAACGGTCATTCCTTATTACCATCGTTTTTTACAGCACTTCCCTGATGTTGCATCGCTCGCTGCTGCGCCGGTTGAAAATGTGATGGCGCTGTGGGCGGGCCTTGGTTATTACACTCGCGCACGAAATTTACACCGCTGCGCGCAGGTCCTTGTGCAACGGCATGGCGGTGTATTTCCCGACGACGTTGAGTCATTGGCGGCGTTGCCCGGGATAGGGCTGTCGACTGCTGCGGCGATTGCCGCATTTGCTTACGGCACTCGGGCCGCTATTCTCGATGGCAATGTCAAACGCGTACTATGCAGAGTGTTCGGTGTCGAAGGCTTCCCCGGCCAACTGGCGGTAGAGCGACAGCTATGGCAGCTTGCTGCTGGCTTATTGCCTGAGCGAGATATCGAAGCCTACACCCAAGGCCTGATGGATCTGGGCGCAACCGTATGCACCCGAACCCGCCCGCGCTGTGAAAACTGCCCGATGCTTTCGCGTTGCGTTGCGCATGAAACCAATCGCATCAGCGAATTGCCCATGCGCCGACCCAAGAAAGCTACACCGGAAAAACGCAGCGTGATGCTTTGGGTGACGTTTGAAGACGAACTACTGTTGGAGCAACGTCCGCCATCGGGAATCTGGGGCGGCTTACAGTCTCTACCCGAGATTGAGCGTTTGGGTGGCAATCCCGAGGCCGCTGATTGGGTGACCGAGTCGCAGGCTGCGCTGGCTGATATCGGTGAAATCGCCGAGTTAAGCGTGTTACCAGAGTTTAGGCACGCGTTTACGCATTTTCGATTACGGGTCACGCCGATAAAAATCAAGTTGGCGCATCGCTATTTGATCGCAGCGCAAGCGACCTATCACTGGCGTGATGTCGGTACGCTGGCAGACGCCGCGCTTCCCACGCCAGTTCGCAAGCTGCTCGAGGGCTGATCAAGGGCTTTTTCAGATAACCCCGTGTTCCTGCAAATAGCGCTCGACGCGCTGCAAGCGCAGTCCGGCATCGGTCAGCTCCAGCAATTCCTGCTTGTCTTCCAATGCGATCGGCAGCATTTCACTCCATCGGTTAGCGACCCAAGTTGGGCTGTCGAGAGCGTGCGGCTCGCTAAATGGGTTAATGAAATCCGTTTCCGGCATTTCGTCCGCGCGACGATTTAACTCGTCGATCACGGCCTGCAACACCTTCGCGCATAAGGCCAAAGATTCGCCGGTATGGCTAGGATCATCCGCTGGCAGCGGCGCGATGCGCGCCTCAATTAATTGATTGCGCTGGGTACGTTTTTCGAGGATGTGGAAACGCTCACCGCCTTGGGTATGCAGGAGCAGCACACCCAGATCTTCCACATCACACGCCACAATGTGCGCCAGCGTACCCACATCGTAAGGCTCGGCGGCTGTACCAACTTCATTGCCCGCCCGAATGGCAACGACGCCAAAGGGCGCGCCACTTTTCATGCGTTCTCGCACCATATCGACGTAACGTGTCTCGAACACGCGCAGGGGCAGAACACCGCGCGGGAATAGGACGGTGTTCAGTGGGAATAGTGGGATCCAGTCGTGTTCGTTCATCATTGAAGCGAGCGCTCTCAGTCCAGCTCGCGATGCCTGACCAACACGCGCGCGCGATCGCGGAACAGCTCAGCCAAGCGTTCAACAAAAAATACAGAACGGTGCTGACCACCGGTACAACCGATGGCGACCGTGAGGTAGCTACGGTTATCGCGTTCAAAAGCGGGTAACCATTTTTCGACGAAGGCGCGGATATCCTCCATGAGTTGAGCGCCATCCGGTTGTGCATCCAAAAATTCAATCACCGGCTGATCCTTGCCCGTCAGTGGACGCAGACGCTTGTCGTAAAACGGATTGGGTACGACACGTACATCGAATACTAGATCCGCGTCGAGTGGCACGCCGTACTTGAAAGCAAAGGATTCAAATAGCAAAGAAAGAGGTGCGCTCTGACCGCTGTGAATCAAGTCCTTGATCCAGCCGCGTAACTGATTCGCACTGAGACCGGAAGTATCAATCTGATGCCCGAGCCCTTCGATCGCCGACAGCACCTCGCGCTCTTGCCGTATGCATTCGATCAGTGTCGGTAGCGCTGATTGCGACGCATCCGGTGCGATACGGTGAGACAGGGGATGGCTGCGGCGCGTTTCCGAAAAGCGATTAATCAGCGACTCAGTCTTGGCGGTCAGGAAAATCACCTCGACCGCGTGACCTTGTGACTTCATCCAATGGATCGTATCGGGCAACTCAGCCAGCGACGAGGCGCTACGTGCGTCAACCGCAATCGCGAGCTTTTGCGCACCCTCGGCAACCCGAGTTTCAACTAAGGCGCGCAACAGCGTGGGCGGAAGATTATCAACACAGAAGTAACCAGCATCTTCAAGTGCGGCTAGTCCGACTGACTTGCCGGAACCTGAGATACCAGTGAGGAGAATGATGCGCATCTGTGCATCATAGCGGAAAGCATTTGTGTCGGCCGCGTCTTACTCGTCGCCCATCGCACGTTGCTGACGCTCCATGAAATTAGCCAGCGTGTTGATGCCGCGGATTTGAAGAATATGATTGCGCACCGCGGCCTCTAACAGCACCGCAATGTTACGGCCCGCCTCAACCGGGATAATGACTTTACGTATCGGTAAGCCGAGCACCTCTTCGGTATGCAGATCTACCGGCAGCCGTTCGTAGTTTTCTTCCAGCGTCTTGCGTCGCACCAGATGCACAATCAGCTTTAGCCGCATCTTGCGGCGTACCGCGGTCTCGCCAAAAATAGCCCGAATGTCGAGCAAGCCGAGCCCGCGAACCTCAAGCAGGTTTTGCAGCAGCGGTGGGCAACGTCCTTCGATCATGTTGGGGGCAATGCGGGCAAACTCCACCGCATCGTCTGCCACCAGGCCATGGTTACGAGAGATGAGTTCCAAACCCAGTTCGCTCTTGCCAAGGCCAGACTCGCCGGTGATCAGCACACCAACGCCAAGCACATCCATGAACACGCCGTGCATCGTGACGCGTGCGGCCAGTTTCTTGGATAAGTACACACGCAGGAAATCGATTACCTGCGCCGCGGGCAGTGGCGTGGTCAGCAGCGGGATACGGTTTTCGTCGCAGGCTTTCAAGATGTAGGGGTGAGGCTCGAGTGCCTGCGCAATGATCAGCGCAGGTGGCTCACCCGCAATCAGTTCGCGGGTTTGATAGGCCAGACTACTTTCCGAGAGTCGTTGCAGGTAATCGTCTTCCTGATGGCCAAAGACTTGAATTCGACCCGGGTGGATCAGGTTCAAGTGCCCCACTTGGTCAGCGGCAGAGGCCGCATCGCCATGGATGACCCGTTCGTTGCCGGATTTGCCAGCGAGCCATGCGAGGCGCAACGATGCTTGGTTATCTTCGAAGAGTTCTTGAATCGGTAGCGGGGTATTGGCGGGCATGGTTAGGCGGCGCTACGCTCCGGAGGCTGCCAGCTGACCAAACGTTGATGCAGCGAGCCGGCATCCAGATCTTCCGCCATCGCGACGCGGAACGCTCTGTCCGAGAACATTTCCGCGATCTCCGACAAGATCTCCAAATGCTCCTGCGTCACATTGTCTGGGATCAGAAGAAAGATCAGGAGCTTGACCGGTTCGCCATCAGGTGACTCGAATGGAATTGCCTCGGACAGTCGGACAAAAGCGGCCAGTGGCGCTTTCAATCCGCGAATACGGCCGTGCGGTACCGCGACGCCGTGTCCAAGGCCTGTCGAGCCAAGTCGCTCACGGGCAAACAAATTATCCGAGACGGTCGAGCGAGCGATGCCGCAGTTGTTCTCGAAGATGAGTCCCGCTTGTTCGAAAGCGCGTTTCTTACTGGAGCATTCCAGATCGAGCACAACATTTTCGGCGGGGAGAATATGACTGAAGTGGGTCATGATGCAATGCACAACAAAGCCTCGGCTCGGCATTATAGGAGCTTTCCCGGGCGCCACAAGACAAAGTCTGCTGCCCTCAGTCATCCGGAAAAATACGCCGGTGGCGAGGTCTGAATGCGGCGTCTGGACTTACGTCTCGGTAACGAGATCGGGCGCTAAATCTATACCTCTCGCCCGGCAATGGCAATCGCTTTGACCATTTTTTCGTTAGGTCTTTCGGATGCTATTGAAAACACTACTGTCGGGCGTGACGGGCATTCGGCGGCATTCCGGATAGCGGAAAATTCGCGCGCCACGGATTAATGTCGATGCCGCCTCTTCGGGTGTAGCGTGCGCTCACCATCAGCTTGCTGGGCTGGCACTGTCGCTGGATATCCATGAACACACGCTCCACGCAGTGCTCGTGAAATTCCTGATGCTGTCGGAAGCCGATCAAGTATTTCAACAAACCTTCCTGATCGATCGCTGGGCCGCTATAGCGAATCTGTATGCTCGCCCAGTCCGGCTGATTGGTGACTAGACAATTCGAACGCAGCAAGTGCGACACCAGTGACTCTTCCACTGGCGCTTGGTCGGATGCTGCGCGCAGCAACTCTGGCTCGGGCGCGTAGCGGTCAACCGCAATATCCAAGCGGTCGAGTAGCAGGCCCTCATATTCGCCCATCAATTGCTTGCCGAAGTCTTGTGATGCGAGCAGCTTGATCTGAATCTCGGCGCCGAGTGCTGCGGATAAATCGCCTTGCAGTAGCGCGACTAGAGCTTCCTGACTTTCGATGCGCATCTGATTCAATGAATTCAGATACAACTTCATCGACTTTGACTCGACCATATTCGGCGTATCAGCGGGCACCAGCAAGGTAGCGATGGCGACCTGCGGCTTACCACGCTGGTTGAGCCAGGAGAGCTCATAGGCGTTCCAGATATCCATCCCGAAAAACGGTAGGGTGCCCGATAGGCCAAGTTCGGCGCGTTTCTCTGCGCGTGGCATCGGAAACAGTAGGCCAGGGTCGTAGCTGTCAGTGTAGACACTGGTTTTGCCAAGCGGTGAGTCCGCGGGAGTGGTGGCGTCATTCATTGAGTAACAACCTGAGGGAGATTCAGCAAAACAAGATGGATCCCAGCCTGCGCCGGGATAAGGTTGGCAAGACCATTAGCCCCTGCCACGTCATCCCGGCGTAAGCCGGGATCCAGGAAAAGAGCGATAGCGGCTTCGCCGCCCAACGATCGTTGCCGCACTTACAGAAATAATTTATACGCAGGATTCTCGCTCTCATCCCAAGCGCGATACCCCAGGGTCGCCAGAAACGCGCGGAAGTTCTTCATCTCCGCTTTGGGCACTTGCAGCCCCACCAGCACACGACCGACATCGCCACCCTGGCTGCGATAGTGAAATAGGCTGATGTTCCAGTTAGGCGCCATGCTGTCGAGGAAGCGCATCAAGGCGCCAGGACGCTCCGGGAATTCAAAGCGGTACAGAATTTCATTGCGCGCAAGCGCGCTCTTGCCGCCGACCAAGTGGCGAATATGCAGCTTCGCTAATTCATCTTGCGTCAGGTCGATGGTTTGGAAGCCCTGCTTTTTGAACAACTTGCAAATCTTTTCCGGCTCGTCACGATCCGCTACTTGCAAGCCAACGAACACATGCGCCTCTTTTTCATCGCTGATGCGGTAATTGAACTCAGTGACAGCGCGCGCCCCCACCAACTGGCAGAAGCGCTTGAAGCTGCCACGCTCCTCGGGAATCGTGACCGCGAACACCGCTTCATGTGCCTCACCCACTTCAGCGCGTTCAGCAACGAAACGTAAGCGATCGAAATTCATGTTGGCACCGCAAGCAATCGCGACCAGTGCCTGATCGCGCAGCGGCTGGCGCGCCTTTGCTGCTCGCGCAAGATACGCTTTGGCACCGGCCACCGCCAGTGCACCGGCGGGCTCCAAAATACTGCGGGTATCGGTAAACACATCCTTGATGGCGGCGCACACATCGTCGGTGTCGACCAGCACAATCTCATCGACTACTTGCTTGGCAAGACGGAAGGTTTCTTCACCGACTTGCTTGACTGCAGTGCCATCGGAGAACAAGCCGACATCATTCAGCACCACCCGCCGGCCTGCTTTGAGCGAGCGTGCCATGGCATCAGAATCCGTAGTCTGCACGCCGATCACTTTGATGTCCGGCCGCACAGCTTTGATATAAGCGCCAATCCCACCGATCAGGCCACCGCCACCAATCGCGACAAACACTGCGTGAATCGGGCCAGCGTGCTGCCGCAGAATTTCCATGGCGATAGTGCCTTGACCTGCAATCACTTCCGGGTCATCAAACGGATGCACGAAGGTGAGCTTTTCTTTTTTCTCCAAATGCAACGCGTGCTGGTAGGCGTCTGAATAAGACTCACCCGACAACACGACTTCACCACCGCGCGCACGCACGGCTTCAATCTTGAGCGCCGGTGTGGTGGTGGGCATCACAATCACTGCACGACAGCCGAGTGTTTTAGCGGATAGCGCGACCCCCTGCGCATGATTACCCGCCGAGGCGCAAATCACTCCACGCCTGAGTTGTGCGGGTGTCAACTGCGCCATCTTGTTGTACGCTCCTCGTAACTTGAAGCTGAACACGCTTTGCATATCCTCGCGTTTCAGGTAGATACGATTGCCAGTACGGTTCGAGAGCGTGGGTGCAAGCTCAAGCGGTGTCTCAACCGCAACGTCATACACGCGCGATGTGAGAATTTTCTTCAGATAGCTGGTCGTCATAGTCTTCGATTATAAAGGACGCCTTTTGCGCTTCTTCCACAGTTTTTGCCTCGCATGCTGGAATCACAGCTGAGCGCGATACTCGCCACGCTGGCATTGCCCGCGGTCGGGCTGCCGGCGCTGTTTGTCGTCTGCCTGCTCTCGGCGACGCTGTTGCCAATGGGTTCAGAGCCCGCACTGTTCGCACTGGTGAAGGCCAATCCAGAGTTGTTCTGGATCGCCTTAGTCGTTGCCACCGTCGGCAATACGCTGGGGGGTGTAATCAATTATGCGATGGGGCTTGGTGCCAAGCGTGCCTTCACGCGTGAGCGCGAAACCCGCTGGTTTGCCTGGTTGCAGCGATTCGGCCCCAAGACCTTGCTGCTGTCCTGGTTGCCGGTGATTGGCGACCCGCTATGTGCACTGGCCGGATGGCTGGCGATGCCGTTCTGGCCCTGCGTGCTGTGGATGGCGATCGGCAAACTGCTGCGCTACGCCACCATCACCACCTTTCTGCTGTGGGTGCCGGATAGCTTCTGGCGCGCAATGCTACTGATGGCGTAATTGACGTTAATTCCTCACCAAAGCAAAGGTCTAAGCTGCTTTTTTGTGCATTGCAATGAGCTAAAATGACAACTTCGCATCACCCGCCGCCGCATCATGAACGTACCTTTGCAATTCCAGGCAGTCTTGGCCGATACCCCGCCGCACGACGAGACGACACGGCTACGCGAGATTCCCTATAACTACACCTCGTTCTCCGACCGTGAGATCGTGATCCGGCTGCTCGGCTCGTCTGCTTGGGATCTGATCTCCCAACTACGCAGCCTTCGCCAGACCGGACGCTCCGCGCGCATGCTGTACGAGGTATTGGGCGACATCTGGGTGGTTCAGCGCAACCCTTATCTGCAAGACGATTTGCTCGATAACCCTTCCCGCCGCGAAGCACTGATCGATGCGCTGTATCACCGCTTGAATGAAGTGGATCGTCGTCGCATGGTGGCCGAGGATGACCACACCATCGAACCTGAAATCAAGCAGCGCAAGCAACATGTGGCCACGCTGATCGAACTGGCGCGACAAGCCGTGAAAGATTTCGCTACCGATTTTGACCGCATGCGTGAACTACGCCGACGTGCCCGCCGTGTGCTTGGTCGTTACACCGCGGCTGACAACATCAAGTTCGATGGCATGTCTCGTGTGTCGCATGTCACCGATGCCACCGACTGGCGCGTCGAATATCCCTTTGTTGTACTTACGCCCGACGCTGAAGAGGAAGTCGCTGGTTTGGTGAAGGCTTGTATCGAGCTGGGCTTGACCATCATCCCCAGAGGCGGTGGCACGGGCTACACCGGCGGCGCGATTCCCTTGACCCCGCTATCAGCCGTCATCAATACCGAAAAACTCGAAGACCTGGGCGAGATCGACATCATTCGTTTGCCCAGTGTCGATCGCGAATACGCCACGATTTACACGGGTGCGGGCGTAGTGACGCGTCGCGTGGCAGATGCTGCAGAGCCCGCTGGCTTTGTATTTGCGGTTGACCCGACGTCGGCCGATGCCTCGTGCATTGGCGGCAACATCGCCATGAACGCCGGCGGAAAAAAAGCAGTGTTGTGGGGTACGGCGCTCGATAACCTCGCCAGTTGGCGCATGGTTGATCCGAACGGTGATTGGCTCGAGGTCACGCGCTTGGATCACAACCTCGGCAAAATTCACGAAGCGCCGCTCGTACGCTTCAAGCTCGAGTGGACTCATCCAGCCGAGCGCGGTCGACGACAGTCGCCTTTTCGTACCGAGGTACTCGAGATCGAGGGGCATCGTTTTCGCAAGCAGGGTTTAGGTAAGGACGTTACCGATAAATTCCTTGCTGGCTTGCCCGGTGTGCAAAAGGAAGGCACCGATGGTCTGATTACCTCCGCGCGTTGGATTCTGCACCGCATGCCGAGCCACACGCGTACCGTGTGTCTCGAGTTCTTCGGGCAGGCGCGCGACGCCATACCGTCGATTGTCGAGATCAAGGATTTTCTGGACCAAGAAACGAATAAAGGCGGCGCGGTACTGGCCGGTTTGGAGCATCTCGACGAGCGCTACCTGCGCGCAGTGGGATACGCCACCAAATCCAAACGTGGCGTACTGCCGAAAATGATCATTCTTGGCGATATCGTGGGTGACGATGAAGATGCAGTTGCACGCGCTGCCTCCGAGGTCATCCGACTTGCTAACACGCGTGTTGGCGAGGGCTTCGTTGCGGTCAGTCCCGAGGCGCGCAAGAAATTTTGGCTGGATCGTGCGCGTACTGCTGCCATCGCGCGTCATACCAACGCCTTCAAGATCAATGAAGATGTTGTGATACCACTCGACCGCATGGGCGAGTACACCGATGGCATCGAGCGCATTAACATCGAGCTCTCGATCGCCAACAAGCTGAAGCTGGTCAGCGAGTTACAGACGTTTTTCACAAAGGGCCAGCTGCCGCTCGGTAAGCATGATGATGCCGAAGGTATCGAGATACCACCCGCCGAGCTGCTGGAAGATCGAGTTGGCGAGGCCATCGATTTGCTGTCGCGAGTACAAATGCGCTGGTCATGGTTGCTGGGCAGTCTCGACAAGCCGCTGAAAGATGTGCAAACCGCTTGGCACGAGTTTGGTCTGGATGCGTTAACACCCGTGATCGATGCGCGTATCGCAGCGAACCCAAGCGCAACCATATTCGATGTCGTGCAAGACCGCAGCTTGCGCGTGTCTTGGAAACAAGAGTTACGCGCGCCATTGCGCCATATCTTCGGTGGCGCAGCATTCAAGCCCATCCTTGAAGAATGCAATGCAATCCACCAGCGCGTGCTGCGAGGTCGTGTGTTCGTCGCGCTGCACATGCACGCCGGTGACGGCAATGTGCACACCAACTTGCCGGTTAACTCCGACGACTACCAGATGCTCAAGGACGCTCATGCGGCGGTCGAGCGCATCATGGCGCTGGCGCGTGCACTCAATGGTGTGATCTCGGGTGAGCACGGTATCGGCATCACCAAGCTAGAGTTCTTGACCGACGACGAGATCGCCGAGTTTCGCGACTACAAACAGCGTATTGACCCCGAGGGCCGTTTCAACAAGGGCAAGCTGCTGCCGAATGCAGATCTGCGAAATGCCTATACGCCATCCTTTGGGTTAATGGGCCATGAGTCCTTGATCCTGCAGCAAAGCGATATTGGCGCGATCTCGAATAGCGTCAAAGATTGCCTACGCTGCGGCAAGTGCAAGCCAGTCTGTGCAACCCATGTGCCACGCGCCAACTTGCTTTACTCACCGCGCAACAAGATTCTTGCGACCTCATTGTTGATTGAGGCGTTCTTGTACGAAGAGCAAACTCGTCGCGGTATCTCGATTCGGCACTGGGAGGAATTCGAGGACGTTGGTGATCACTGCACGGTGTGCCATAAGTGTGCCAACCCTTGTCCGGTCGATATCGATTTCGGCGATGTGTCGATGAATATGCGCAATTTGCTGCGCAAAATGGGTAAGCGTTCTTTCAACCCCGGTAAGCGCGCGGCGATGTTTTTCTTGAACGCGACCGACCCGGCAACGATCAATGTCACGCGTCAGATAATGATTGGCGTGGGCTACAAGGTTCAGCGTTTCGCGAGCGATCTGCTGAAAAAAATCGTGAACAAGCAAACCAAGGCGCCCCCCGCTACTGTCGGCAAGCCGGCAGTACGAGAGCAAGTCATCCATTTCATCAACAAAAAAATGCCGGGCAAGCTGCCGAATAAAACTGCGCGCGCACTACTCGATATTGAAGACAACAACTTCGTACCGATTATTCGCGACCCCAAGGCCACCACCGTCGATTCAGAGGCGGTGTTCTATTTCCCCGGCTGCGGTTCGGAGCGTTTGTTTTCGCAAGTGGGTCTGGCGACACAAGCGATGCTGTGGCAGGTGGGTGTGCAGACCGTACTGCCCCCAGGTTACTTGTGCTGCGGTTATCCGCAGCGCGGCAGCGGTGATTACGACAAGGCAGAAAAAATTATCACTGATAACCGCGTGCTGTTTCATCGGATGGCAAATACGCTCAACTATCTCGACATAAAGACTGTAGTGGTATCGTGCGGCACCTGCTACGATCAGCTGCAGGGCTATGAGTTCGACAAGATCTTCCCGGGTTGCCGCATCGTGGATATCCATGAATTCCTACTCGAGAAAGGCGTCAAGCTGGAAGGCATCAGCGGTACCCGCTACCTTTACCATGATCCCTGCCATAGCCCGATGAAGCAGCAAGATCCCTTGAAGACGGTGAATGCACTGATTACTACTGCGGACGCACAGAAGATCGAGAAAAATGATCGTTGCTGCGGGGAGTCCGGTACCTTGGCGGTCACGCGTCCGGATATTTCGACGCAGGTGCGTTTTCGTAAGGAGGCCGAGATCATCAAGGGAGCAGACAAATTGCGTGTTGATGGCTTCAAAGGCGATGTGAAGATCCTGACCTCTTGCCCATCGTGCCTGCAGGGTCTGTCGCGTTATGACGAAGATGCAAATACGGAAGCGGATTACATCGTGGTGGAAATTGCACGTCATCTGCTCGGTGAAGATTGGCTGCCTGAGTATGTCGCGCGCGCCAATGAAGGCGGTATCGAGCGGGTACTGGTTTGAGTACGGCCATCCCGGAAAACAGTGCAGATCGCTGCGAGCTTTGTACCAGCCCGGGCGGTGAATTGCTGCATCAGGCAGCGCAGTTTCGTGTGGTTCTGGTCGATGATGAGAACTACCCCGGCTTCTGCCGCGTCATCTGGAGCGCGCATGTGAAAGAAGTGACGGATTTGCCCGAACTCGATCGCATGCTGCTGATGGATGTGCTCTGGCAGGTCGAGCAAGTCGTGCGTGATGTCATGCAGCCAGAGAAGATTAACCTCGCCAGTTTCGGCAACATGGTGCCGCATGTGCACTGGCATATCATCCCGCGCTACGTCGATGATGCGCATTTCCCTCAACCGGTCTGGGGGCAGGCTCAGCGCTCGCCTCAGGCCGCGTCACTGCAAGTCAGGCGCGAGCGAATCGATGGATTGCGTGCCAAAATGCAGCAAAAGCTGGCTACTTATCCCTAACGGTTACGCCGCCCTGTCGACAATACTGGATCCCGGCCTTCGCCGGGATAACGATTTAGGAAGCGTCGCTCGTTGAACTGGCATTCTGGAGTGGGTTGGGCTGAAGATTTACCAAGCATCGCTCGTTGAACTGTCATCCCGGCGAAGGCCGGGATCCATAGGTGAGCCACGCTACGCAGCATCATTCAAAGTTTCCGGGTTAATTCGCGCCCTTATATGAAGGACAAGCAGTGAGCACTTCTCCCATTCCCACGTCGATCACGCTGCATAAAGCCTCGCGTACGCTGGAGCTAAGCTACGACGACCAGAACTATCCGCTGCCATTCGAGTTCCTGCGCGTGCTATCACCATCGGCGGAGGTGCGTGGTCATGGACCGGGACAGGAGACGCTACAGACCGGCAAGCGCCTGGTCGAGATCACTGCGATCGAGCCAGTGGGTCACTACGCGATTCGGCCGGTATTCTCCGATGGCCATGACAGCGGTATTTATTCATGGGACTTGCTGCACAGCTTCTGCCTGAACCTGGAAGCCCTGTGGGAAGACTACCTGCGACGACTTGAGGCAGCGGGGCATGATCGTGAATCCGGCCGCGATGTAGCGATGGTCACACAAGGAAAGGGTTGCGGTTGATTTGTATAATCCGTCACCGCCTCCGACCGCCACAAGCATCCCCCACACCATGTCACAGACCCATTTCGGCTATCAGGAAGTTCCAGAAGCACAAAAAGTAAAAAAAGTAGCCGAGGTTTTTCATTCGGTCGCTTCTAATTACGATGTGATGAATGACCTGATGTCCGCAGGTCTGCATCGACTGTGGAAGGCATTCACCATCTCGCAAGCCGGCATACGCCCGGGCTTCAAGGTGCTGGATATTGCTGCGGGTACCGGGGATCTCACTGTAGCGTTTGCAAAACGCGCTGGCCCTAGTGGACAGGTGTGGCACACCGACATCAATGAGTCGATGCTTCGGGTCGGGCGCGACCGCATGATCAACCAAGGGCTGTTGCTGCCCACCTTGATTTGTGATGCGGAGCATTTACCTTTTCCAGACAATTACTTCGATCGTGTTTCGGTGGCCTTCGGTCTGCGCAACATGACGCACAAAGAACTGGCCTTGGCTGAGATGCGCCGTGTACTGAAGCCCGGCGGTAAGCTGTTGGTACTCGAGTTTTCCAAGGTCGCAGCGCCGCTGCAAAAGCCATATGACCTGTACTCGTTCAAGGTACTGCCGTGGCTAGGCCAGAAGATTGCTGATGACGCCGATAGCTACCGCTATTTGGCTGAGTCGATTCGCATGCATCCGGATCAAGAGACCTTGAAATCGATGATGCAGGAGGCGGGTCTGGAGCGTGTCGAGTATTTCAATCTGACGGCAGGTGTGGCGGCACTGCACGTTGGGGCCAAGCTTTGAGCGCGGATCCACAACGAAAAAATATGACCACGTTTGTGCGCCCGATGGTCGCTGCCATCAATCATGTATTGGCGCGTCAGCCTTCGCTCCGTAGCAAACTGGCCGTGCACGCTGATAAGGTGGCGCGAATCGATATCGGGGTCATGCAACTCGATGTTTCAGTTGCTACGGACGGCTTGCTGCAGGCAGTCATGTCTGAGCCCAACGTCACCATCACCCTACAGCCCGGCAACCTGCCGCGGATTCTCAGCGATATGGATCGCGCTTTTTCGTATGTGACGATCAGTGGCGATGCTGATTTTGCGCGCGCGATTTCCGAACTGGCGGGGGAGCTGCGGTGGGACCTGGAAGAGGAGCTCGCGCCTTGGGTGGGTGATATTGCCGCCGTACGGATTGCGCACGCGGCGCGTGATGCGGTGGGAACGCTGAAGACGGGTGCCCGCGCGCTGGCAGAGAACATGGCCGAATACTGGCTGGAAGAAAACCCAACTTTGCTCTACCGACAGGCGGGTGAGGCGTTCGCCACTGACGTCGCGGCGCTACGCGATGACGTAGAGCGTCTGAGCAAGCGCATAGAGCGCGTCGAGCGCGCCAGATCGGGTGCTGCATGATCGCCAAGGTGTTTCGGGTATTGAAGATCGCGCAGGTGGTCTTGCGTTACGGTCTGGACGAGATTCTGCTGTCCGGCGTTCGTTCGCCTGCTTCATTTCGGCTGATTTCTGTCATTTTCTTTTGGCGCGATCTTTCCACTGCGCGCGGCGTGCGGCTGCGGCGCGCGCTGGAAGAGTTGGGGCCAATTTTCGTCAAGTTTGGTCAGTTACTGTCGACGCGGCGCGATCTGATGCCGCCCGACATCGCTGATGAGCTGGCACTGCTGCAAGACCGTGTGCCGCCCTTTCCTTCCGAGCTGGCGATTGCTGAAATTACGCGCTCGCTCGGGCAGCACCCAGATCAGTTATTCGCAAGCTTTGAACGGGAACCCGTCGCATCGGCTTCTGTTGCACAGGTTCACTTCGCGACGCTGAAAGATGGCACGGAAGTCGCGGTCAAGGTGCTGCGCCCGGGCGTATTGCGGGCGATCGACAATGATATTGCGCTGATGCGAGTGATTGCTGGCTGGGTGCATCGCTGGTCTGAAGATGGCCGACGTCTTCGTCCGCGTGAAGTGGTGGCTGAGTTCGACAAGTATTTGCATGACGAGCTCGACCTGATGCGCGAGGCGGCGAATGGTAGTCAGCTACGACGAAATTTTGAGCAGTCTGCGCTACTACTGGTGCCTAAGATGCACTGGGACTACTGTTCTCAATCGGTGATTGTGATGCAGCGCATGTACGGTATTCCGATTTCGCAGACGGACCGGCTAAGCGAGGCGGGTATTGATTTGCAGAAGTTGTCGCGCGATGGTGTCGAGATATTTTTTACGCAAGTATTTCGGCATGGTTTTTTCCATGCTGACATGCATCCGGGGAACATCCTGGTGTCGACCGACCCAGCGACTTTTGGACGCTATATCGCGATCGACTTTGGCATTGTTGGTACGCTGAACGACTTCGACAAAGATTATCTGTCGCAAAACTTTATTGCATTCTTCCGGCGCGACTACCGTCGCGTAGCACAGGCACACATTGAATCTGGATGGGCACCACCCGATACGCGGGTTGATGAGTTGGAGGCGGCGGTGCGTGCCTGTTGCGAGCCCATCTTTAACAAGCCACTGGCTGAAATTTCGTTTGGGCAGGTGCTGCTGCGGCTATTCCAGACGTCGCGACGTTTCAATATCGAGGTACAGCCGCAATTGGTGCTGCTACAAAAAACCCTGCTCAATATTGAAGGACTAGGCCGGCAACTTGATCCCAATCTCGACCTCTGGCAGACCGCGAAGCCGATTCTCGAGCAATGGATGAAGGAGCAGATCGGTTGGCGCGGCTTCCTCGACAAGCTGAAGCTCGAAGCGGCGCAGTATGCGCACATTCTTCCGGCATTGCCCCGTTTGCTGCATCAGTCCTTGTCAACCCGTGCCGAGCCCCTGCCTGATCACAGCGCTTTGCTCAAACGCCTCATTTCGGAGCAGCGCCGCACCAATCTGCTGCTGGGTGTGGTGGTTTACTTCGGCGGCGGCCTCCTCACGGGCATTTTGCTGGTGCAGCTTTTCATCCGCTTGCATGGCGGCGACTAAAGGTTTCAATACCGGCATCACCCTGAGCGCTTGCGAATGAAGGGCCGCCAAAGTTCTCATCCGACGCGTTAGCAAGCGCTCGGTCTGCCGACCGTGATTCGCTCAAGAAAAATCGTGCACGCTGAGGAAATCACGCGGCTATAATCGCCCCATTTTTTTCGCGGCAATAAATCCGCCCCGCCGGGAGCCCAAATGAATACTCTGCTGGCCTTTGTACTGGTCTACTTGCTGATCTCGATCAGCATTGGCCTGTACGCCGCGACGCGTGTCAGGAGTGCGACTGACTACGCAGTCGCTGGTCGTTCTTTGCCCATGCCAGTTGTGATTGCCACCGTATTTGCAACTTGGTTCGGCTCGGAGACGGTGCTCGGTATTCCGGCGCGTTTTGCCGAGCAAGGTTTGAGCGGTACCGTCGAAGATCCGTTTGGTGCATCGCTGTGCCTGATCTTTGTTGGACTGTTCTTCGCGCGCAAGCTGTACCGTATGAATCTGCTAACGATCGGCGATTACTACAAGCAGCGTTACAACCGCACGGTAGAAGTCATAGTCTCGCTGTGTATTGTCGCTTCTTACCTCGGTTGGGTGTCGGCGCAGATTACTGCCATGGGTCTGGTGTTCAGCGTGCTCACGGGTGGCGCTATCCCGATGTCTTACGGCATGGTGCTCGGTGCAGCGATTGTGCTGCTGTACACCTTGTTTGGTGGCATGTGGTCGGTCGCTCTGACCGATGCATTCCAGATGCTGTTGATTGTGGCCGGGATGTTCTTCATTGCCTGGGTCATTGCCGACGCTGCCGGCGGTGTGGGCGTGGTGATCAATCATGCTTCGGCAGCGGGTAAGTTGCGCTTTTTGCCAGAGATGACATTGCCGAGCATGCTGGCGTTTATTGGCGCGGGGGTGACCATTATGTTTGGCTCTATCCCGCAGCAGGATGTGTTTCAGCGCGTCATGTCTTCCCGAAATGAAAACATCGCTGCTTCCGGCGCCGTGATCGGCGGCTCGATTTACTTCTTCATTGCGTTCATCCCGATGTTTTTGGTGTACGCCTCGCAGTTAATCGATCCGCAGTTGTTTGCGTCGTTGTTGGAAGAGGATTCGCAGCTGATCTTGCCGACCTTGATTCTGCGCGACACCCCACTGATTGCTCAGATCATGTTCTTTGGCGCGCTGCTATCGGCCATCATGTCAACCGCCAGCGGCACGTTGCTAGCGCCGAGCGTGACGCTGACCGAGAACATCATTCGCGAAATGCGTCCGATGAATGACCAGCAGCTGCTGTTTACGACACGTGTCGTGGTGTTTTGTTTCACGATTATCGTGACCACCTTTGCGCTCATGTCACAGGGCATGCCGATTTACGAGATGGTGGGCAATTCCTACAAAGTACCCTTGGTTGGCGCCTTCATTCCCCTGGTGATGGGTTTGTACTGGAAACGGGCCACCACGCAGGGCGCCTTGGTATCGGTGATCGGAGGCTTACTGTCGTGGGTCTTGATGGAGGTCTTCGGCGCTGAGTCGATCTGGCCGCCGCAACTGGTTGGCCTGCTGGTAGCCTTCTTCGGCATGATCCTCGGCTCGCTTGCCCCGCAGTGGATGGGTCAGCAACCCGAACACCAGCCCGCTTGAGCTACCTGAAGGCGGTTGCAGCCGCCTCAGGCATCGGTATCGACAGTGCGCGCCAGCCGGGCGCACCGCTGTCTCCTGCGAAAACCCCCTATAATCGAGGGTTTTCGAAAATCCGCAGGGAGAAAGCTTGTGCCGATCTACGCCTACCGCTGCGAAGCTTGCGGCTTCGCGAAAGACGCGCTGCAGAAAATCTCTGACGCGCCGCTGACTGATTGCCCCGCCTGCGGCGAGGCGAAATTCAAAAAACAACTGACCGCCGCTGGTTTTCAGCTGAAGGGTACCGGCTGGTACGTGACCGATTTTCGGAATGGATCCAACACGGGCAAGCCCAGCACCAATGACGCGAACAAGAGCGAGGGTGCCAACGCTGCCACCGACACGCCCGCCACTGGTAACAGTGCGGGTGGCAGCGATGCTGCCAGTAGCAATGTGAGCAGCAATGCCAGCAGTACCACATCATCCTCTGCCAGTTCCGCCAGCAGCAGCGATAGCTCTGGTGCGAGTTCGGCTTCTGCGGCCTAAGCGAGCAGCGCATGCGCAAATACTTCATTACCGGCTTACTGGTTTTGGTACCACTGGTCATCACACTGTGGGTGCTCAACCTGATCGTGGGTACCTTGGACGGTTCCTTGGTACTGCTGCCACCCGAGTGGCGTCCGGAATCATTGTTTGGTTTCCATTTGCCCGGCTTCGGCACCATGGTCACCTTGTTGATCGTGTTCGTGACGGGTCTGGTGACGCAGAACATTATCGGCAATCGCGTGCTTCGGATTTGGGAGTTGCTGTTGCAGCGAATCCCGGTGGTGAACTCGATCTACTCCAGCGTCAAACAAGTTTCAGATACGCTGCTGTCCTCTAGTGGCAATGCATTTCGCAAGGCGCTGCTGGTGCAGTATCCGCGCGAGGGTGTCTGGACCATCGCATTTCAAACCGGCGTACCGGGCGGCGATGTCAAAAATCATCTGCAAGGTGATTACGTCAGCGTGTATGTGCCGACCACGCCTAACCCGACGTCCGGTTTTTTTCTGATGTTGCGGCGCTCTGATGTGGTCGAACTCGAGATGAGTGTCGACGAGGCGCTGAAATACATCGTATCGATGGGCGTAGTCGCGCCATCTGACAAAAAACTACCTACAGCGCCGACGGCCCCAACGCCGAACAGCCACTAATACTTCTGATCTGTCGAGAATTCACTCATGTCTATGCGTACACATTACTGCGGCCTGACCTCCGAGGCGCAGATGGACCAAATCGTCAGCTTGTGCGGCTGGGTACACCGCCGCCGCGATCATGGCGGGGTCATCTTTATCGATCTGCGTGATCGTGAGGGTTTGGTGCAGGTCGTATGCGATCCCGACCGGGCCGACATGTTCAAAGTAGCCGAAGCGGTCCGTAACGAGTACTGCTTGCGCATCACCGGCTTGGTGCGTGCGCGCCCAACGGGCACCGAGAATGCCGGCCTCACCTCGGGCAAGATCGAGGTGCTGTGCCATGAACTCGAGGTATTGAATGCTTCGGTGACACCGCCATTCCAGCTTGACGACGACAACTTGTCAGAGACCACGCGTCTCACTCACCGCGTACTTGACCTGCGTCGGCCGCAGATGCAGCACAACCTGCGCTTGCGCTATCGTGTTTCGATGGAGGTGCGCAAATTCCTCGACGCGAATGGTTTTATCGACATCGAAACACCGATGCTGACCAAGTCCACGCCCGAAGGCGCGCGCGATTATTTGGTGCCATCACGCGTTAACGCGGGCCATTTCTTTGCGCTGCCGCAGTCGCCGCAGCTGTTCAAGCAGCTGCTGATGGTCTCCAACTTTGACCGTTACTATCAGATCACCAAGTGCTTCCGCGATGAAGATTTGCGCGCGGATCGTCAGCCCGAGTTTACCCAGATCGATTGTGAAACCTCGTTCATGACTGAGCAGGAAATTCGCGACATGTTCGAGGGCATGATTCGCGGAGTGTTCAAAAACGTGCTGAACGTTGAGCTGCCAAACCCGTTCCCGGTGATGGACTTCGCGACCGCGATGGCCATGTACGGCTCTGATAAACCCGATATGCGCGTCAAGCTCGAGTTCACCGAGCTGACCGATGCGATGAAAGATGTCGAGTTCAAGGTCTTCTCCGGCGCGGCCAACATGGATAACGGCCGCGTGGTCGGTCTGCGTGTGCCGGGTGGTGCCGCGATGCCGCGTTCCGAGATCGATGCGTACACGCAGTTCGTCGCGATCTATGGCGCAAAGGGCCTGGCGTACATCAAGATCAATGAAATTGCGAAAGGTCGTGACGGCCTGCAGTCGCCGATCGTGAAGAACATTCATGATGCAGCATTGAAGCAGATCCTCGAGCGCACTGGTGCGCAAGACGGTGACCTGATTTTCTTCGGTGCGGACAAAGCCAAGGTCGTCAATGATGCGATCGGCGCCTTGCGCGTGAAAGTGGGTCACAGCGACTTTGGCCGTCAGCATGGCTTGTTCGACGAGAGCTGGCGTCCGCTGTGGGTGGTCGATTTCCCGATGTTCGAACATGACGAAGACGAAAATCGTTGGAACGCATTGCACCACCCCTTCACCGCACCAAAAGCGGGGCATGAAGAATTCATCGACTCTGCACCGGGACGCGCTATTGCGCAAGCCTATGACATGGTGCTGAATGGCTGGGAACTGGGCGGTGGTTCGGTACGTATCCATCGCGCTGATGTGCAGAGCAAAGTGTTCAAGGCACTCAAGATTGCTGACGATGAGGCACGCATCAAGTTCGGCTTCTTGCTCGATGCGCTGCAGTACGGTGCGCCACCCCATGGCGGGCTTGCGTTTGGTCTTGATCGTTTGGTGACCATGATGACCGGCGCCGAATCTATTCGCGACGTGATCGCTTTCCCCAAGACCCAGCGTGCGCAATGTTTGCTGACGCAAGCGCCAAGCGAGGTCGACGAAAAGCAATTGAAAGAACTGCATATTCGCCTGCGTGCGACGGAGCCAGCGGTCAAAAGCTGAGCGTTGCACGTTTCCGTCATTGACGGCGCTGCATTGCCGGGGTGGGGCGGCCTCACCCCGGCGCAATCATGGCCATGCTTACCCTGATGCGGTTTACCTACGGTCCAGACAACACCGATCAGGTAAAGCGGAGATAATCAAGCCATGGTTGCCTACAAAATCCCCGAATCTGTTCTGGTCGTGATCCACAGTATCGATCTGCAAGTGCTGCTGATCGAGCGCGCGGACAAGCCGGGTTTCTGGCAGTCCGTGACCGGATCCAAAGATGCGATCGATGAAGCGCTGCATCTGACTGCAGTGCGTGAGGTGCAAGAAGAAACTGGTATCACCATCGGGGATGCACAGGTACCGGTCACCAATCTGCGTGATTGGCAACTATCGAATGTCTACACCATCTACCCCGCATGGCGTCATCGCTATGCACCGGGTGTGACGCAAAATACCGAGCATGTATTCGGGCTGTGCGTGCCGCGTGAGATCTCGATCACCTTGGCGCCGCGCGAGCATCTGCAGTATTGCTGGTTACCCTGGCGTGAGGCTGCCGATCGCTGCTTCTCGCCTTCCAATGCCGAGGCGATATTGCAATTGCCTCGCTATGCCGCCTGACACTGCTTCATGAAACTTCGCATTGCGACTTGGAACATTCACAAAGGCGTGAGCGCGCTGGGCCGCAGACCGCGTGTGCATGGCATAAAGCAGGCACTGGCGGGTATCGCGGCAGATATTGTTTTTTTGCAGGAAGTGCAGGGCAGACATGATCTGCTGGCACTCAAACATGCAAGCTGGCCTTCGCAAGGTCAGCATGAATTTCTCGCGGGCGATGAACAGCATAGCGCCTATGGCAAGAATGCCGTGTATGACCATGGGCATCACGGCAACGCCTTGCTGTCGAATTTCCCGATTGCCGCGGTGCGTAATCATGATGTTTCTGATCATGCCTTCGAGTCACGTGGGATTTTGCATTGTGTGGTGACGGTCGATACTCTGGCGATTCATTGCTATGTGATCCATCTGGGTTTATTCGCTGTTAGCCGCTTGCGTCAGACCGAGGCGCTGATCGACGCTGTATGTGCTAGCGCGCCGCCGGATGCGCCACTGTTGATTGCGGGGGACTTCAACGACTGGACCAATTCACTATCCGAAAACTTACGTGACCGGCTGGGTGTGACGGAGGTATTTGATCGACAGCTACCCGCGTCGCGTTTTGGCAGCTATCTTCGACGGCTGGCCGGACGTGGCCCACGCAAGGCGCCAGCGCGTACGTTTCCGGCGGCAATGCCGATGCTCCAACTGGATCGCATCTATGTGCGTGGCTTCGAAGTACTGGAGGCTAAGGTGCTGTATGGACCGAGCTGGGCGCGATTGTCGGATCATGCGCCACTCGTTACAGAGTTGACCTTGCACCCATCGCACGATAGCACCACGACCGACGCACAGCACACGATCGAGCATGCGGACGGCTAGTTACAGCCACGGCAATCAGCTCTCGCTACTACATCAAGGCGAGCAGTTTTTCCCTGCGCTGATTAGTGCGTGTGATCGCGCACTCAGCGAGATCTACATCGAGACCTACATCTTCGCACTTGATCCGACCGGTTTGCGGGTAAAGGCTGCACTCCTACGTGCTGTGCGTCGCGGTGTGTCGGTACAGCTAGTGGTGGACTGGCTGGGTACGGGCGATGACACCATTGCACAACTACGCGCTGAGCTTGAACCAGCGGGTGTGAGATTGCTCGCATTCAATCCATGGTTTCAACGCGGCATTGTGCGTATGCATCGCAAGATTGCTGTCATCGATCAGCGCATTGCTTTCTTGGGTGGGCTAAACATCAATGACGATTGGATCACGGATGACGGTAGTGCCGAACCCTTGCCGGCAGCTCGCTGGGACTTTGCAGTCAGCGTCAGCGGCCCATTAGTGCAAACGATTCATGCCGAAGTCCTAGCGCAATGGCAGCGCCTCGGACCGAGGCCCCTACGGACGCGATTGGAAAGTTTTCGTCAGTATGTGAGTAGTCGTCAAGCATGGCGCGCAGTGGAAGTCGCCGAGGCCGCATTTGTGGTTCGCGACAATCTGCGTAACCGTAAGGCAATACAACGCGCGCTGCTTCAGGCGCTTGGGCGAGCGCGCAGCAGTGCCTTGTTGGTGACGCCTTACTTTGCACCAGGCCGCAAGCTGCGCAAGGCGATGGTGCATGCGGCCCAGCGTGGCGTCGAGGTAGTGCTATTGATTGGGGTTGGGCAGTTCGCGATGCAAGATGCCGTCGCGCAGTCGTTCTATCCTCGGCTAGTGCGCGCCGGTGTCCGGATTGTTGAGTACCGACGTACTCAGTTACACGGCAAGTTGGCCGTGATTGACGGCGAGTGGGCAACAGTGGGGTCGAGTAATTTTGACGGGCTTTCACTGTTTGTGAATCATGAGGCGAATATTGTCGTCCGCGACGTCGGCTTCGCGGCATCGCTACAGGGCATGATCCGCGCAGCAGTCGCCGAAGGCGTGACCATTACCGACGACGATGTTGCGCGACTATCACTGCCGCGTCGCCTGTGGAATCGTTTTGCTTATGGCTTGTACCGCGTGGTGTTACAGGCGCTGACGCTTGGCAGCTATACCCGCTAAGCACTACCATCAAGATTATGGACGGAACCCGAATTGATAAATGGCTGTGGGCAGCCCGCTTCTTCAAGACCCGCTCACTGGCATCGGAGGCGGTTGAGCGTGGTCGAGTAAGGGTGAATGGCGATCGCTGCAAACCTGCACGTAGCCTGAAGCCAGGCGAGTTGCTGGACATTGATAACGGCAGCACCGAGTGGCAAGTGCGGGTCCTAGCGTTATCGGACAAGCGTGGCTCGGCAACGGTCGCACGGCAGTTGTATGAGGAGACGCCGGAGGGGCTACAGCGGCAACGCCAGCTGGCCGAGCGCCGCCGGCTTTATACCGAGCCCGCCGATGCGATTCATGGCCGCCCGACCAAACGTGACCGTCGGCAGCTGGATCGTTCGCGTAGCTAGCCAAGCGAATCAACTAGCGCATCAACAAGACATCGCACTGCGAGCCAAGGCCCACGGCAGTCGTCGGTCACGCTACTCTTCGGTGCTATTCAAGTGAATACAATGCTACCTATTCATCCTTAGCTTCAGGAGAGCCGCATGCCCCGCTACCATCCACCGCTGCGCGATATGCAATTCGTTTTACATGAGCTGCTGCAGGTTGAGCAAACCTTCGCGCAATTACCGGCGCATGCGGAGCTTGATGGGGACACGATTAATCAGGTGCTTGAAGAGGGTGGCAAATTCACCGCTGAGGTGCTGTTTCCCTTGAATCATTCGGGTGACCGCGAGGGCTGTCATTTCGATCCCGCCAACCATAGCGTCACAACGCCCAAAGGTTTCAAAGAGGCGTATCGACAGTATGTCGAGGCGGGCTGGCCGGCGCTGGCCTGCGACCCGGAATTTGGTGGGCAGGGTCTGCCGATCACGCTGAACAATGCGTTCTACGAGATGCTCAATGCCTCTAATCAAGCCTGGACCATGTACCCCGGCTTGTCGCACGGCGCCTATGAGTGTTTACACGCACACGGCACGGCGGAACAGAAAGCGCTCTATCTGCCAAAACTCGTATCCGGCGAGTGGACCGGAACCATGTGCCTGACCGAACCGCACTGCGGTACTGATCTAGGCATGTTGAAGAGCAAGGCAGCACCGCAGCCAGATGGCAGCTATCACCTATCCGGCAGCAAGATTTTTATCTCTGCCGGTGAGCATGATCTGGCGCCCAATATCGTGCATCTGGTACTGGCCAGATTACCTGACGCGCCAGCCGGCACCAAAGGCATTTCGCTATTTGTCGTACCCAAATTCCTGCCGGATGCTAGTGGCGCACCGGGTGAGCGTAACCGCATTTACTGCAGCGCGATCGAGCACAAGATGGGTATCCACGCCAACGCGACCTGCCAAATTAGCTTGGATGACGCGACCGGCTGGCTGGTGGGTGAGCCGAATCGTGGCCTGCATGCGATGTTCGTCATGATGAATGCAGCGCGGCTTGGCGTCGGCATGCAATCGCTTGGGCTAACGGAAGTCGCCTATCAAAATGCAGCAGCCTATGCGCGCGATCGTTTGCAAAGTCGTAGCCTGACTGGACCCAAAGCTGCAGACAAACCGGCCGACCCTATCATCGTGCATCCGGATGTACGTCGCATGCTGCTGACTGCGCGTGCCTATGCCGAGGGCGGTCGCGCTTTTACTGCCTACGTCGCGCTACTGATCGACCGTGAGTTGAGCCATCCCGATCCTGAGGTGCGCAAAGAAGCAGCAGATGAAGTTTCGTTACTGACGCCCGTGGTGAAGGCGTTTCTGACGGATAACGCCTGGATCGCTTGCTCCGAGGCGCTGCAGGTATATGGTGGCCATGGCTATATAGCCGAGTGGGGCATGGAGCAGTATGTGCGTGATGCGCGCATCAACATGATTTATGAGGGCACCAACACCATACAGTCACTGGATCTGCTGGGTCGCAAAGTGCTGATGGATAATGGCGCGAAGCTGCGTAAGTTTGGTGATCAGATCAAGGCCTTTGTCGAGCAACATGGTACCGACGAGAAAATGTCGGAGTTCATCACGCCGCTGGCGGATATTGGCGACAAGGTCGGCAAATTGTCGATGGAGATCGGCATGAAGGCGTTCATGAACCGCGACGAAGTTGGTGCCGCTGCGGTGCCTTATCTGAGAGTGGTGGGGCATTTGGTGTTTTCCTATTTCTTTGCGCGCATGGCGAACATCGCGCTTGAAAAAGAAAATACTGGCGATGATTTTTACAAAGCGAAGCTGGCTACTGCGCGGTTTTATTTTGCGCGACTGCTGCCAGAGACAGCGATGCTGATTCGGCAGGCGCGATCAGGTTCGCAAAGCCTGATGGCGATGGATGAGCATTTGTTCTGAGGAAGTGAGAAAAACACGGGATCGCGGCCTGCGCCGGGGTAAGGCAGGGGATTCGCAACACATACGTTGCGCCTGCCGAACCGGATTGGCTTACAAGCCAAGCCGTAGCGCGGTCATGGTAGGACCGTCATTCCGGCGCAAGTCGACATCGACCAAATAGAAATCAGCGCTACAAGCGATAGCTTCAACCGGTAGGCAGTTTCATGACCATTGCAGTGCAGTGAAATTTTTCAGGGTCATTCCGGCGTAGGCCGGAATCCATGATGAATCAAAGATATCCATCGTCGGGAGTTTTATTTCGTGTCTAATTTCATCGTAAAAAAAGTCGCTGTACTCGGCGCGGGCGTGATGGGTGCGCAAATCGCCGCGCACTGTATCAATGCGCGCGTACCGGTGATCCTATTTGACCTGCCAGGTAAAGAAGGCCAACCGCGTAATGCTCTGGCGACGCAAGCCATCGAGCACTTGAAAAAACTCAGCCCTGCGCCGCTAGCTGATGCGACCCAAGCCGAGTTGATCGAGACAGCAAATTTCGATGATCATCTCGATAAACTGCTACAGGCCGACTTGATCATTGAGGCAATCGCCGAGCGTATGGACTGGAAGCATCAGTTGTACGCAAAGATAGGTGCACATATTGCGCCGCAGGCGATTTTCGCGACCAACACCTCCGGCTTATCCATCACCGAGCTGGCCAGCGCACTGCCGGATGAATTGCGTGGCCGCTTCTGCGGGGTGCATTTCTTTAATCCGCCGCGGTATATGCACTTGGTTGAGCTGATTCCGACTGCAGCGACGCAGGGCACCATTCTCGATCAGCTGGAAACATTTTTAACCAGCACACTCGGCAAGGGTGTGGTGAGAGCAATTGATACGCCGAACTTCATTGCTAATCGTGTTGGTGTATTCGGCATGCTGGCCACGATGCATGAAGCTGAAAAATACGGCCTCAGCTACGAACTGGTCGATGACCTGACCGGCGCAAAACTCGGGCGTGCCAAGTCGGGCACTTTCCGGACCGCTGATGTGGTGGGTCTTGATACCTTGGGTCATGTCATTCGCACTATGACTGACAAGCTGCCCCAGGATCCTTTTCATTCGCTTTATCAGCCACCCGCTGCCTTAGCGAAATTGATTGCCGATGGCCGGCTCGGACAAAAAACTGGTGCGGGTTTTTTCAAGAAGGTCGGCAAAGATATTCTGCGCTATGACGCTACCAGCAATGACTATGTCGCAGCAGGAGCAAAAGCGGATGAGCTGATTGTTCGGATTCTGAAAGAAAAAGATCCGGCGAAGCGGATCAAGGCTTTGCATGATTCGACGCATCCGCAAGCCCAGTTCTTATGGGCGATTTTCCGTGACAGCTTTCACTACATCGCAGTGCATCTTGCTGAAGTGGCAGATAACGCGCGCGACCTCGACTTTGCATTGCGTTGGGGCTTTGGCTGGCAACAGGGGCCATTCGAGCTATGGCAGGCTGCCGGTTGGCAGCAGGTTGCGCAATGGGTGAAGGAAGACATCGATGCGGGTCACGCACTGTCGAAGGTACCTTTGCCTGAGTGGGTATTTGATGGTCGCGATGGCGTGCATTCCGCAGCAGGCTCTTGGTCAGCATCGCACAAGGCCTATGTGCCGCGCGCTGACTTACCGGTATATGCACGACAACTGTTTCGTGCCCCCTTGGTGGGATCGAGTACGCCGCACGGTCGCAGTGCCGGTACCACGGTACATGAAGATGATGCGGTACGTCTGTGGCATCAGAACGATGGCGTGCTTATATTCTCGACCAAGACCAAGCTGCATGTGCTGGGCCCGGAGGTAATCACCGGTCTGGAGCGAGCCATTAATGAAGCAGAGCAGAACTATCGCGCATTGGTGGTCTGGCACGCGGACTCCGCTGAAGGTGGTGCGTTTTCGGCGGGCGCAGATCTGCAGTCCATGTTGCCGCTATTCATGTCAGGCGGCGCAAATGCGATCGAGCCTTTCGTGGCACGCTTTCAAAACGCGATGATGCGGGTGAAGTACGCCAATGTACCGGTAGTGGCTGCTGTTGGTGGATTGGCGCTGGGCGGTGGCTGCGAGTTGATGATGCATGCCAGCCGACGTGTGGTGTTGCTCGAGTCGTATACCGGTTTGGTGGAAGTCGGTGTTGGCTTGGTACCCGCAGGTGGCGGCTTGAAAGAAATTGCGCTGCGCTCTGCGCGCGAAGCCAAGGGCAACGATATATTGCAGTTCCTGAAGCAGCGTTACATGCATGCAGCGACAGCAGCGGTATCAAAATCTGCCCTTGAAGCGAAGAAGATGGGTTACCTGTCGAAAGGCGATGTCATTGTGCTGCATCCGCATGAGTTGCTGCATGTTGCGAGCACACAGGCGCTGGCATTAGCAGATGCGGGCTATCGCCCGCCACTCGCTTCGTTGATTCCTGTTACTGGCCGCTACGGCAGCGCAACCATCAAGGCGCAACTCGTCAACATGCGCGACGGTGGTTTCATCTCTGCACACGACATGCATATCGGTGAGTTGATTGCCGAGGTGGTAAGTGGTGGCGATGTCGAGCCAGGCAGTCGCGTCTCTGAACAGTGGCTGTTGGATCGTGAGCGAGCTGCATTCATTTCTTTGCTCGCTCATCCGAAGACGCAGGAGCGCATCATGGGCATGCTTCAGACTGGAAAGCCGGTACGAAACTAATTCGACGATCCGCAGGTAAAGACGCTGGCCCATAGGGGCGCGCAGCGTCCTCTGAAAAGAAAAGGACAATTCAATGAGCAAACAACTGCAAGACGCCTATATCGTGTCTGCCATCCGTACGCCGATTGGTAAAGCGCCTCGAGGTGTATTTCGCCATATGCGCCCGGATGACCTGCTCGTTCACACACTCAAGGCAGCGTTGGCACAGGTGCCCACACTCGACCCGGCAACCATCGAAGACGCGATTGTCGGTTGCGCGTTTCCCGAGGCGGAGCAAGGCTTGAACGTCGCGCGTATGGCGGTGCTACTGGCTGGATTACCGAAAACCGTGGGCGGTGTCACTGTCAACCGCTACTGCGCCTCCGGTTTGACGGCGGTTGCGATGGCGGCTGATCGTATTCGTACCGGTGAGGCGGATGTCATGATTGCTGCAGGTGTTGAGTCAATGTCGGTGGTACCGCTGATGGGCTATCACCCATCATTCAATGCCGGTATTTTCCGTGACGAGAATATCGGCATGGCCTACGGCATGGGCCTGACCGCAGAAAAAGTCGCGCAGCAATGGAAGATCACGCGGGAAGCGCAAGACGCCTTCGCGGTTGAATCGCATCGGCGTGCAGTCGCTGCGATTGAACATGGTGAGCGAGCGGAAGAGATCACGCCAGTCGAAGTGATCGAGAAGTTTCCTAACCTTGCCACCGGTGAAATCGACATCAAGACCCGAACCATTACTCAAGATGAAGGTATACGCGCTGATACTACGCTCGAGGGGCTGGCAAAATTGAAGCCAGTATTTGCTGCGAAAGGCAGTGTCACCGCTGGTAATAGCTCGCAGACCTCGGATGGTGCTGGTGCATTGATCCTAGTGAGCGAAAAAATTCTCAAGCAATTCAATTTGACGCCCTTGGCACGCTTCATGTCGTTTGCGATTCGCGGTGTGCCGCCAGAAATCATGGGCATTGGCCCTAAGGAAGCGATACCGGTCGCATTGAAACATGCCGGTCTCATGCAAGACCAGTTGGATTGGATCGAATTGAATGAAGCCTTCGCCGCACAAGCACTCGCAGTGTGCAACGATCTCGGACTTGATCCCGCTAAAGTAAATCCACTCGGTGGTGCGATTGCGCTTGGGCATCCCTTGGGTGCCACAGGTGCAATCCGCGCGGCGACCGTCATTCACGGGCTACGCCGTCGCAAGCTGAAGTACGGCATGCTGACCATGTGCGTTGGCACCGGTATGGGTGCGGCCGGTATCTTCGAGAGAGTCTGAGCATGATCCGATTCGAGATCGATGGTGCGATTGCGACGATAGCGTTCAATCGTCCGCAAAAGAAGAATGCGATAACGGCCGCGATGTATCAGGCCGCTGCCGATGCGTTGAAGGAAGCGGACGGACATGATGCAGTACGCGTGATCGTAATCACCGGCGACGGCAACTGCTTCACCGCCGGCAACGATCTCGAAGATTTCCTGCAGAGCCCGCCTCAGGGTGACGATAGTCCGGTCACACAATTCATGAACGCGCTGCGCACCACCGCCAAGCCGGTGATTGCCGCGGTACCGGGTCTGGCGATCGGCATCGGCACCACGCTGCTGCTGCATTGCGAACTGGTTTATGCAGCCGACAATGCGAAATTCGCGATGCCGTTCTCGCAGTTGGGGCTGTGCCCGGAGTTCGCCTCCAGCGTATTACTGCCGCGCGTTGCCGGTTATCAGCGAGCAGCGGAAAAGCTGCTGCTCGGCGAAGCCTTCGATGCGCATGAGGCGGAAAAGATGGGTATTGTGAATTGCGTACTGCCTGCCGACGACCTGATGACCTTCGTTCACGCACAAGCTGCAAAGCTCACAGCATTGCCCGCCGAGTCGCTGCGCGTGACCAAGCAACTGATGAAAACCGACCTGCAGACGCCAGTCGCCGCAGCGATGCAGACAGAGATGCAGCATTTCATGCGTATGCTGAATGGTCCGGATGCGAAGGAAGCGTTTGCTGCATTCCTGGAAAAGCGAAAGCCGTGCTTCCGTTGAAGCGCGACTTTGTTCGAGCGGTTGCTAGCACAGGTCAGAGCGACAGGGACCGGAAAATCTCTATAGTTTGCTCCGGTGGCAAATGTATGGCGACTTCTCTGGCAATCAAGGCGCCTATTTCGACAGGCAAGATGGCATTTCTAAATTCTGGTTTACCGAGAATCTCCATGCCAGCGGAAATACCGTAACCAGCTTGAAGTGGTGCATATAAAGTCGTTAGCTTTTCATTTCTGTCAGTAACGTATTTTGATGCCTTGCCAAGACGCATATTGGCGAGCTCACTTGTTAAGCCGTTGCGACTCTCAGAAAAATAAAAATGTTTAATAGAGAAGTTCTGTAAAAGTGCGGATTCAATTTTTCGCTTAGCAGAATCCGAAAAATTTATCGATTGCAGATTGAGCTTTCTTAGAGTTTTTGCGTTTGCAATGAGCGCTGCAATCATGATGACATGCTGGTCATCAATACCTTCGAAAGTAAGTTTTCGTAGTAACGGAATGTGCGATGCGGAGTGTATTAGCGCTTCGGATGCGGAGATGCTTTGCGGTAGTCTGATATGAACAGTTTGCAGTGTCGGGTGATTGCGCAGTGCTGTGCATAGTATGTAGCAGTCTGTGGCGCTATCGGCATCGAATGTCAGTCGGATGGATTTGAGCCAAGAGTTTTTCTGTAAGGCTTCTGCAAACTGATCGAGTTCCTGCTGACTTCGTGAAATTTTCAGGGACAAATGCCTGAGCTTTGAGCGGGAGGCCTGTAGTTCATGATTCAGGCTTGTATTCAGCGGGGTCAGTAATTCATCAATGAATACTTCCTCGATGCGAGGATGGTCGCGTAGTGCATCGCACAGAGCGCTGAGCGGGAAAGTCTTGGTGGAGGCCTGTTCGCTTGTGGCACCTCGGGCATCGATGAAAATTTTTTTCAACCCGAGGTTGTTTCGCAGCGCCGCGAAAAGCGATGAGAACGCCTCCCAGGGGTCCGATATGTCCAGCTGGCATTCGATCGTCAGGGAAGTTACTTTCGTATCTCCTGGCAAAAGGTTGGGCCAGTCCTCCTGGTGTGCATCGGTATTTCTGATGAAGAGCTTCGATCGCGTGAAGTTGCCTGTGCCTGCATCTTCCCTATCCTCTTGTTCAACGCTGCGGGTACATTCATCCCAAGAATCTTCCTCATCGATGTCCGGTGGTTGAAGTCCTCTCATCCACGCATCGCTGAGTTCTCCGCGTTGATCGATGCGCGTGTGCATCTCCGGCGAAGCCTGCGGTATCGGAGCAGGCGGAGCGTGATGTCGATCTTGTGCATCGCCGGTTAGGGTTTCTCTCACCGGAAGTTCAGTAGGATTTTCGGAGATTCGTTTCATAGGCGCTTTCTGGAAAGTCTGGTTAGCCAAAGAGATCGTCCACTGGCTCGCAGCGGACCGGTTCTGTACCGATTCGATGCGACGGGTTCTTCTATAGTGGTTTCGGCAGGGATAACGGTGAAAGCGATACAATCAAAGTCGTGAAGCAGGCCAGACAGTCGCTGGCGATCGCGAGATTGCGGGAGGAAGGTCCGGACTCCACAGAGCAGGGTGACGGCTAACGGCCGTCCGCCGTGAGGCGCGGAATAGGGCCACAGAGACGAGCGTATTCAGTTACGGTGAAACGCGGTAACCTCCACTCGGAGCAATTCCAAATAGGCA
>JAIXQK010000165.1 GCA_027485795.1 Oxalobacteraceae bacterium
AATGGCACGCAAAGGGGATGCCGAAATTATTACGTGAATCAATAACTCAAACGCAATATCGTGAGGCAGCATGAATAAAGATTTTTTAGAAAGTGAAATGACTCATATTCCGATGACGTTTCGTGCGCGAGCGGGGAAGACAGTAATAGTCCTACCAGACGGAAGTCGCGGTGTTGTCCGAAGAGGTGCAACGATAGATAACTCAATGGTGAAACTGTTAGTGCGTGGCTTTCGTTGGCAACGTATGCTTTACGAAGGAAAATTCACTTCGATTGAAGATCTTTCAGCAGCAGAAAAAATTAATCCGTCGTATGTCAGCAGAGTACTGCGTCTTTCCTACTTATCACCAAAAATTGTGGAAGCAATCTTAGACGGCAAGGGTCCTGCTCGGCTAACCATGAAGGATTTGATGGAGCCCTTTCCTATAGATTGGCAAAAGCAGGCCGCGCACTTTGGATTTAACTAAAATTACTTCGCTTTCAAAGAACGAAGTCCCTCATAGCGGATATGCATTGCGCATCCCCTATAAAGAGGGATGAAATTTCCATTTCTTTCAGCATCAGGATCAAACGGATCATCAGCACTCGCAATTGCAACAGAAGCAAAGTGACCTGGGAAGCCCATCTTGTCGAAGTGCGATTTAAGTTCAGCGGTATTTGCGGGCTCAGTAGCTTGCGTCAATGGATAGCGTACGGCTCGAACTATCACCCACTCAGGGCCACCAGAAGGACCCACAAACCATAATGAAGGATTAACTCCCGGATCACCATTCCACGACATCAGCTTATGACCTTCTTTTGCAGTTTGGTCTCTAACTACTTGTACTGCAAGATCTTGCAACTCCCAATCAGTCATAACTAAATTCTGGTCAGTAATCAACGCTGGTGGGCTAACAGGCATGCGAGTCCGTGCATCAATTAGCCCCCACCCACTTTCCGTTGGCTCCCAGTCAAGCCCAATACGTTTCATGGGCATTAGACAAGCATGACCGGCACACCCATCTGCAATTGCAAGCAATCCTTCTAGACTTCCCGGTGTTTCAAGCACGCCATCAACATCCTCAACCTGAATATAGAACAGCTGATTACCAAGGCGAAACGATAGATGCTCTAAAAATGGTGGGTTAAGATGAGCGCGAAGCCAACTTTGCAATGGCCCTTGCGCTTGATTTTGAATACGCAAACCTGCGGCATTCCAGCAACGAGCGAAATCCTCAGAAACTTCAGTCATTTCAATGTTATGCATTTTAATGAACTCGCTCTCTAGTACTAGTTAATGAGGCATAAACTAAATGGACTAAAAGCGCTTTGTACTCAAGTGTCTCAATGTTATTGCCCAGCGACGCCGCACTGTATCCCCATGTTTTGTTAATGTATGAATCACAGCTATTAAAATCTGCAATGACAGACATCCACTGGGGAATATCTAATAAAGTGACATTAGATAGACTGAATGGTATTAGTTCAATGGGATAGTCGATGTCAAACTTTTGGGCATTTTCTAGTACCCAAGAGTGCCAAGCCTGTACTGTGAGATCATCAACGCCGTCTATAGGCTCTTGATCACGGTAGAAGAGACTTGATTGAAACCCCCACATCTGCTTTGCATAATTCAGTTCCATCGAACTCATTAAAGGTAATAGCGGCACCTGGCCAAGCTCAAGACCGAGGAAATATTCAACTTGATTATTCTGCAGCGTACTGAAATATTGAGAGAAAATCAGTGGTAGGCATGATTTAATTAGCTCAGCAATTTGCCTTGAACCAAAAACATCACTTTTTGCATGAAGGAGTATCTGGAACATTCCACAACTAAATGCATCGATCAAACTTGCATTTTCGATTACTGTTTGGCGTCCAATATCAGCAATAAAAGCATCATATAAACGAGATGCATCGGCAAGTCTTTCAATCGAAACAACGTCTATATCAAACAAGCCATGGTCTTTGAGATCGACTATATAAAATATTTTCTCAAGGTTCGGTATTTTTATCTCGCGAAACTCTAGCTCAGCACCACTGCGATAACAAAACTCATTAATTGCACTGTCATACCCTCCATAAAGATGACCTATAACTTCATCAATATTTTTTGAACGGTCGACTGGAATAACTAAATCTAATTTTTCGAATAACTCATCGAGTCTATTCTTTGTATCGGGTGCTCCTGCAAAAAGACCAAGCATCACGAACAGCCCATGAATCCTTACCCGATCCAATCCATAAAAGTTTATGCGCTCTACAAACTGTCGTGTTAATTGTGGTAATCCTACGAAATCTGATTCGAGCATCTTCATATCTGAAGTCTTTTGCGAGAGGGTCATGGTTTCTAGGCGCTGTTAATTTTTTGAATTGATCTAGTCGCCGACATGAAACCAAGCGCTTTCAGGTAAAGCACGTAAAAATTCCGAGACACGATCCAATGCATTATATTTGTGTGCCCACTCGATATGCTCCTGCAACCGAGCTGCCTTAGCCAGAGACGCCGAAGACCACCACGCTGCCAAAATTAAAGGGAGAGGCGGCATCCATCCAGAACCATCTCTTTGTTTTTCTGGAAGCATCTCCCAAAGTTGATTCCAGTGGTCTGGCAATGGACAAATCCGATCGTTAGCCTGGCAATATTTAACAAGTGATGCCAATTTATCTGGGCTTATCATCGGATCACTAGGCGTATCCTTTGCTATTAACTTAATTGAAGGCTTGTCCACTTTAAATCGTTGCGGACACAACGTCCTATCAAGAGAATGCGACTTGTTAGATCCGAGGGTAACTCCCAGAAGAAATGAAAGTAACTCCGCATTTTTATGATTATTGGGTGAATCAATCGCTTTGATCACTGCAACGATATCGTCAGGTGATGCTGAACCAAATCTGATCCTATGGCTATAGCGAACGTAAAGTGAGATCACAGCTGGGCTCCAAGCTCCAGCGAACGCTTCAGGAGCTTTTGAAAGCAAAAGCACCTCAAACTGTTTAATATCTTCTAATTGAAGAAGCGATGGTTCAAAAGTCACATTCAGATATTTTTCGTGCAAGCGACTCGCTTGCTCCGCAAATTCAGGGTCGGTGTCGAAAATATTTGTGTCTGATCTAAGATTAATCCATTCAACTGGGCAAGATACAAAGAACGCCCCACTGTCTGAATCCTGTCTAACTAGATCAAAAAGACGATCGCGACTCCTCAAGAAGTTAGCAGAGAATTCAGAAGCGTCTAAACCTTCAGCATCAGGGACAGCGATCTGCCTTGCCAAGGTGCCCCAAGGGGTAGAAACAACTTCTTGCGGGTCCGAAGAATGTTCCAATCCCAAGGCGCGCCTTAAAGTCAGACCATTTATACACGCTTGAGCTGCCAGCTGGTCTTTAAACCACTGGTTCCAGTGGCTTTCAAACGAGGCCTCACACACTTCGACTTGCGCCTTTTGAGCGTCAGCTTCAAAAGCCCAAACGTCATCAGCGCGTATCGGGAAAAATCTAACGACGTCTTGAAGCAGTAACCAACGCACCCCCATCTCGTAGCCAGGTGGTTGAATCCCCTCAGTTTCTGGTCGGAGACAGCTGTACTCAGTGATCAAAAAATCTGATGTTTCTCCAAGCAAAAATCTGTCCGCTGCAAGAGAAAACAATGCATGACAGCTTTGCTCAATAATCTGGTCCATAACGGATACAGCCCTTGTTTCTTGAAGTCGAATCCTCCCCATTGAACAGAGATTTCGCCACTCCCCAGCAGTTATACACACATAGTTTTTCATGTTTCAAACAGAACGACGGAAAGTTGTTCTTGGCGCGACAAAATCTTCAATACATTCCTCAGGCAAGTAATCAAAAAGTGGGTGCCTTTCTCCATGGTATGAAAAATAAACATTCTCCTTACTCCGAGTAATCGCAACAAAGAAATGACGTCTCTCGTTTTCTTCATTGCTCAAGTGACGCCACTTGGCATCCAGTTTCACATCGGCAGTGAGGTCGGGTAAAAAGACATTGTTAAAGTCGAGACCTTTGGAACTATAATAGGTCATCAAATAAACCAACCTAATTTCATCGCTCTCGGGTAGCGAACCATTGTTGCTACCGAGGAATCTCAATGGAGCTTTTCGTTCGAGAAAAAATTCATTAAAGTCTTCATAGCTGGTTATACGGCCTCGCTTTTCACGGTTTGGCGGTCGACCCCAACCATTAGCTTCGGCAACAACTGTGGCAAATTCATGAATTTGATCATGCTTCGGAAATAGAATTGCACTCGGCTGCTCTAATGATGAAACGCGAACCGCTTCCGCATAAACTTTCAAGAATTCGTCTTTTTTGCTAGTACCTTTAATGACTTTTCCATTATTTCCTTCCCCTTTAACCTCTGCGCCCTTAACAATCTCAGCCTCGGGCAAAATTGCGGATGCGAGCTGGAAGGTCTTTAATGATAAACGCTGTATATGTTTAAGCGTATGTTTGCGTGCATTTCCAAGCAGCTTACGCAAACTAGATGGATCAACCCTTCCAAGGTAAATTGATTGATCCGGATCTCCTGCCGCGATGACATGTTCTGCCCGCGAAAAAATCTTCTGAATGGCAGACTCAGTCACATCCTGAATCTCATCGACAAGAATGTAGTCGTAGCGCTTGCCACTTGTCGAAAAGCTGTCGATCGTTTCCGTCGTTACTCGACTCAACGCCTTTTCGCTAAGGCCTGAATGAACCAAATCTTTCAGCGCATGGGTGTAGGTCAGAAAACAAATTCTGGTATTTCGCGTACGTGCCACCAATCTCTCAATAGCGTGAGTAATTACCACCGTCTTGCCCGTTCCTGCATATCCGGCAATCCAGTGAGTTTTTGACATATCAGTGGATACGTCATCCAGAATCCGAGCTTGCTGCGCACCTAATTCATTTATAGAAACCATCCATTGCATTCAAGACTCCTAGCAAAAATTGAATTAACGCGCATCTAACTCGCACATCAAGTAGTTGGTTTTATTATTTTTTTATTTTTTTGTTATAAAACTCTGAGAATAAATTTTCGTATTTTAAGTTTTTTACATTCTATAGCGTATCAAGGCTGTTTCTTTTTCATCAATTAGATCTGTCATTAATCTACTTGTAGTTCCTACTTCATTTTCAGGAATTGATAGTATCTGGGCCTTTGCTTCTTCAAACCTACCAAGTTCCCTGTAAAGCTCCGCAAGAGTAGTAACGTATCTACCGGGTTCCTGTTTTTGTATGTCAAGCAGCATATTACTAAGAATAGACATGTTCTCTACCTGAGCAACGGTCGGCTCAAAGGGTGGATATGTAAATGGACTATTGCTCGATCGCCTATACTCAGGAAGAGGAATTCGCAGCAATTTTTTCCACCATTTATTTGTTTGGTTTTGTAGAAGATTCCATATTTTTTTTGATTCTTCTTCCTCGGCATCCCTATGCGCTCGATATTTATCGCGATAATCGTGATTTGCATAACGCCAATACGCAATTCGAGCTAATATTTCCATCTCCTCATCTTTGGCTTGCTTAATGCAGTCTTGCAGCAATTGACCAGGGATTTGTTCCATTCGAGGTAATTCTGATTTTTCTTCAATCCGAATATTTATCATGTCTTTAAGCTTTACAAAAATCCCGCAAGCACATTGACGCAATCCAGTTTCATTAGGCATAAGGGAATGTTCGCGCCAACCATCAGTCCAAAATCCGAAAGACATAAAATTCATGGAAACATAATTTGGGGAGGCGTAAAGTTTTCCGCAACAAGGAGTAGCGCGAATCCGAACGCCTTCTGTCATTGTCATTAAAAATTCCTTTTTTCTAATCGTTGAAGCTTCGCAACAAAGGCATATCGATTAATTTCTAGTCAATCTAAACTAAAGCAATTTCGATCCAACCATGCCCACATGCGATACAACCGTGCGTAGATTTGGTAGTCTTGTAAATCTCGATCAAAGTTTTTTCGCTCTGCGTTGGGCGCGTGCGATTCGTGATGTCTTTTAGGTCCATGCCTTTTCGTTTACCGCACGCTGGACAAAAACGATAGCTGATCTTTTCAGGTAGAAGATTATTGAGATGAGCTTCTGCTAGTTGGCTCGTTACCCAAGGAGATGTCTCAATCCAAACTGCAGTGATTTTTGCGGTCTCGACTTTTAGCTTGCCGTCCGTGTACTCCAAACGAAGCATTTCAGTCTTTGGCTTGATCTTGGTAAATGGCAGTAGAAAACCAAAACTCAAACAAACAAATCCTCGCCAATCGCCTACGCCTGGACATTTCGTCAATGCCCCGTTGACAACGATTACTGCTTCGCCATCTATCAGGGATATCTGTGTTTCGAGTTTTGAGATAGTGACTGAACCGCCCCGCTTGGGCTTGAGTCGTTTTAGTGCGTTGACGAAGTCATCTGTTGTCAGCTCAAGCCACATGGTCACTGCCTCGCGATCTTGTCAGGTTTTTATTTGCGCTCTTAGATGATCAACTACCGACGGCCAATCCGGAAAATCTGCAGTACCAAAATGGATATGAATGCCACGAAAGCGATCGGCACCATTTTTGGTTCTGTCATCTATCAGATAGTGCCCATCATTCAAGTTTTTGTGGTGCGACAGAATTAATCGTTTATAGGCTGCTTGCCCAAGATGCTTTTGCACCCACAATAATTTGTCTGACCAAGCGCTTGGGTTGTGCCAAGGCGCGGTTGACAAAATGTAGGTGTCGAAATGCCGAGCTAAAAACTCATAGCTTTCTATGGCGTGGGGCATGGGCTCCATCAATCCGAAAATTCCCGGCACCTCGTCTAGCCGATCTTCGTAGCCGGCACGTATCTGCTCGGGAACTCTTGCAATCCCAGAAGGGAAGTCGACCAGCACATTGTCCATGTCGACATAAAGTATTTTCATTTTATAAAGTTCGCCAAATTATTGTGACCGGCAAAGGGCTCAATTCGTGTACCACCCACTAGCGTTATTTCTATTTAGAAACAATAATAAATTCTATCAGTTAAGTTTCCCAACTGCATCAAAATGATTAAGTGCAGTCTATAAATATGCTAGAGTCGAAACAATCAGTATCTTGAGGGAAACTAATTGGTAAAAAAACAAGTTGCTGTTGAGCTAAGCGAACTTACACAGACCCAAAGAGAACGCCTTTTCTACATAGAGGTGAAGGCTTTCTTTTGTGGCGACCTCACGCGCGCAGACATTGAACGCCGATTTGGTGTCAAGCCAGCGGCATCGTCTCGGGACCTTAGTACTTACCGCCGCCTTGCCCCAAACAATCTGAACTATGACGCTGGCCAGCGTAAATACGCCACAACTGACAGCTTCTCCCCTCTTTTTGAGCACTCTGCTGAAAGAGTCTTAACTTGGTTAAAAGCTGGTTTTGGGGACAGCATGGACCAAAAGCTAAAGCGAACAGTTCCATGTGAAAGCGCAAGCAACTTGGTCAATCCCGACATCGAGACCCTTGCCTGCCTAACTCGTGCGATTGCTGGACGCCGACAAGTCAAAGTTAACTACTTATCCCTCACATCAGGTGCATCCACCAAGATTCTCTGCCCTCTGGCTTTAGCTGATACGGGTTTGCGTTGGCATTTGCGCGCATATGACCGCGAGAGAGGCCGATTTGCCGATTTTGCATTGACCCGCATAGTGAAGGCAAAGGCCACAGACCAGCC
The DNA here is from genome assembly GCA_027485795.1 of Oxalobacteraceae bacterium. Classification (GTDB taxonomy): domain Bacteria; phylum Pseudomonadota; class Gammaproteobacteria; order Burkholderiales; family Burkholderiaceae_D; genus Pernthalerella. The sequence continues at coordinate 7,649 of JAIXQK010000165.1, forward strand.
CATACCTGCCGAAGAACAGATCGAATCAGATGTGCAGTGGGCGCGGATTGTTCATATTGAACTAGTCCCCCACCCTGGCATTGCTCACCCCAAAGCGATTGAATCAGATTTTAGAATGACAGATGGCGTGCTGGCGCTCGATATGCGAGCCCCACTGGTTGGATATGCCCTTCGGAGATGGTCCGTTGATTGTTCGACCAAGCACACCTTAGATCCCAAAGAACATCACCTCTGGCTGAAAAATTCACAAACGCTTTACGGTGTAGAAAGCGCACCTTTAGCGCCAGGCTATTCAAACAATGAGGCTACTGATGAGCCTCTATAACACTGAACTATCCAAAGGGTCATTGTTGAGATTTACGAAATTATTGAACAGGTACTCGTATGCTTAAGCTAGAACAAATTAAAAAAAATGCTGCCATCTCAGGTATTGAGCCGGGACATGTGGTTCGCATTGTCACAACAGAGCCAGTAGGCGATAACGCTCTTACGGTCTATTACAAAACCTCGGATGGCAAGCTATTAGAACGAATGTTATTTCGTTCCAATGAACACGAGCTTTCATTGGCAGAAGCTGGACGCCCATGGGCATTTGATGCGCCTGGCGAAGATTTCAAACTCGCAGCTGAAGCCTATCGAATAAATTTAGCACACCTCTTTGATCCGATGATGGCTGTACACACTTCTAACGTGGAACCTCTTCCTCATCAAATCACTGCAGTTTACGAATCTATGCTGCCCCGACAGCCTCTGCGGTACATCTTGGCCGATGACCCTGGCGCTGGCAAGACCATCATGGCCGGCCTCTATATTCGTGAACTACTAATGCGCGCAGATGCAAAACGTATTTTGATTGTTGCTCCAGGTAGCTTGGTTGAGCAGTGGCAAGATGAGATGTTTGAAAAATTTGGCTTAACCTTTACACTTTTTTCTCGAGAACAAATTGAGCAATCAAGGAGTGGAAATCCATTTGATGACCATGACCTTATGGTTGCACGCGTAGACCAGCTTTCAAGAAATGAGGATTTACAAGAAAAGCTTCGTCTATCTCATTGGGACCTAATTGTGGTCGATGAGGCACACAAACTGTCGGCCAACTACTTCGGCAACAAAGTCAATAAAACAAAGCGCTTTCAGCTCGGCGAATTACTTGGCTCTATCACACGGCACTTTTTGCTGATGACTGCGACACCGCACAACGGAAAAGAAGAAGACTTTCAGCTATTCATGTCATTACTGGACTCTGACCGCTTTTTCGGCAAGTTTAGGGATGGTGCACACAAAGTTGATGTTACTGACCTGATGCGCCGAACAGTCAAAGAAGAAATGCTGCGATTCGACGGCACAAAGCTCTTCCCCGACCGCCGGGCAATCACGGCAAATTACAAACTCTCTGACCTAGAGGCAGCTCTCTATTCCTCTGTCACGGATTATGTGAAAGAGGAAATGAATCGTGCCGATCAATTGGATGGTCAGCGTAAAGGTACGGTTGGTTTTGCATTAACCTCATTACAACGGCGATTAGCATCCAGCCCAGAGGCTATTTACCAATCACTCAAGCGCCGTCGCATCAAGCTCAAGCGCCGCGTTGAAGACGAGAAACTAAGAAGCCGAGGTCAGATATTGGCAGAAACCATTGATGTCAACACAATACCAGAGGATATTTGGGAATCAGATGATGCAATGTCAGCTGAGGATTATGAACAGTTTGAAGAAAAAGTCGTCGACCAAGCTACAGCTGCTCAAACTATTCAAGAGCTGGAAGCCGAAATCATAATTCTTGAAGCTTTAGAGGAGCAAGCTAAGCAGGTAGTCCACTCAGGGCAAGACCGTAAGTGGGATGAACTATCCAATTTGCTGCAGTCGCCCATCATGCGCGAAGACAGCGGTCGGCAGCGTAAGCTCATCATCTTTACTGAACACCGTGACACGCTTAATTATCTGGCTGTAAAAATCCGTGGACTAATTGGCAACGAAGAAGCTGTGACAATGATTCACGGCGGCGTTAAGCGTGAAGAGAGACGCAAGGTCCAGGAGTTATTTCGCAATGATCCTGCAACCAGAGTACTGCTAGCTACGGACGCCGCAGGGGAAGGTGTCAACCTTCAAAACGCCAACCTAATGGTCAATTATGACCTTCCTTGGAACCCTAATCGACTTGAACAGCGCTTTGGACGTATTCACCGAATTGGACAAACTGAAGTTTGTCACCTCTGGAATATGGTTGCCTCCGAAACACGCGAGGGCGACGTATTTCAGCGTCTCTTTGAAAAACTTGAAGTTGAACGCGAATCACTGGGCGGTCGCGTCTTTGACATTCTTGGTGAAGTCTTTGAAGACAAGAGTTTGAAAGATCTTTTGATCGAAGCGATCCGATACGGGGAAGACCCAGAGGTACGTTCACGTTTGTTGAAAAAGATTGAAGGGGCGCTCGACACTACACATCTTGAAGACATCATTAAACGAAACGCTCTGTGCGAAGAAGTAATGAGTACTGAACGCCTGTTTGCTGTCAAAGAAGAAATGGAAAAAGCTGAGGCACGAAAACTTCAGCCTTATTTTATTCGCTCTTTTTTTAATCAAGCGTTTATCAAAATTGGAGGCGAGCTTCGACCTCGTGAGCAGGGGCGATATGAAATTACTCACGTCCCAGCCAACATCCGCGAACGAGATAGACAAATCACAGGAAGAGATCGCCGAAATGCCGACCCGGTCCTTCGTAGATATGAACGCGTATGCTTTGAAAAACAATACGTTCGCCTGATTGATCGGGTAGGCACACCTATGGCAAGCCTGATTCATCCAGGACACCCACTGATGCAATCGGTAACAGACCTCGTTTTAGAACAACATA
>JAIXQK010000002.1 GCA_027485795.1 Oxalobacteraceae bacterium
ATGAAAAACGGGTTGTCAATGACAACCCGTTTTTTTAATTGGTCGGAGTACAAGGATTCGAACCTTGGACCCCCTGCTCCCAAAGCAGGTGCGCTACCGGGCTGCGCCACACTCCGAAGTCCGTAATTATAGCCGATACCCCTACAGCTTGGCACGGCCTATGACCAGTTCGATTATTCGGCAACAGATTCGACCAGCCGCTCAGCTAAAGAGCGAGCCAGCTCGGGGTCGCGCGCCTCGACCATCACCCGCAGCAGGGGCTCGGTGCCGGACGGACGGATCAGTACCCGCCCGTTGCTACCCAGCGTAGATTCCGCCGTTTGCTTCGCCGCTATCAGCGCCGGACTAGATTGCCAGTCGAAGCCACGCTGTATCCGAACATTGAGCAAAGTCTGTGGCCAGAGCTGCATGTCGGCGATGGCCTGCTCCAAACGGCTATCCGCTCGCCTCAACGCCGACAGTACCTGCAGCGCCGAGATAATGCCGTCGCCGGTGGTGTGCTTATCCAGGAACAGCAAGTGGCCGGACCCTTCACCACCCACCTGCCAGCCACGCTCGAGCATTGTCTCAAGCACATAGCGATCGCCCACCTTGGCGCGCGCAAACCCAATGCCCATGGTGTTTAACGCCGACTCGACGGCCATGTTGGTCATCAATGTACCAACAGCACCATCGATGCCCCCGTTTTGGTGGCGATCGCGCACCATCAGGTAGAGCAGCTCATCGCCGTTGTAAACGCGGCTGCTGGAATCCACCATCAGTAGTCGGTCAGCATCACCATCCAGCGCAATGCCGAGGTCTGCACCATGCTCGCGCACTGCGCGAGCCAGCGCCTCGGGTTCGGTTGCGCCAACGCCATCGTTGATGTTCAGACCATTGGGTTGATTACCAATCGCCACCACCTCAGCACCCAACTCATGAAATACATCGGGCGCAATGTGATACGCCGCGCCATGGGCGCAATCGACCACCAGCTTCAGGCCGCGCAGATCAAGCTCGTTGGGGAAAGTACTCTTGCAGAATTCGATGTAACGGCCACGCGCATCATCCAAGCGCCGTGCCTTGCCGAGCTTCTCTGAGCTGACGCAAGCAAGCGGTGACTCCAGGGCAGCTTCGATAGCAAGCTCAACCGTATCGGGTAACTTGTTGCCAGATGCAGAGAAAAATTTGATGCCGTTGTCGTGATAAGGATTGTGTGACGCAGAGATCACTACGCCGGCCGACAATCGCAACGCACGCGTTAAATACGCAACCGCAGGTGTCGGCATCGGGCCGGCCAGCATCACATCAACACCCGCAGCGGAAAACCCCGCCTCCAGCGCTGCCTCAAGCATATATCCAGACAGCCGCGTATCTTTGCCGATTAACACCGTCGGCCGGGTACTGCCGCTTGCATCATGCGCCAACACCTTGCCCGCGGCATATCCAAGCCGCATCACAAAATCCGGCGTGATTGGCGACTGTCCTACATGGCCGCGTATGCCGTCGGTACCGAAGTATTTTCTGCTCATAGTCCCTGCTACCAATGATGAATCAATGCGCCTGTCCGTACGGCCCACCATACCTTGAGCGCATCAACGCTCTCAGCCACATCGTGCACGCGAATGATACGCGCGCCTCGCTCAGCAGCCACCACCGCGGCCGCCAGACTTCCCGCAAGACGCTGCTCAACCGATTTGCCGGTCACCACGCCAATGGTGCTCTTGCGCGAGAGACCGGCCAATAAAGGCAGCGCCAGCGAGCGCTGTAATTCGGACTGATGCGAGAGCAGTGTCAGGTTGTGTTCAACGGTTTTACCGAAACCATAACCAGGATCGATGCAAATCCGTTCCCTACCAATGCCAATGGCCACTGCTACATCGACGCGATCAAGTAGATAGTCTCGTACCTCTGCCAGCACGTCATCGTAATGCGGCGACAACTGCATATTCTGTGGGTCGCCCTGCATATGCATGATACAGAGCGCGCATTGACTGTCGCTGACTGCCGCCAAGCTATCGGGATCACGAAAACCACTAATGTCGTTGATCATGTCGGCACCTGCCGCCAACACTTCGCGCATCACGGCGGCGTGACGGGTATCGACCGACAGGGGCTTACCGCAATCGCGCAGCGCATCGAGTACCGGCAGCACACGTCGCAACTCTTCTTCGGTCGTGATCGCTGGCGCACCGGGACGTGTTGATTCGCCGCCGATGTCGATAATGTCAGCACCATCCGCGATCATTTGTCGGGCATGTGCGATAGCGCGATCATGGACATCGAATAGCCCACCATCCGAGAAGGAGTCGGGCGTGATATTCAGCACCCCCATTACCAGCGGGCGCGCCGTCTTACCAAGGCTTAGACGAAAACGCCCGCATTGCAATTCAGAGGAGGAGGTTTGACTCATGCGTGAGGGTGCACTACAAGCAAACGGGGTGGGGATCACTCCCCACCCCGCAGGCGTACAAAGTTATTGTGGATCAGGCCGGTGCAGCGGCAGGTTCAACACCGCCATCCGACGGACCATCACTCGGACGTGAAGTCGGCGTTACCTTGGGCGGACGTGGCTCACGGCCCGCCATGATGTCACTGACTTGATCGGCGTCGATGGTTTCCCACTCGAGCAGGGCTTTAGCCATCGCCTCGACCTTGTCACGATTGGTTTCCAGCAGGTGACGCGACATCTCATACTGCCGATCGAGAATCTTGCGAATCTCTGCATCGACTTTTTGCTGAGTCGCTTCCGATACCGTCTTGGAAGACATACGCCCGAAGTAAGAGTCTTGATCGGAATCCTCGTAGACCATTGTGCCGAGTTCTTCCGACATACCGAAGCGGGTCACCATTGCACGCGCCAGTTTCGTCGCACGCTCAAAGTCGTTTGAAGCACCGGTCGACATCTGATTCATGAAGATCTCTTCCGCGATACGACCACCAAATAAGATCGCGATATCTTCCAGCATCTTGTCTTTGTACATGTTCACACGATCATGCTCGGGCAACTGCCAAGTAAGACCAAGCGCCATGCCGCGCGGCATGATGGTGACTTTGTGTACCGGATCCGCCTTTGGCAACAGCTTGGCGACCACTGCGTGACCGGACTCATGGTAAGCCGTGTTACGACGTTCTTCTTCGCGCATCACAGCCGACTTGCGCTCCGGACCCATGACGATCTTGTCTTTGGCATCTTCGAAATCCTGCATCTCGACCAGACGCTTGTTGCGACGTGCGGCAAACAGCGCAGCCTCGTTGACCAAGTTTGCCAAGTCAGCACCGGAGAAGCCCGGCGATCCACGCGCGAGCAAATCGGCACGCACGTCAGGCGCGATCGGCACCTTGCGCATATGCACATTGAGAATTTGCTCGCGGCCACGAATATCCGGCAGGCCGACGTGCACTTGACGATCGAAACGACCCGGGCGCAGCAGCGCCTTGTCGAGCACGTCTGAACGGTTGGTTGCGGCGATCACGATCACACCGGCGTTGGCCTCGAAACCATCCATCTCCACCAGCAGCTGGTTAAGCGTTTGCTCGCGCTCATCATTGCCACCGCCCATACCAGCACCGCGATGACGACCCACAGCATCAATCTCATCAATGAAGATGATGCAAGGCGAATGCTTCTTGGCGTTCTCGAACATGTCGCGCACACGTGAAGCACCAACACCCACGAACATCTCGACAAAGTCAGAACCGGAAATCGTGAAGAACGGCACCTTGGCTTCGCCAGCAATCGCGCGCGCCAGTAATGTTTTACCGGTACCCGGTGGGCCCACCATCAACACGCCACGCGGAATACGACCGCCCAGCTTTTGAAACTTGGTGGGATCGCGCAAGAAGTCAACTAACTCACCCACTTCTTCTTTGGCTTCATCGCAGCCAGCAACATCAGCAAAGGTGACCGCATTTTGCGTCTCGTCGAGCATGCGCGCCTTTGACTTACCAAAGGAGAAGGCGCCGCCCTTGCCGCCGCCCTGCATCTGGCGCATGAAGAAAATCCAAACACCAATCAACAGCAACATCGGGAACCAGGAGATAAACACCTGAGACAGGAAAGACGGTGGCTCAGGCTGTCTGACGTCGAACTTGACACCGTTGTTGACCAGATCACCAATCAGGCCACGATCGAGATTAGTCGTGGTGGCCTTGAGCTTCTTGCCGTCGTTGGTGACCGCAATAATGGTGCGGTCCTCGATGGTGGCTTCGCGAATACGCTGCGCCTTCACCTCATCGAGAAAATCGGAGTAAGCGATCGGAGTAGCGCCACCTGAAATGCCGCGCTCATCGAACTGCTTGAAGACAGTAAACAGCACCAGGGCAATAACGACCCAGATGGCGGCTTTGGAAAACATATTATTCACGCGGGGAGCTCCTGGAAAGCGGCCGAAACGGTCGGCTTGACACGAAGGATGATTCTACTCTCAAGATTCAGGCCTTGCCAAAGCCTATATGGGGCTAAGCCCCTGATTTTTCAAGGCGCTTCGGCTTCTGCCGGAGCGAAACCTCAGGATCCGGGCTTGAGCCCGCGACCCAGCAGGAAGATTTCGGATGACCTATCCCGACTGGCCTTTGGCTTCTTGGAGCTAACGACACGAAACACTTGCCGGAATTGCTCAAGAATTTGATTGTAGCCACTGCCATTAAAGCATTTGACGAGCAGGCAGCCGGAAGGTTTCAGGTGCTGGCAAGCGAATTCGATAGCCAGATCGACAATATCCTCGATCCGGGCCGCATCGGCCGCTGCAATGCCGGACAGGTTTGGTGCCATGTCTGAGAGCACCAGATCGAGCTTTTGGCCTTCAAGCAACTGTGCCAGTTGGTCAGCCACCGTCTGCTCGCGGAAGTCCCCCTGAATGAAATCGACATCCGCAATCGGCTCCATTGGCAGCAGATCCAAGCCGATGATCCTGCCATGAATGCCGCCGCCCTCTTTGCCCGCCATCTTGCGGCGAGCGTACTGCGCCCAGCTACCCGGCGTGCAACCGAGGTCGACAATGATCTGGCCAGGTTTGATCAGCTTCTCGGCTTCGTCGATCTCCTTTAGCTTGTACGCCGCACGCGCCCGATAGCCCTCTTTCTGCGCGAGCTTTACATAGGGATCATTGATGTGATCATGCAACCACTGCTTGTTGACGCTTTTCCTGACCATTCACTCACACTCGCGATCTACTCGTAGCCGGCACGGCAATTCATCGAAACGCTGCTCTGTCTCCAGACCAGCATAGAATATGCCTATTTGAAGGCACCTCATGCTCAATCTCACCCCCGCCGAACGCAGCGAACTGCGCTCCCAAGCGCACGGCCTCAGCCCGGTTGTCATGATCGGCGATTCCGGCCTCACGCCCGCCGTGGTGAAAGAGGCCGACACCGCACTTAACGCTCACGGCCTGATCAAGGTGCGTGTGTTCGGTGACGACCGTGAGGCGCGCGTGTCCTACTATGAAACCCTGTGCGAAAAACTCGGCGCGGCGCCAGTACAGCACATCGGCAAGCTGCTGGTGTTATATCGACCGAAAGTCGAAAAACCCAAAGCCGTCAGCCCAACGCGCGGCAAAGGCATGCGCGAAGTCACCATCGTCACAACACATGTGACCAAACGGCCCACGGTCAAAAAAGTCGTGCTGAAAGGTAATGAGCGGCTGACTGCGGGTGGCAATGTGCGCAAAGCCAAGACTCGGCAAAAGAGCCTGAAGAAAAACGCACTGGGACGGTAAATTAAACTGTTAGAGCTGGATCCCGGCGCAGGCAGGGATCCAGCGAGCCCAATTAAGCGCTCAGCGAATTTTCAATACCAAAGCAACGCCGATTAAAGTCTGCACCAAGTAGATCACGCTCGCTACACCGTGTAGCAAACCAAAGCGGGATCGAGCAGCCTCATCCATCACGCCACCATTCAGGGCAGCGGTCTCTCGTAAAGCTGCCATGAACGGCTGCAAGCCAAAATACCCCACCGTCAGACACATCAGCATCAGCACCACTGAAATAATGCAAAAGCGACGATGCTCGACGCGACGGTCCCAAAACAGAAGCACCAGTAACGACAAACCGCATGCTACCGATACCCACGCCTCGACCCGAAACAGACTCCCGGCAATGCTACCCGCCAGTGCGCGATCTGGCAGCGTCGCAAACAAAGTGGGCGCCACTAGGTAACCGACCGTCCACAGGCTACCAACCCACAGCGTAGCGAGTAGTGTGCGTAGATTCACGCTCAGCGCCGCAGATAAGCGCATCAGATGTACTGCACATCAAGAATTTCATATTCGCGCGTGCCGCCGGGTGTTTGTACCTCGACAGTATCGCCAGCGTATTTGCCGATCAGAGCGCGCGCAATCGGGGAGCTGATCGA
>JAIXQK010000098.1 GCA_027485795.1 Oxalobacteraceae bacterium
ATATCCCACAGTGGCGAAAGCTCTCTCAGCTTGCCCACCTTCTTCTTCAGCAGATCGATCGTGAAATCAACATCTTCTTCAGTCGTGAAACGTCCGAAAGTAAAGCGAATCGAGCTATGGGCCAGTTCGTCGCTACGGCCCAAGGCACGCAAAACATACGAAGGCTCAAGGCTAGCGGACGTACAGGCCGAACCCGACGACACCGCAATATCCTTGATCGCCATGATCAAGGACTCACCCTCGACATAATTGAAGCTGACGTTCAGGTTGTGCGGCACGCGCTGGTCGAGATCACCATTGACGTAAACCTCTTCAATCTCCATCAGCCCTCTGGCCAGACGATCGCGCAATGCCTTGATGCGAGGGATCTCGACATCCATCTCTTCTTTGGCGATACGGAAAGCCTCACCCATACCAACGATCTGATGAGTCGCGAGCGTGCCGGAGCGCAAACCACGCTCGTGGCCGCCGCCATGCATCTGCGCCTCGATACGTACACGCGGCTTGCGGCGAACATACATCGCACCCACCCCTTTGGGGCCGTAGGACTTATGTGCAGTGAAGGTGACCAGATCGACCTTCATCTTCTCCAAATCGATTGGTGTTTTACCCGTCGCCTGCGCGGCATCCGAATGGAAAATAATGCCCTTGCTACGGCAAAGTTCACCGATTTGCTCGATCGGCTGAATCACGCCAATCTCATTGTTCACCCACATCACCGATACCAAAATCGTGTCGGGACGAATCGCCGCCTCGAGTTGCTCGATCGTGATCAGACCGTTCGGGCCGGGCTCGAGATACGTGGCCTCGAAGCCTTGGCGCTCGAGTTCGCGCACGGTATCCAGCACTGCTTTGTGCTCGGTCTTGACCGTGATGATGTGCTTGCCTTTGGTTTGGTAGAAATGCGCCGCACCTTTGATCGCCAGGTTGTTGCCCTCGGTAGCGCCCGAAGTCCAGATGATTTCACGCGGATCTGCGTTCACCAAAGCGGCCACATGCTCGCGCGCTTCTTCCACGGCTTTCTCCGCCTCCCAGCCATACATGTGGCTGCGAGAGGCCGGATTACCGAACTGCTCGCGCAGGTAGGGAATCATCTTGTCCGCCACGCGCGGGTCGACCGGCGTGGTGGCCGAGTAGTCGAGATAAACCGGGAAATGCGGCGCCTTGATGGTATCCATCAGAGACTGTGCCAAAGGTGCGTTCATAGCTATATAACTCCGTGAGGCTTAAGCTGCGTGATGGCTGCGTTGCGGCACCATCACGACCGGCTGCTGTTCTGCAATTTTTTGTTTTTGCTGATCGACCAGGTCTTTCAAAGAAACCGAATCGAGGTAGTCCACCATCTTGGCATTCAACGTAGCCCACAGATCATGGGTCATGCAGCGCGTGCCATTCGATTCGCTATCGCCATGGCAATTGCCTTTGCCGCCGCACTGCGTGGCGTCAATAGGTTCGTCGACTGCGATGATGATGTCGGCGACGGTGATGTCTTCTGCGCGGCGAGCAAGGTTGTAACCACCCCCGGGACCGCGAACCGACTCCACGATTTCATGACGACGCAGCTTGCCAAATAATTGCTCGAGATAAGACAGTGAGATCTCTTGGCGCTGGCTAATGCCCGCGAGGGTAACTGGCCCCTGATGCTGGCGCATCGCAAGGTCAATCATGGCGGTGACTGCAAAACGGCCTTTGGTGGTCAAACGCATATGCACGCTCCGGTAGCAATGACAGAAATTCGTGGATTCCTGATTCTTTTGCTCGAGTATAGCAAAGCCGACTGAAAAAGTCAGGTAATGAACTTTTCTGGAACTTTTACCGGGGTTGCGTTATTGGAAATTTTTTTCCGCCAGTAACCTCATGGGGCCAAACAACTGCTGCATGTCCTTGTTTTTAATGAAAGAAAGATTGTAGGGATGCTCCGCCACCGCTTGCGGAAACTGGGTGGTGACCGGCATCGCCTGCAGCAATGCGGCGATCTTGCCCCAAAGAACCAAGGTGGGCGGTGCCTGCCCTGCCCGGTTGGCCAGGGCCTCCAGCACGACCGCAAGAAACGGTTGCCAAGCCTTGGCATCTTTGACGGGCGGCACATGCGGCCGGAACACCAGCGCTGCGTTCAGCAGTAAGAAGCCATTCGCATGCAGATTGTTCTGCAACTCTGGCAGCGTCTGAATAAATTGCGCGTTAGGGGCCAGCGCGCGTTGCGCAACCTCGGCCACTGCGTCTCCGGTGGTCGACTCCGGCGTCAACAAGCCGTCAGCAACCATCAGCATCTTCATAAAGTTGCGCAGCGAAGTGGCGCGATTCACTTGCTTAGATAGCCCGGATGACGACCACAACGCATCAACCGCACCATCCATAAAGCAGACGCCGGTCGCGCTCTGTTCACGCGGGTAAGGCCCTTCACCGACCAGCACATAGCGGACGGCATGAAGAGGTTGAGCAAAAGCTGCGAACAGGCGGCCCTCTGTCGGCAGAAATCCTTCAACCGACAGCGACTGCAGGTAGCCCGGATCAAACGTGCCCATCGCCTCCAACCCACGATGCAGCACCGGGCGCCACGAGACCGACGCGAGGTCGAGAGCGGCAACGAGAGAAGATGGAACCATGAGCGCTTGAAAAATAAAAAGTATAGCGTGAGACCGATGACCGGCCCATTGAGGCCGACGGCTATCTGGCTACGGAACTTCCTGTAATTGAGCTCTACATACCTGGGCATTTAGAAAATTCAATCAAGGAGTTAATCCATGTTCAATTCCGTCGCCGCGCGCGCACGCGAAACGCTCGATCAGGCCTATTTGGCAGTCCCCAACTGGAACACCAATCCAGCCAACATTCCACTACCCGATGTTGTGAACACTAAGCGACCCAAACTGAGTCGCGAGCAAATGGTCGAGCGCTATCTGGCATCGATCGAAGGACGTAAAGACCTTGATATCAAAAAAACCCCGAGCATGAAATCACGAAATGCCCCGCAGATCGAATTCATTCAACAGGCATCAACCTCCCCGGAAAATACGAAGCGTGCAGTCAATTGTCAGCCGGTTTTTCTTCCATATTACTCTGGTGAAAAGTGTGACTCAGTTGATTTTTTAAAATTTAAAAGCTACGCGGAGGAAATCGCGATGGTAAATGTCGATGTGATTGGCATCGACCCTGAATGTGCATGCTTGGTAACACTCCCGCATTTTTTTATATGTGCCGACAACAACTTGGAAGCGATTTACCGCAACAAACACAGCGATAGGTACGTAAGAGACACACTGTATAAACTCGACTATAGAAATTTTTCATTTTTACGCGAAACCAACTACTGCCAATCCAACATCTGCCCGGCAGCGGAAACCGAGCAGATGGCAATCAATCGGCAAATTGACGAGACAATTGATGAGGCGGCGGCAAAGAGTTTCGGCTCCACAATTTATCTGAACAATACAATGCTGAACGACTATCTACTCTGGCGCAAGTACAACGGCAAGCCAGACAATTTCAGTTACATAGTCATTTCAGACAAGCCATCAGGCATAAGTAGCTCTCCCAATATTGGTGGATTCGCTGCTGGATTCGCAAGTGGATTCGCCGCTGCAGTGACAGCGGCAGGTGCAGCCTTCGGTGCCATCCGATTGGTCAATTACTGTCGTGGAAGGGAGGAGCAGTCGCAAACAGTGACCGTTGATGAAAGCAACGAAGCAGAAAGTGATGTAATGGTCATTACACCCGACCCTACCGATTCTGCTAGCGGCTCGTCTTCTGAATCTTGACTGACACCCGCCGAACCTAGAAGGAGATCGGACATGCATCCGAATCGCTAGGCACGAGAAAAGAGCAGCCTGCGGCTGCTCTTTTCACTTTCCAGTTATCGACACCACATTGTCCGCTCCGGGCGCCCCAAACAGCTGCTCCTTCAATAGATGCAACTGATCGCGTACCTGCGCAGCCTGTTCGAACTCGAGATTCTTGGCGTGGTCGATCATTAATTTTTCAAGACGTTTAATTTCTTTGGCGACCTGTTTCTCGCTCATCGCCTCGTAGCGGGCTTGCTCCTGCGCGGCCATCAACTCTTCGCGCGCCTCGTCGATCTTGTACACGCCATCGATCATCTCGCGAATCTGTTTTTTCACGCCCACTGGCGTGATGTTGTTCTCGGCATTGAACTGAATCTGCTTATTCCGGCGACGCTCAGTCTCACCCATCGCGCGACGCATGGAGTCGGTTACTTTATCCGCATACAAAATCGCGGTGCCATTTAAATTTCGCGCAGCGCGGCCGATGGTTTGAATCAAGCTACGCTCTGAGCGTAAAAAACCTTCCTTGTCTGCATCCAGAATCGCAACCAACGATACCTCGGGTATGTCCAGACCCTCGCGCAGCAAGTTAATGCCGACCAGCACATCAAAGGTACCGAGACGAAGATCACGAATAATCTCAACACGCTCGACGGTATCGATATCGCTGTGCAGGTAGCGTACTGCAACGCCGTTATCCGCCAGATACTCGGTCAGTTGCTCGGCCATACGCTTGGTGAGCGTGGTCACAAGCACCCGCTCGCTCACCTTGACCCGAGCTGTAATCTCATTCATCAGGTCATCCACCTGCGTGACTGCAGGCTTTACGATAACAATCGGATCAACCAGACCGGTCGGTCGAACTACCTGCTCCACCACCTGATCGGAGTGCGTCTTCTCGTAGTCTGCCGGTGTCGCCGACACGAAGATGGTTTGGCGCATTTTCGTTTCAAATTCGTCGAAACGTAATGGCCGGTTATCCAGCGCAGAGGGCAGACGGAAACCATAATCCACCAGATTCGTCTTACGCGCGCGGTCACCGTTATACATACCGTTTAGTTGCCCTGTGAGCACATGCGACTCATCAAGGAACATCAGAGAATCTTTGGGCAGATAATCCACCAAGGTCGGTGGCGGCTCGCCAGGCTTTGCGCCCGACAAGTGTCGTGAGTAGTTTTCGATGCCCTTGGTGAAGCCAATCTCGGCCATCATCTCCAGATCGAAGCGCGTCCGCTGCTCCAGCCGCTGCTCTTCAACCAGCTTGTTCTCTTTCCGAAAAAAATCTAGCCTATCCCGAAGCTCTTCTTTAATAGTTTCAATCGCGCGCAGCACGGTCGAGCGCGGCGTCACATAGTGCGAGCCGGGGTACACGGTGAAACGCGGAATTTTCTGCCGAATCCGGCCAGTTAATGGATCGAACAATTGAATGGTGTCGATCTCATCATCGAATAAATCGACACGCACTGCCAGCTCTGCATGCTCAGCCGGAAAAATATCAATCGTGTCACCGCGCACCCGGAAGGTACCGCGATCGAAATCGATATCGTTGCGCGTGTATTGCATCTGAATCAAGCGCGCGATGATGTCACGCTGCGAGACGCGATCTTTCGCGCGCAGCGTCAGGATCATCTGGTGGTATTCATTCGGATTACCGATACCGTAAATCGCAGAAACCGTCGCCACAATCACCACATCGCGCCGCTCCATCAGCGATTTTGTGCAGGAGAGTCGCATCTGCTCAATATGCTCATTGATTGCAGAATCTTTTTCAATAAATAGATCCCGCTGCGGCACATAGGCTTCCGGCTGATAGTAGTCGTAGTAGCTGACGAAATACTCAACCGCGTTCTGCGGAAAGAAATCACGAAACTCGCTGTACAACTGCGCCGCCAGCGTTTTATTAGGCGCGAACACAATCGCTGGCCGTCCTAGCTGGGCAATCACATTCGCCATCGTGAAAGTCTTGCCCGAGCCGGTTACGCCTAGCAGGGTCTGAAACGACAAACCATCCTGTATGCCTTCCACCAATTGCTCAATCGCCGCTGGCTGGTCACCTGCGGGCTCGAAGGGTTGGTAAAGGCGAAATGGTGAGTCGGGAAAAGTGACGAACTTAGACTCGTCCAATGTGGACTCAACCTGAGTCAAATCGGTCATGCGATGGGGACCTTTGTTAAAATGCTGGGTTTCCCGCAACTGGCTCGATCACTGGCGCTTAAGTCTCAAAAAGCAGTGATCGTCCATAAATGTTAGTGACTTTTCATACTATCACGATGAACGCTCCGCTATCCGCACCGCTGTTCGCCGCCATTGAAATGGCGCCCCGCGACCCGATTCTTGGCATCACCGAGGCCTTTAATGCCGATGCCAACCCCCAAAAAACCAACCTTGGCGTCGGCGTTTACTACGACGATGAGGGCAAAGTGCCACTGCTGGCCTGCGTGCAAAAAGCAGAAGCCATGCTGATGGAAAAACCAGCCGCCCGCACCTACCTGCCGATTGAGGGCCTGGCGGCCTATGACAAAGCCGTGCAGGAACTGGTGTTTGGTGCTGACAGCGAAATCATCGCCTCCAAACGCGCTATTACCGCGCAGGCCATCGGTGGCACCGGCGCTCTGAAGCTGGGTGCCGACTTTCTGAAGCGCTTCGCACCGAACGCCGATGTCTACATCAGCGACCCGAGCTGGGAGAACCACCGCGCGCTATTCGAATCGGCCGGCTTCACCGTTCAAAACTACCCCTACTACGATGCCGCTACCCGTGGCGTGAACTTCGAGGGCATGCTCCAGACCCTGAAGGCTATCCCCGCTGGCTCAATCGTGGTGCTGCACGCCTGCTGCCACAACCCCACCGGCGCCGATTTGACCGATGCGCAGTGGGCGCAAGTCATTGAGGTAGTGACTAGTCGTGGCCTAGTACCGTTTCTGGATATGGCCTACCAAGGTTTTGGCGACGGCATTACAGAAGATGGCAAGGTGGTAGGTATGTTTGCGAAGGCAGGCGGCCCGCTGCTGGTGTCGAATTCCTTTTCCAAGTCATTCTCTTTGTATGGCGAGCGCGTCGGTGCGTTATCGATCGTGGCAGCGAACGCCGAAGAGGCTGCGCGACTGATGTCACAACTCAAGCGCGTGATTCGCACCAACTACTCCAACCCACCGACGCACGGTGGCAAGGTGGTAGCTAACGTACTCTCCACCCCGGCGCTTCGCCAGCTGTGGGAAGAAGAACTGGCCGGCATGCGCGTCCGTATCAAGCAAATGCGCCAAGAGATGGTGGATAAGTTGAAGGCCAAGGCACCCGCGCATGACTTCAGCTTCGTGGTGCAGCAGCGCGGTATGTTTTCATACTCGGGTCTGACCAAGCAGCAGGTGGAGCGCTTACGTACCGAGTTCTCGATCTACGCGGTCGACACTGGCCGTATCTGCGTCGCCGCGCTTAACTCTAAGAATATCGACCGCGTGGTCGACGCTATCGCCAAAGTACTTTGAAGATAAGGAACCCCGCGGACGTGGGGTTTTGACAAGCAAGGGGTTTTAGGACATACTTGCCGGCCGGTTGCCAAAGCAACAGCAGTATCTGATCCCTGATAGCTCAGTCGGTAGAGCGACGGACTGTTAATCCGCAGGTCCCTGGTTCGAGTCCAGGTCGGGGAGCCAAAAACACAATGAAATCAAGCAGTTACGAAGAAAAACGAACTACTCGATTTTCAAAAGTATCTAAGTCATAAGTTAGATACTTTTAGCAGCATCAGAAAGCCTGTAGCCAACAACGCTGCAGGCTTTTTTCATTTGCACCACCAAATCCACCCTTGACCTTCCGATAGGTCCTGTCACCATCGAAAGTATCTAACTTTTGATGGAGCAGACAATGACCAAACGAATCGCCATCTACGCTCGTGTCTCTACTGACAAGCAGACAGTAGACAATCAACTCATTGAACTCCGCAGTCTCTGTGAACGACTTGGCTACACAATCGTACAGGAGTACAGCGATAGCGGGATATCAGGAGCCAAAGGTAGAAACGATAGACCTGCTCTTGATGCGATGCTGAAAGCTGCTACCCA
>JAIXQK010000015.1 GCA_027485795.1 Oxalobacteraceae bacterium
AAGTAGGCGGATGCCCCCAACACCCGGACTGCGTGATAGTGGGTGAGGGTGACGTATTTAATCGGCAGATCAGTGATCTCGCGGATGTGCTTGATGAGCGCTTGCGCCATCGCCGGCGTGGCGGTGGTGTCGATCACCATGACGGAATCATCACCAATGATCACACCGGAGTTCGGGTCGCCCTCAGCCGTATAGGCATAGGCGTTATCGGATAGTTTGATGAAACTGGTTTTTTTCTCTTGCAGGTCACCCTGCGAGGCGAATTTTTTTTCGGTCATGGAATCCTCTGTGTCGGGCCTCGGCCCGATGCAGTGTAGACAGTCGGGCCTTTTATTTCTGGCAGAAATAGATTAACCTGCCATTCGTCTAAGGTCAATGCATTCAATAATGCTGAATAGTTTGCATTGGCTTAAGCCATACGTAAAGTGAGTCTCACCCTATTCGGAAGCCTTTTCATGGAAGACAAGCGAAGCCGTGGCATTCAATCCATAGAGATCGGCGGACGTCTGCTAACCGCGCTGGTCGAGGAGGGCGCACCCATGAGTTTGGGTGAGCTTGCCAAAAAGTCAGGCATGCCGTCGGCCAAGGCACATCCGTATCTGGTGAGTTTCGGCAGCTTCGGACTGATTGAGCAGAACCCGCTGACAGGGCGTTATGAGCTCGGCCCTTTCGCGTTACAGCTGGGCCTGATCAGCCTGCAGCTGCTCGACCCTGTGCGCATTGCCATCCCAGTCATCACGCAGCTGGCGGCCGAGATCGACCAGACGATCGGTCTTTCTGTGTTGGGTAATCGCGGACCAACCATCATTTACATCAGCGAGTCTAGCTACCCGATCCACGTGAACATGCGCACCGGCACCGTGATGTCGATACAGGCGACGGCGACTGGCCGGGTGTTCGCTGCATTTCTGCCGCCCAAGCAGGTTGAGCGCATGGTTGAGCAAGAGCGGCGCAGCGGTGTGGCCGGTGACTTCGGTGCGGCCGACATGAAGTCGGGTGCGCTCGAAAAAATCTTGGTGGATATTCGCAAGCGCGGTATGGCGCGTGTCGAGGGCAATCCGATCCCCGGTATTAATGCGGTTTGTGCGCCGGTGTTTGAGCACAGCGGCGCAATCAAACTCGGCATCACGGCGATCGGCCCTGCCGGCAGCTTCGATGTCAGCTGGGCGCATGACAATGTCAGAAAAATTCGTGAATGCGCAGAGCAGGTATCGCACCGACTAGGATATCGGCCGGTAGCATGATGACCTGATCAGGCGTCGCGGCGCTTACTTAGAGTGGGATGAAGTTCCTCGAGAATCGCCGCGCCATGCTCCAACACAAAGTAGCGAAAGGCTTCTGCGGCCGGGGACTGAGGGCTGCCATTCAGCGCTACCACGTGCCAGGCCCGAGTGATGGGGGTTTCATCGATATCTAAGATCGCAATTTTATCGTGCGCTACTTCAAGTCCGACCGTGTGCAAGGACACGAAGGAGATCCCAAGATCAGCGATCACCGCTTGCTTGACACTCTCGTTGGAGGACATCTCCATTGAGACGCGCGGTGTCAGGCCACGGTCTTTCAGAAAACGCTCCATTAACACGCGGGTGCCAGACCCTTGCTCGCGGGTGATTAGTTCGAACTGATTCAGCGCGACCGGTGCGATCCCTTGCTGCCTTGCTAACGGGTGCTCCGGGCTGGCGATAAAGGCATGCGGATGCTCAGCAAACACCTCGACGCGAGTATCCATATCAGCAGGGGTTCGGCCCATGATGGCCAGATCAATCTCGCCATCTCTGAGTAACTCGACCATCTGATCGCGATTGCGGATCTCCAGCCGGACCTGTAATCCGAAGTGCTCATGCCGGAAGCGTGCCAGCAATTGGGGCAAAAAGTACTTTGCCGTGCTGACCAAGCCAATGCGCAAGGTGCCGGATTCGGCGCCACGCAGCTTGGCGAGCGTAATCTCAGCCTCACGCAAGGTACCCGCGATACGCTTTGCATAGACCAAGAAGTACTCGCCGGCGGTGGTTAACTCGACCCGTCTGCCCGTGCGGGAGAAGACCTCCACCCCGAGATCGCTCTCCATCTCTTTGATTTGCATAGAGACTGCGGGGGCGGTCAGGTTGAGTTCTTCTGCCGCCTTGGAGAAGCTCAGATGGCGCGCTGCAGCAAGGAATACCCGCAGCTGACGCAGCGTGAGATTCCGGAGAAGTTTCAAATTCTTCAACGTCACATCCGGTAAGAAAGGCTGAACAAAAAAGACTTATTTATTGAATATACCTTAAGCATCTCGGTGTCTAGAGTTCGCGTCCGCTCAATAAAGCTAAATGGCAACCGATGGGGGTAGTAATGAATAAGTGCCTATATTGCGTACGACATTATCTTGTTTGAAGTGGGTTACTATTCACCGACGAGGCCCATTACTTGCACCGCCCGGAGAATGAGCTCGATTACGGGCAGTAGGCGATCGGGACCCCGCTGCAGGTGCTGGAAGCCTACATCCAATTGCGCCGGCAGCAACCGCATTTTGCAAATGCGCGCTAGAGCCGTAACGCACCCGACTGTGCGCGTTTGCGCGTACCCAGCAAATAAAAAGTCGTCAATATCACCGGGAGTATCGAAACATGCATCAGGGTCGCACCACGCTTTCCAAATTCCTGATCCAGCAACTGCAAGGGTCGCCCGAGCAAAATGATCTCGCGGCACTGATGGTTGACGTCGCCGCTTGCGTCAAGGCGATCTCGGCGATGACTTCTAAGGGTATGTTGGGTGATGTGCTCGACAGCCTCGATAGCACCAATGTGCACGGTGGGACCCAGAAAAAGCTGGATGTGTTGTCTAACGCTGTTTTCATCAACACGTTTTCGATGGGCGGTCTGGTGGCCGGCCTCGCTTCCGAGGAGGTCGACATCCCACGGTACATAGACTCGACAGACGGCAAGGGCCGTTTTCTTGCTATCTTCGATCCGCTTGATGGCTCGTCGAATATTGATGTCAATGTTTCCGTTGGTTCGATTTTTTCAGTACTGCGCGCCCCCGAAGGACGTACCCCAAATCCCGAAGATTACTTACGACCGGGCAGTGAGCAACTCGCCGCCGGTTATGCACTTTACGGCCCTGCCACCATGCTGGTCATTACGGTAGGTAAGGGCACCCACGGTTTCACTTTGGATAGAGAAGTTGGCAATTTCATTCTGACGCATCCGAATATCGAAGTCCCGGCGGACACTAGTGAGTTTGCGATCAACGCGAGTAACGAGCGTTTTTGGGAGCCACCTATTCAGCGTTATGTCGCAGAGTGCAAGGCCGGTAAAAACGATGTCCGCGGGCGCGACTTCACTATGCGATGGATCGCGAGTATGGTGGCTGAGGTACATCGCATCTTGATGCGCGGTGGTGTGTTCATGTACCCGCGTGACATGAAAGACCCGGGTAAGCCGGAACGATTGCGTCTGATGTATGAAGCCAACCCGATGACTATGGTGATCGAGCAGGCCGGTGGGTTGGGCTCGACTGGGCGTGCAAGAATTCTTGATGTGACACCCGAGGATATCCACCAGCGTGTGTCGGTGATACTAGGCTCACGTAATGAGGTGGA
>JAIXQK010000120.1 GCA_027485795.1 Oxalobacteraceae bacterium
ACGGTCACCGACTTTGCCAGGTTGCGTGGCTTATCGACGTCGGTGCCTCGCGCGAGTGCGGTGTGATACGCGAGTAACTGCAGCGGTACCACATGCAGGATGGGCGACAGCGGTCCGTAGTGCTCAGGCATGCGAATCACATGGATGCCGTCGCTGGAGGCGATACGAGAGTCTGCATCTGCGAACACATACAACTGCCCACCGCGCGCACGAACTTCCTGCATATTCGATTTTAGTTTCTCGATCAGCGCATCGTTTGGCGCGACAGTGACGACCGGCATCTCTTCCGTTACCAGTGCCAGCGGGCCATGCTTCAGTTCGCCGGCCGGATAAGCCTCGGCGTGAATATATGAAATTTCTTTGAGCTTCAGCGCCCCTTCAAGGGCGATCGGATAGTGAAGACCGCGGCCAAGAAATAGCGCATTTTCTTTTTTCGCAAAGGCATCGGCCCAGGCAATGATTTGGGGCTCAAGCGCAAGCACTGATGAAATCGCCACCGGTAGATGGCGCAAGTGTTTTAGATACTCCGCTTCTGCCTCGTCGCTCAACTGTCCACGCAGCTTGGCCAGTGTTAGCGTCAAGAGAAATAGCGCAGTGAGTTGTGTGGTGAAGGCTTTGGTCGATGCGACACCAATTTCCACACCCGCTCGGGTCAGGTAGGCCAGCGTGGTCTCTCGTACCATCGCCGAGGTGGCGACATTGCAGATGGCCAGAGAGTGCGGGTGCCCGAGTTGTTTTGCGTACTTCAGCGCTGCCAGGGTGTCAGCAGTCTCGCCCGATTGCGAGATCACCACCACCAAGGCATTCGGGTTAACGGCAGGTTCCCGGTAGCGATACTCGCTCGCGATTTCTACTTGGGTCGGTATGCCGGCAATCGATTCAAGCCAGTATCGGGCGGTCATGCCAGAGTAGTAGCTGGTGCCGCAGGCGAGAATCTGAATGCTATCGATGCTGCCAAAAACCTCGGCTGCCGACTCGCCGAACAAGTCAGGAGCGAAGCCTAAAACGCCCTCCAGCGTGTCACTGATGGCAGCTGGCTGCTCGAAAATTTCCTTCTGCATGTAATGCTGGTAGGGGCCGAGGTCGATCGCACCGGAGTAAGCATGTACAGTTTGCGCGGTTCGTACAATCGGCTGATCGGTTTTGTCGGTGATGCTGACACCGGTTAAGGTGACATCGACGACATCGCCTTCTTCCAAATAAATGATTTGATCAGTGCTGCCAGCCAGCGCCATTGCATCCGAGGCAATGAAGTTTTCACCCTGGCCGATACCGACCACCAGTGGGCAACCCTGGCGTGCGCCGACAACCCGATTGGGCTCGTCATCACAGAACACGGCAATCGCGAAGGCGCCATGCAGTTGCTTGACTGCCTTTTGCACTGTACGGAGTAAATCACCGTCATATAAATCGTGAATCAGATGCGCGACTGCCTCGGTATCCGTCTGCGACTCGAACACATAGCCTTTTTTGCTTAGGGCATCGCGTAGCGATTCATAGTTCTCGATGATCCCGTTATGAACCAGCGCAATCTTTGCGCGTTCCGGACTGCCTGAAAAATGGGGATGCGCATTGTTGGTGGCAGGCGCGCCGTGGGTGGCCCATCGGGTATGGGCGATACCGGTATCACCGGCCAGCCCCGTGCTATCGACTTGAGATGCCAACTCGGCGACGCGAGCAACGCTGCGCGAGCGCTTGAGGCCTTGCTGATGAACTGCTACGCCGCAGGAGTCGTAGCCGCGATACTCGAGTCGACGCAAGCCCTCCAGCAGAATGGGAACAATGTCGCGCTGGGCGACGGCACCGACGATACCGCACATACTTAATCCTGTTTCTTTGTTTTCACCGGCCGTTGCCAGCCAGTAATGCTGATTTGTTTGGCACGCGACACCGTCAGGCTATCCGGCGGCGCATCTTTGGTCAGTGTTGTACCGGCCCCCAGTGTCGCCCCTTTGCCCACCGTGACCGGAGCGACGAGTTGGGTGTCGCTGCCGATAAAGGCGTCATCTTCAATGACGGTACGGTGTTTGTTGGCGCCATCGTAGTTGCAAGTGATGGTGCCAGCACCGATGTTCACCCGCGAGCCAACAGTGGCGTCGCCGACATAAGCCAAGTGATTAGCCTTGCTGTGGGCGTCGAACTGACTATTTTTTATTTCGACGAAATTACCCACATGGACATCGGTACCCAACGCAGTACCCGGGCGCAGTCGCGCGTAAGGACCGATTTGTGCATCGGCACCAATGGTAGCGCCGTCGATATGCGAGAAAGCTTTAATAGTTACGCCGCGATCAATTTTTGCGTCGCGAATCACGCAGTTGGCGCCGATGCTCACGCCACCGCCCAACACAACCTCGCCCTCAAACACGCAACCGACATCAATCGATACATCGCGTCCGCAGCTGAGTCCGCCACGAACATCAATACGATTCGGATCAGCCAGCGTGACACCTTGGTCGAGTAGGGTATTCGCGATATTGCGTTGATAGATACGCTCAAGCTCAGCCAGTTGAACCTTGCTGTTGACGCCCAGCGTTTCCCAGGCCTGAGCTGGTTGCGCTGATTCAACGGCGATGCCATCTTGTACCGCCATCGCGATGACATCGGTCAGGTAGTACTCCTTTTGGGCATTGTTATTCGATAATTTGCCAAGCCAAGATTTCAGTGCACGTGTCGGCGCAACCAAAATGCCGGTATTCACTTCTCGGACCGCGAGTTCGGTTGGGCTGGCATCTTTCTGCTCGACGATACGCACGATACGATTCTCGGAGCGCACAATCCTGCCGTAGCCGGTAGGGTCTTCCAAATCGACCGTCAGCACGGCCAGCTTTTCCTTGCCAGCTTTTTCGACCAGCGTCTGCAAAGTTTGGGCAGCAGTGAGCGGCACATCCCCGTACAGCACCAGTGTAGGAACGGCATCATCCAGTGCATCGGCTGCTTGCATCACCGCGTGCCCCGTGCCGAGTTGGGGCGCCTGCAATACGAAACGCAAATCATCGGCAGCAAGCCGCGAAGGCACCATATCGCCACCATGGCCGTAGACGACACACACGCGCGACGGATTTAGCGTCCTGGCAGTGTCTATGACGTGAGATAGCAAGGGTTTGCCGGCCAGCGGATGCAGCACTTTGGGCAGGTCGGACTGCATGCGCTTGCCCATGCCGGCGGCGAGGATGACTACATTCATAGGGGGCGCTGAAAGAGATAAAAAATTCTAGCACGCATCGTCACACGACCCACTGCATTCTTGATGACAAAGTTTGCTGGTTTATGGGCGCTCAAGCGGCCTTGCCCCGATGATTATCGATCAGGAGTAAAGCTTGACGATGGGCGTCTCTGGGCTAACACAAGGCTCGTCATCGAAAGCAATATCACCATTTTTATCGGCAATGCCGGTCGCTCTAAGATCGCCAAATTCAAATAAGGAACGGTCCATCAAGTGTGAGGGCACCACGGTATTTAGCGATGAAAAAATATTCTCGACGCGCCCTGGATATTTCTTTTCCCAGTCACGCATCATGGCCTTGATTTGCTTGCGCTGCAGATTTTCCTGACTACCGCAGAGATCACAAGGAATAATCGGAAACTGACGTAGCTCGGCGTAGCGTTCGGTATCGACTTCGCGCACATAGGCCATGGGTCGGATCACGATGTGCTTGCCGTCATCAGACTGCAGCTTAGGCGGCATTGCTTTCAGTTTGCTGCCGAAGAACATGTTCAAGAAAAAGGTCTCGATAATGTCATCGCGGTGGTGTCCGAGGGCGATCTTAGTCGCACCAAGTTCGCCAGCGACCCGATAAAGAATGCCTCGGCGTAGACGCGAGCAGAGTGAGCAGGTGGTTTTCCCCTCCGGGATCAGGCGCTTGACGATGCTGTAAGTGTCTTGCGTTTCGATATGAAACGGGACATCGATACTGCGCAAATAATTAGGCAGTATTTCAGCAGGGAAGCCGGGTTGTTTTTGGTCGAGGTTGACTGCGACGATGTCAAAGTGAATCGGCGCGCGCTCGCGCAGCGTCAGCAGGATATCCAGCAGCGCATAGCTATCTTTGCCGCCCGACAGGCACACCATCACCTTGTCGCCATCTTCGATCATGTTGAAGTCGCCGATAGCTTGCCCGACGAGGCGACACAAGCGTTTATGTAGCTTGTTGTTCTCGTAAGCGACTTTTTCCGCTTGCCGTGCGGTGGGGCCAGTCATGGTCACGCTAATCATGTCGAATCTTTAATGTGGAGCACTTCGACGCCGACAGCGTCGCAGTCAGGGTAGACATCTGGCTTTTGTGTTGAAACCTGCGCCGCACGTACTTTGGGGTGCAACAGCAAGCTTCGTGCAATGTCATCGCATAGGGTTTCTTGCAAATGCGTATGACCTTGCGAAACACGCTGCTGAATGGTGTTGCGGATGAAATCGTAATCGAGCACTTCATGCAGTTCGTCTTTTGTCGGCGTCGAAGCGGCAAGTGGTACGTACAGTTCTACATTGAATAAGACACGTTGCTCACCCAGCTTTTCGAAGTCATGGACGCCGATATTGCTCATCATTTGAAAGTTGCGCAGAAATAGTCGGCGGCAATCGGAAAGGGCAGGGTGCATCAAGAAGGAATTCATGTCGAGGGCAGGGGATAGTTTTATTAGATTCACTTCGCAAGGAACATCACATCGCGGTGCATGGGGGTTAAATGCTGCCCGCCATCCACGATCAGTGTGGTGCCGGTGATGCCATGGGCATTCGCCAAATAGCAAACGGCTTGGGCGATGTCGTCGGCTGTACTGCTTTTGCCAAGCACGGTCTGTTGATGTGCTTTTTCGAACTGCGACTCGGTTTGGTCGCCTGATACCAAAGTCAATCCCGGTGCCACACCCACTACGCGTAGCCGCGGTGCCAACGACATGGCGAGTAGCTTGGTGGCCGTGTCTAACGCGCTCTTCGACAGTGTGTAGGAGAGGAAGTCCGGGTTGAGGTTGAATAATTTTTGGTCCAGCAGGTTGATAACGACGGATTGCGCATCCTCGGGCGTTGCGGCATGCAGCGCTTGCGCGAGCAGAATCGGTGCAGCGAGGTTGCTGTGCATATGCGCGTCCAGCCGGGCCTGATCAAAGCTCTGCGCGTCATCATAGGAAAACAGAGAGGCGCTATTGACGACGCAGCGGATATCACCGAGCTGCGTCATTGCACGCGGCAGTAGCTGCCGGGTTTCTGCTTCGCTCGACAGGTCACACGGAATAGCGATTGCGGCGCGCCCGAGCGCCTTGATTTGGTCTACGGTCTCAAGTGCTTCTGGCTCGGATGCGCGGTAGTGAACCGCGATATCCCAACCCTCTTTTGCCAGCCCAAGCGCAATGGCGCGGCCCAGCCGTTTCGCGGCACCGGTCACTAGCGCAGACTTGCGTGTACTTGTGTTCATGCCTGACGAGGGTTCCATTGATGGCTTGAGCAGCATTGAGCGACAAAGGCGATCATGCGACTCGGCCCAGAAAAAGCCTTGCTGCGTAAATAAATTTCCATGCGGACGGCACTACCTTCCTTACAATAAGCCGCATGTCACTGCCAGATCCACCTGCCGATGCCTTGCAAGCCTCGCTCGCACTGCAAAGCCGGATTCGGCAAGCCATTGCGGCGGAGGACGGCTGGATTTCATTCAGTCGTTACATGGATCTGTCGCTGTATACGCCAGGCCTCGGTTACTACGCCGGCGGCGCAGTCAAACTTGGCAAGGACGGCGATTTTACAACTGCGCCAGAAATCAGCGCGCTGTTTGGTGCGACGCTGGCGCGATTTGCGGCTGATCTGTTCGGTAGCGCTCCTGTCAACATACTCGAATTTGGTGCCGGCACGGGCAAGTTGGCGGGCGATTTGCTCAGCGCAGCGGCCGATTCAGGCACAAAGATAGCGAGCTACCAGATTGCCGAAGTATCCAGCGAACTGCGTGCCCGGCAGCAGCAGGCGCTAGCGAATTACCCCCAGATTGAATGGCTGGATGCCCCACCCGCAGCGTTTACAGGCCTTGTTATCGCCAACGAGGTACTCGATGCGATGCCCGTGCCGCTACTGGTGCGGCGTGACGGCCGCTGGCTTGAGCGCGGCGTGGCGCTTAATGGCTCGGATTTTCGGTTTGTGGATCGTGAATGCGAGCAAGGTATGGCTGGCCAAATTCCCGGCGAACCTTCATTGCCCGAAGGTTATCTGACCGAAGTTCACCCGCAGCAAGCCGGTTTTATGGGTCTGGTGGGCGAAATGCTGCGCTCCGGCAATGGCGGCGCAGCGCTGATGATTGACTACGGATTTCCAGCCTCGGAGTACTATTTGCCGCAGCGCTCGGGCGGTACGCTGATGTGTCATTACCGTCATCGTGCACATGCCGACCCATTTTATCTGCCGGGTTTGCAGGACATCACGAGTCATATTGATTTCAGTGCAATCGCGCGCGCCGGATTGGATGCCGGTCTGGAGGTGGGGTTTTATATGAGCCAAGCCGCATTTCTGATCGGTGCCGGTTTGCCGGATTTATTAGATAGACAAGGGGCAGAGGACCCCCTTCATTGGCTACCCTTGTCAAACGCAGTACAAAAACTCACCTCACCTGCCGAGATGGGCGAGCTATTTAAAGCAGTGCTGTTAGTTGACCGGATTGAAGTGCCGGCCTATCTGCAGCGTCTCGATCAAAGTTATCGGCTGTAGTTTGCCGACCGTCGTTAATACCCGGTTAGGTTGCCACCCCTGAGATGCGCTGGTTTATTGTTATTTTCTTGGCATTAGTACTACTCTCTTCGGCGCTACCGTGGCTCGAGCGAATGGGTTTGGGCCGACTGCCGGGTGATCTGAATTTCAGTATTTTTGGCTGGAAATTACGGCTTCCTTTCGCGTCAACCATTCTGTTGACGTTGGTTTGTTTACTGGTTGGGCGCCTGATTTAATCTCATGATCCGTTGGGTTGCATTCATTTTCGTGCTTTTAGCGGTTTTTTATCCACTTTTACCGTTTTTTGGGCGACTTTGGGTCGGGCGCTTGCCGGGCGACTTTCGCTTTCGGTTCAAAGGATTTGATTTTTGTCTGCCGTTTGGCTCTGCGCTGCTGTGGTCTTTACTGGCGTTTTTGATTGCGAGTCTGGCCAAATTGATTTGAACGCGAAAGCAGCGGCGAAGTGAGCGGCCGCTTTCAGAAAACAGGCAAGCAGCGCATTATGGCAATTGACGGTTTTGGTCTTTTCCACTATAGTAAGCGGTTCCCTGCGGTGGGGTGGCCGAGTGGTTAATGGCAGCAGACTGTAAATCTGCCCTCTTGCGAGTACGCTGGTTCGAATCCAGCCCCCACCACCAGG
>JAIXQK010000079.1 GCA_027485795.1 Oxalobacteraceae bacterium
CTCTCCCCTATGAGTTCCCCTCTCACCCACGGCGGGCGAGGCGCTTACAAAGCGTTTACGCTCATCGAATTGCTTACCGTGATCGCGATCATCGGCGTTCTCGCCGGCATCACGTTTGGGGCCGCTAATGCCCTAAGCCGTAGGTCCAAGATTGATAAGGCAAAAGCCGAGATGGCGATTATCGCGCAAGCGCTCGAGAGCTACAAGCAACGCTACGGGGATTATCCGCATAATATAGATGCCGATAATAACAAGCTGATGCTCAATCCCAAGGCCCCCGGCTTCTCCGTGTCCACCCAGGATCGGGCCTATCAATTTCTTCGCACCCTGCTGGGCCGCTTGGATCCGAAAGGCAACGAATTCCGGAACTCCTCCAACACGATAAAATATCAAAAAGCTTCGCTTGCGGTGGAGTCATTCACACTTGAGCGCAAGGCAGCCACGGAAGATCCAAACGGAGAAAATATCCTCCCGGAGTTCAGAACTGGTTCCGCTGTGGCCGACCCCGATTTCTCCAACGCCTTATTGGACCCGTGGGGAAATCGCTATGTGTATGTTTACAAGCTTAGCACCGCTCCGAATAACTGGAGGCAGCCGACTTTCGTGCTAATGAGCGCCGGTCCCGATGGAGTTATTGTGCGCGATGACGCCGCCTTGGCTCAGAGCTTTCTTCCTGCTACAGGTGCAATCGACGATAACTTCATAGCAGAGGTTGATGCTACCACCGGAGCGGGAAATGCGGATAATGTAATCCATGGGCGCTGAGTTGCTAGCACCTAAGCCACACTTTTTAACTTAATGTCTGAGACTATGTTTAATCGTCAATCTTACTCTCGTTCCCGCGGTTTTACGCTGATCGAACTGCTCACCGTAATAGCCATTATTGGTATCTTGGCTGCCATAATCATTCCTGTAACTGGTAGCGTCCGCGAAAAAGGCAGAAAGGCCAAGGCCCGTGCTCAATTCGCCCAGTGGTCAGCCGCCTTTACCCAATTCAAACAAGAATACGGCTATTGGCCCACTTTGCGGAATAACAAGATCAACGGCGATCTGGATTACAACGATGCCACGATCGTGGATGATGATCTTTTGATTCAAGAGCTACTCTCTGGCCGCGGCCTGAATGCGGATGGCACGTTCAAATCCACGGAGAAAAACATGACCACTGGCTCCGTTCGCACCCAGAATCGCAAGCGTTTGCCGCTCTATTCGTTTGCGCAGGATGAGATCACCAGCACCGCCAATGGCGACGTCGTGAATGGTGCCGTTCGCGACGCTTTCGGCAACGTTGAGATTTGCGTGGTTTTTGATCGTAACAACGATGGCTACATCACGCACGACGAGAAGGATTCAGGCGGCACCACCAATGCCTTTTCGGACGTCGTCGCCTCTGTGGAGGGAAATCGCACGTTTTTGGCCACAGAAGCCAGCGCAGCTCTTGATCCTCAACGCCGGGCCACTCCGCCTGATGCGGACAAGAAGATCCGGGCTAACTTGGTTATTTACTCACCTGGAACCGGAAAGGCTGGTGGCACCGCTACCCGGGTCGGCCGTGATGACGCCATGTATAGCTGGCGCTGAGCCTAGTTGATTTTGTTTAGGCTGCCAAAGCCTACCAACACCTGCTCACCGCAAATTCTAGCTTGGTCCAATTATGAATGCCATAAAGTCTGTTCCCCTTTGCAAGGTCCAGAGTAAGCGGGCTTTTACATTGATAGAGCTATTGGTGGTGATCGGCGTGGTAGCGATTCTCGCCGGGGGGCTAGGCGTGGCATTGCGTGGCTTTGATGGCCGTGCGAAGGTTCAGAATGCGCAGACCACGCTGGTAGGCGCATTCAACGGCGCAAGAGCCCAAGCGGCTGTAAAGCAATCTTCGGTCACGCTTCTCCTGAATGCCGACCCAGATGACCGGGAGGGTTATCTTCGTGAAATCATTCCGGTAACAAAAGATGGCGTCAACTGGCGTATCGCCGGCGAATCCAGCTTTTTGCCCGTTGGTTATTATATTGTGCCACCGAATCTTGGCGCATCGTTTCCAGCGAAATATGACACTCCTAGCCTAGCGAGCGATTGGGCCAAAATAAAGAGTTTCGCTTCCGCGACGGTCCCTGCGAGTGCAACGATCAAAGTCGCGGATACCACGAGCAATGACAATTTACGCACAGTTAATGATACTTTTGAACTCGTGACATTCGACTCTTTAGGCAGATTTGGCTCAAGCGGATTTCCTGCTGGTTTGACCACCACATACGTCGTTGCTCCTGGTGAGCCCACACCTGGCCAAGGAGTGACTTTCCGTGAGCATGAGGCAGTTCGAGGAATCTGGATCAGCCGCTATGGTGTCACCGTGAACGTAAATGAAAAAGCCGGGTTTGATTATACGGCAGCCGATTATGACAAACGCTGAGCTTTTGCCTGTGAAACAACGCGCCTTTTCTTTGGTGGAGGTTGTTGTGGCGCTTGGCATTTTTGCCACAGCCATTATTGTGATCGTTGGATTACTCGCGGCCAACACTCAGGCCACCTCCCGAACAATCGAGGCCGAGACTGCTGCTCGATTGGCAGATACCATACGAACTGAGTTGCAGCGTTATGGTTATGACAACGTTGCTGCTGGCGTAACCGCTGCAGTTCCGCGTGTTTTCCTCGTGGCCACCCGCGATGGGTCGCGTGTGCTGCCCACGAATGAGGATTCGGAGGGAAATGATGGCGGTCGTCCTGCCCTGCTGGCCGAAGGTAATCTAGAGACCGCGACAACGCCTGGCAATCCTCCTGGCATCGCGCAACGAGATCGTTATTTTCATGTTAGTGTCCGTCGTTTGGTGCCCAACCCTGCGGGTGCGACCAAGCTTACTTCTCCTACGGCCGCCACTGCTGCAGATGAAGCCGTATTTCCTGTGGTAATCGAGGTTACTTGGCCACACCGAACGCCTAACGGTCCGTCGGCAGCCACTACCACCACCGACTATGACGATGAGGCTTCCACGGTGACCCCGGAGCAGCAGCGAGAAATTTTCAAACTTACGGCCGCAATCGTTCGATAGTCGGTCAATTCACTCTTAAGTAATTTAGCTTTTGCCCAGAACAATGCGTGCGGTTTCATCCAAGGCCGGGTTCACTATCATCGAGTTACTCGTGGCTGCCGCCGTGACTCTCGTGATGGTCGGGTTGGCGCTAAAGATTGTCACCGATACCGGTCAAATTTTTGACCGCACTACTGGCCAGCTCGACGCCAAGACTCAGGCGCACAGAGTCTTGGACACCTTGTCTGTCGATTTGCAGAACGCGGTCATGAAAGTTGATCGGAACGTCTGGTTGTTGGCGACGATTCAGCCGAACCAGACGGCCAGAGGTTCATCTGGCTTTCCTGAGGCGGAATGGGATTCCACCAATCCAAAGCCCCTCAGCACTGCCCCTACAACCTTGGCGGCGATAAACACAGATATCGAAAAACCTGAGTTTTCCATTTTTCTCCAGCCGCCTGGCGGTTTACCGCAGATACTTCCGATTGCTGACTGCCGCTTCGGGCAGGCTGGCATGTGGCTGAGGTTTTTCACGGTTCAAGACAACAATGGGCTGGTGCCCGGAGACGCTATGGCCAGCACCACCGGACCCGTTGCCGTTGGATATCAAATTATCCGAACCACCTTATTGGGTAGCACCGGTGCCAGCGCGGAGTATCGCTACCGACTCTACCGTAGCGTGGTGCGACCGAGTTCCGACATAGCAGCCAAGCGTGATCGCTCGGTTTCGCTTATTGGCTTCGACCTTGCCGACTCCAATCCCGACGATACCGGAGCTGATCCTGACTATTACAATAACCCGGCGATTGCCAATAATGATCCCACTGGCGCTACCGCCGACCCGGTTGAGCCTGGGGCCTTGCGTCGTCCTGACCGTGCCGCTTTGCTTGCGAATAACGTCATCGATTTTGGCGTTAGGTTTTATGCTGCCAACGGCAGTTTGATTTTCCCACGAGACAATCGCGACATGGGATTTGCCGCGACTTCTCGCGATCCAAGTGACCTTCTTGAGTCCAGCCGTGGATTTCCAAACTTGGGATCGGGTGCAAATCGGGTTTGGAACAACATAGCTGGCGCAACGGGACGAACTTTTTGGGATGCGGGCGCTGCCCCGGCTGCGGTTGCCAATAATCAGATACCTCGCGTTGCCGAGCTGTTTGTCCGGGTAATCACCGACTCGGGCGCTCGTGAACTGGAGAGCTTTGAGCTAGGGCGGATTCAATCTTCACCAGGATTCAACGACGATCAGATGTGGTGGAAAATCGCCTTGGAAAACAGCCAGGTCTATACCCGGCGGGTCGAACTTCTTGCCGCTCCTAGGCTCTAAGGGCAATAGTGGCTATCACGATAAGATCTTTCGCCGTTATATTTTAACACTTTAGCAAATGCGTTCGTTTTCTAAAAACCCTCGTCGTGGTATCGCTTTGATTATCACCGTGGTGCTGCTCGCGTTCCTGCTTATCCTTGTCTTGGGCATGGTGAGCATGGTGAGGGTGGAGACCTCGATCGCGGGTAATGTCCAGAATCAGGCTGTGGCGCGTCAAAACGCGATCATGGGTCTTAATTTGGCCATCGGCCAGCTTCAGAAATTTGCCGGCCCCGACAGTTCGGTTACCGCTCGGAGTGACATCGACGACCGCTTGGCTGTAGATCAAAAGGTGCTTACCGGTGTCTGGTTACGGGCGAATACAACACCAACCCCGGATGCGTATTTGGTTAGTGACACTAGAATCAATGGCACAACCCCGGACGCAACGGTAGATGACCCAACCGCAGCTCCGGCGCCGGATGAAGTTATTTTAGTGGGGAGCAATTCTATCGGCACGGCTCCTGGTGCCAATGCTTTCCGCGTTGTTTTGCAGAAATCGGCCATAGAGGATGGCACCACGACGACTGGCCATTATGCTTACTGGGTTGGTGATGAAGGAATAAAGGCCTCTATCGCGCAGGGCATTCGAAATGCCGACATCACCTACGACGAGGCGCCTTTCGCAAATTATAATTCTGATACGGCGCAAGCGGATGTTTTGCGTCAACTTGGTCTCAGCCGGCACGTAGTAGATCGTGCAATTGGAACTGGTGTTTTTAATGGCGAAGCTGCGACTGGTTATCCCAAGCTTGATCTGGAGAAAGTGGTCAGCCGCCTGCAGCTACCTTTCGTTCGAGATGGAGCCAATACCCTTCAGGTCACAGTTGCCGAGCAACGTGCGCTTTTCCATGATTATACTCCGCTAGCCAAAGGAGTGCTTGCCGACACTACTGTCGCCAACGGGCGCTTGCGGCGTGATTGGTCAGATGCGAGTGCCACCGGTCCGGCAAGCTCGGGCACGCAAGCTGCCCTTACTCCTCGGGCGTATGCCTCTACCTTGTCCACGGATGCCAATTACAGGGCACATACTGTGGTTGCACGAACTGGAACAGTTTGGCCGATTGCATCAGTTGCTCCTACACTGACTGAAGTGGGTATTCAGTTTGGCTATGAATCAACCTCTCGACAGTTGCAGTATCGAATAGTCGCAGAGCTTTGGAATCCCTACGCCAGCAGAATAGATGTTCCTGCCAACAATCTCCGGGTATCTGTGTCCCTCCCTGCTTTTACGGTGGATTTTAAGGATAGCACCAACGCTGTCGTCCACTCAGTCAGTATTCCCGCCGGTCCGTTAAGCGCAGTTGTAGATGCACGTGTTTTTCAGCCGGGCGAAATTGTGCGCACCAGTGGAGGTGCCACGCTAAATGCTTCGGCCACGAGTTATGCGGTTTTGGGCACCGCAGTGCCGGCAACTGCAACCCCTACGGCTATGGTTATCTTGGCGGCAGCTGCACCGAATTCCGAGATTACGCCCACGAGCTTTTCGTTAGAGGTGGACAGTTCTGGTTGGACTGCGTTGCAAACCTACTCGGGACTTCCTGCTTTTGACACTGGCACCGATTTGCCTCTTGATCCATCGAGTGCTGGGCTGGGTTTCGAACTGCTCAGGAGCTTGGCATCCTTTTCTGATGGGGCTGCGGCTGGCACTTATGATCCGAGAGCAGCAGTGTTCAACGCGGCTGGATATTATGAACCCTTTGCCAGTTCCAATTGGCTGGAGGATTCATCATCAAACACGGCCCTACCTGGATCTGGTTCGCCTTTCCGAGACGGTGAAGTGCGTATTTTGTTTGATATTCCAAGTCAGCAGGTAACCAACTTAGCTCAGTTGCGGCACGCTATCGGCACTGTTCCGTATGCACTGGGTAGCACTCAGGGATCCACGCTAAATAATACGTTTGATGAGAGCTTCTTGTCGTCTTTCCCGCGGACTACGGCTGTCCCAATTGATTCTAATACAGTTCTGGCCAACCCTTACATGGAAATATTCGTGCCCGAGTCCGGCGCGCCTACGCTCGCGGATCTTCGGAATGAGAACCGAGCCGCGCGATATCTAATGATTCGCGGTGCGTTTAATGTAAATTCCACTTCGGTCGAGGCATGGAAGGCGGTTCTTGGCGGGCGTATTCGAAACTGGAGTTACAATGCTCTTGGTGCCACGGCTAATTCTACGAATCTTAATGCGGCTTTCTTCCGCACGCCTTATGGTGCCAATAATATAGATGACCTTGCATCTAGCACCCCTCCGGTAATCAGCACAGCTGGCATTGGAGTTCCAGGCGTCCGCCTTCTTAGCGCGGTTGGTCGCGAACTCACTGACGCCGAGGTGGCAGATCTAGCTGCTCGAATCGTGGATCGAGTGAAGAATCACGCAGGTGCTGGGCGCGTAGTCGGCGAACCGTTCCGGTCGTTATCTCAGTTTGTCCGTTCCGGAGCAATTGATGCTGCGATTCGTGGAGCTACCTCCACTGCGACAACGTCTCTTAATAACGATATAACAACTGCCGATTACCAAAACAGCAGCAGCGCAGCCCTCATGCAGGCGGACGTAATTGCTGCAATCGCGCAGTTTATGTCGGTCCGTTCCGATACTTTTGTGGTTCGTAGCTACGGAGATGTGGTCAATCCTGTCACTGATGCAGTGGAGGGGCGTGCTTGGTGTGAGGCTACAGTGCAGCGTATTCCTGACTTAGTCCGCACAGCCCCCGCACCTACAATTGCAGACATTATGGATCCGACGGCTGCTGATACTTTTGGCCGTAGATTCAAGATCGTTTCTTTCCGCTGGCTTAGCCCTGACGACATCTAATTTCCCATGCACTTTGGTTTTAGCCTCAGTTCAGCCTGTGCGAAGCTCTTGTGTTTGTTTGGTCTATTGGCGGTCGCGCATGGACTAAATGCACAGGGTGGTCCTAGCAGGCCTCCAGTTGATGCGCCTCGCGTTCAGGCACGGGCAATTTGGGTGCCAGGGGGGGCACTTTCTGGCGTAGAGCTTTTGGTGGGCATGGGCGGCAGCGATACCCAACCAATCTCTCCTTCGCTGAACCGGCGCTCTCGCCCTTGGCCGGTAAAAGAAGTGGGTAAACCTTTTCTCCTCTTTGCACGGCCAGTCGGCGGACCGCCTCCGCCTGCGCCTGGAACGTCTGGTGGCAAGCCGCCGGGCCCTCCTTTGCCTTTGAAAATCGGCGAGATAGCTTGGCCGACGGTAAAGTCGTCGGAATATCTGTTGTTAATCGCGGGGCAGCCTGGTCAGCAAGGTAGAGTTCCGGCTGTTCGCGGAGTCGCCGTGGCCGATGGATTGGACGTGTTTCCTCTCCATACGGTCCGTGTTGCCAATTTTACCTCACGGCCTTTGTTCGCGAAAGTGGGCGGCAAAATGGAGACCATAGCCCCCGGCATTTCTTCGCCTATTCCTTACGGTGCGATCGCAGCCGAGGGAGAAAAAAAGATCCCATTGTTTCCTGTCGCTCTGGCGCGCGCGCTACCCGACGGAGCGAATGAAGTTTTCTATAACGGTGAGGGAGAGGGTTACCGCGGCTCACGATTGCTATGCGTAGTGGCCAACGGTGCAACTCCCGAAGCTGCACCAGCAGTGCAGCTAGTCGTCGATTTTGCGCAACCTAACCCCGCAGCAGCACCGGGAGCTAGGAGGCCCTGAACAATTTAAAATGGGTTCGCGCTTCGCCTTAGCTTAGGTCCGAGACGACGACCAAGCCGGGGATTTTGTGAAAGTGGCGGTCGAAGGTGAGCACGGCCGCTTGGTGCTCCAAGGCCGTCACGCCGATGATGAGATCGGTGAGCGGCAGCACCTCGCCGCGCCTATCCAGTTCCCACGCCAGGCGCGCCACCCGTTGCCAGCCGGCGGCGGAGAGATGCAGCAGGCGCGCCAGCGAGAAGGCGCGTTCGTAGCGGTCGCGCACGTGGGGATCGCTCCGGCCGCGCAGCACCTCGCCCCAGATCACGCCGTTGATCGCGATCTCGTAGTCGAGTTCGTA
>JAIXQK010000115.1 GCA_027485795.1 Oxalobacteraceae bacterium
CGAAATCGCGTTAATGACCGCTGGCCGCTCTTTGGTTTTAAGACGATGCAACTCGTCTTTCAACATCTCCGCGCCTTCTTTAGTCAGGGGGATGGTATTCATGGTGTTTTCTCGAAAATTAAAAATTTTTCTCGCAAATAAAAAATAACAGAGGCTGCGGATCACGCAGCCTCTGAGGGTGTTC
The DNA here is from genome assembly GCA_027485795.1 of Oxalobacteraceae bacterium. GTDB lineage: Bacteria > Pseudomonadota > Gammaproteobacteria > Burkholderiales > Burkholderiaceae_D > Pernthalerella. Next base: position 185 of record JAIXQK010000115.1, read on the forward strand.
TGATAATTATATGACTACTTTGAAAAGCCGGTGTCGGGTTCGGTGCTTATCCGACGCGTTCGCTAAGCACCGCTTCCCATCACCCCGGCGCACATGCTAGGGCAAGACGGCGTCATTTCAGCGGGTCAACCCGGTAACGAGGCATGCATGCCCTGAAGATCATAGACATGCAATTCGTCGAGATGCGCCATCCCGGCCACCGCGGCCTCAGCGCCCGCAATCGTGGTGTAAGTCGTGACACGCGCACCCAAGGCCGAAGTACGGATCGTACGCGAGTCGTTGATCGCATTGCGCTTCTCTTCCACCGTATTAATCACCAACGCGATCTCGTTATTCTTGATCATGTCGACAATATGCGGCCGGCCCTCAGCGACTTTATTCACTGTCTGAACAGCAATACCAGCAGCGGCGATCGCAGCAGCGGTGCCCTTGGTCGCAACGACAGTAAAGCCGATAGCAACGAGTGAACGTGCGATCTCGACCGCGCGGGGCTTATCGCTATTCTTCACAGACAGGAAAACCTTGCCCGCAGTGGGCAACCGCACACCTGCCCCCAACTGTGATTTGACGAAAGCCTCACCAAAGGTCTTGCCAACGCCCATCACCTCGCCTGTCGATTTCATCTCGGGGCCAAGAATCGTATCGACGCCTGGGAATTTTACGAACGGGAAAACGGCTTCCTTGACGCTGAAATAATCCGGCGTTACCTCCGCCGTAATTCCCTGCGCCGCCAGTGATTTACCCACCATACAGCGCGCCGCTATCTTCGCCAGTTGCAAACCGGTTGCTTTAGAAACATAAGGCACGGTACGTGACGCACGCGGGTTTACCTCGAGCACATAGACGATGTCGCGCAGCTCGCCATTTTCTTCTTGCTGCTGGATTGCGAACTGCACATTCATCAGCCCGATCACGCCCAAGCCGCGTGCCATCAGCGCGGTCTGTCGCTTTAATTCATCAATCGTTGCTGCGGACAAAGAGTACGGCGGCAGCGAGCATGCTGAGTCGCCCGAGTGCACACCGGCCTGCTCGATATGCTCCATCACACCACCGATGAAGGTACGCTCGCCATCCGACAAGCAATCGACATCCACTTCAATCGCATCATTCAGGAAACGATCCAGTAGCACTGGTGAGTCATTCGATACCTTTACCGCCTCGCGCATGTAGCGCTCGAGATCACGCTGCTCGTGCACAATCTCCATCGCCCGACCACCCAATACATAAGATGGTCTCACCACCAAGGGATAACCAATCTCCTGTGCCAGCTTTAGCGCTTCATCTTCATTGCGTGCGGTTCGATTCGGCGGCTGTCGCAGACCAAGCTCGTGTAGCAGCTTCTGGAAGCGCTCACGGTCTTCAGCGGCATCGATCATGTCGGGCGAAGTACCAATGATGGGCACGCCGTTCGCCTCGAGATCAAGCGCCAGCTTGAGTGGTGTTTGACCACCGTATTGCACGATCACGCCAACAGGACGTTCTTTGTCGACGATCTCGAGCACGTCTTCCAAGGTCAGCGGCTCGAAGTACAAACGATCCGAGGTATCGTAATCAGTCGACACGGTCTCAGGGTTACAGTTGACCATAATGGTTTCGTAACCATCCTCGCGCATCGCGAATGCTGCGTGGACGCAGCAGTAATCAAACTCAATACCCTGCCCGATACGATTCGGGCCACCGCCCAGCACCATAATTTTTTGACGGTCGGTCGGATTGGATTCGCACTCTTCCTCGTAAGTCGAGTACATATAAGCGGTGCCGGTGGCGAACTCGCCAGCACAGGTGTCAACGCGCTTATAGACCGGACGCACGCCATTCATGCGGCGCAGCTTACGCACATCGCGATCTTCGATTTTCAGCAACTTGGCGATGCGACGATCCGAAAAACCCTTACGCTTCAAAGCCAGCAGCGTGTCTTTATCGAGCACTTTGACGGTTTGCGTTTCCAGCCACAACTCGATGTCGATAATCTCTTTAATCTGCGCAAGAAACCACGGGTCGATCTTGGTCAGTTGCTGTACTTCTTCCAAGCTGAAACCCTGCGCGAAAGCATCGCCCACGTACCAAATACGCTCCGGCCCCGGCTCGCCGAGTTCTTCCTCCAGCACCTCGCGGTCTTTGGTCTTTTCATTCATGCCATCGACGCCGACTTCCAGTCCGCGCAAGGCCTTTTGAAACGACTCCTGGAAGGTGCGACCAATCGCCATCACTTCGCCGACAGATTTCATCTGCGTGGTGAGATGACTATCCGCTTGCGGGAATTTCTCGAAAGCGAAACGCGGCACCTTGGTTACAACGTAATCAATCGATGGCTCAAACGACGCAGGCGTCGCACCACCGGTAATTTCATTGCGCAGCTCGTCCAGCGTGAAGCCAACGGCCAGTTTTGCGGCCACCTTGGCGATCGGGAAACCTGTCGCCTTTGACGCCAGCGCCGAAGAGCGTGAAACACGCGGGTTCATCTCGATCACGATCATGCGACCGTCTTGCGGATTGACGGCGAACTGCACATTCGAGCCGCCGGTATCCACACCGATCTCACGCAGTACCGCCAACGAGGCGTTACGCATGATCTGGTATTCCTTATCAGTCAGGGTCTGCGCTGGCGCCACGGTGATCGAGTCACCGGTATGCACACCCATCGGGTCGAGGTTTTCAATCGAGCAGACGATGATGCAGTTGTCGTTGCGGTCGCGCACGACTTCCATCTCAAACTCTTTCCAGCCGAGCAGGGACTCTTCAATCAGTAGCTCGTTGGTCGGCGATGCTTCCAGACCGCGCTTGCAGATGGTTTCAAATTCTTCGGCGTTGTACGCGATACCGCCACCGGTACCACCCATGGTGAATGAGGGGCGGATAATCGTTGGGAACCCAACTTCTTTTTGCACTCCCCACGCTTCATCCATCGAGTGCGCAATGCCAGAGCGCGCAGAGCCCAGACCGATCTTGGTCATCGCCTCTTTAAACTTTTGACGGTCTTCTGCTTTATCAATTGCTTCTGGCGTTGCGCCGATCAATTCGACGCCGTACTTGTCCAGTACACCATGACGCCACAGATCGAGCGCGCAGTTGAGCGCGGTCTGACCACCCATGGTCGGCAAAATCGCATTCGGCTTTTCTTTGTCGATGATGCGCTCGACCACCTGCCAGGTAATTGGCTCGATGTAGGTGACGTCCGCCATCTCGGGGTCAGTCATGATGGTCGCGGGGTTGCTATTGACCAGAATGACCTTGTAACCTTCTTCGCGCAATGCCTTGCAGGCTTGTGCGCCGGAATAATCGAACTCGCACGCCTGACCAATAATGATAGGGCCAGCACCAATAATCAGGATGCTCTGTATATCGTTACGCTTAGGCATTCTGACGTTTCTCCATCATGGCTACAAAGCGATCGAATAGCGACGCAATGTCATGCGGCCCGGGTGAGGCCTCGGGGTGTCCCTGAAAACAAAACGCCGGTTGATCCGTACGCTCAAAGCCCTGTAATGAACCATCGAACAGCGAGACATGAGTAACACGACAGTTCGCGGGCAGTGTCGTGGAATCGACCGCAAAACCATGGTTCTGCGAGGTGATCATTACCTGTTTGGTATCGAGGTCTTGCACCGGGTGGTTGGCGCCGTGGTGACCAAACTTCATCTTCACCGTCTTTGCACCTGAGGCCAGCGCCATGATCTGATGACCCAGGCAAATGCCGAAGGTCGGAATACCGCGCTCGATGATTTCACGCGCTGCATTAATCGCGTAATCGCAAGGCTGCGGATCCCCCGGGCCGTTGGACAGAAACACACCATCCGGTGCCAACGCGATCGCCTCTGCCGCACTCGATTGCGCCGGCAACACCGTCACGCGGCAACCGCGTTCGGCCAGCATACGCAGAATGTTGTACTTGACCCCGAAATCGAATGCGACCACATGAAACTTCGGGTTAGTTAGCGCACCGTAGCCACGACCGAGTACCCATTCGGTGCGGGTCCACTCGTAACGGGTCTTGGTGGAAACTACCTTGGCCAAATCCATCCCCGTTAAGCCGGGAAATGCGCGCGCATGGTCGATCGCACTGGCCTCTTTCAGGTTGGCACCGGCAATGATGGCGCCGTTTTGCGCACCTTTTTCACGCAGAATTCGCGTTAAGCGGCGCGTGTCGATACCTGCGATCGCGACAATACCTTCCGATTTCAGATAATCCGGCAAGCTTTGCGTGGCGCGGAAATTCGATACTTGTAGCGGAAGATCGCGAATGATTAAACCAGCGGCATGAATTTTGTCGGATTCAACATCCTCGGGATTCACGCCGGTGTTGCCAATATGGGGATACGTCAGGGTGACGATTTGCCGGCTATAACTGGGGTCGGTCAGGATCTCCTGATACCCCGTCATTGCAGTATTGAAAACCACCTCGCCACTGGTATAGCCATCAGCGCCGATGGAAAATCCCTTAAAAATCGTGCCATCTGCGAGCGCGAGAATGGCCGGGGTGCGGTTGGCCGTAAAAAATGGCGGCAAAGATAACTCCTATGGTTACCGCCGCACGAGCTGTCTGCATTTACGCTACTCGCCTGCTTCAGGCGTGACAAATCCGCAAAATGCGTGACATGAAAAGGTGAATGGGTGCCGTAGGCGGGGTCTGCGGGTAAACCGCCGAATTATAGCGCGACGGCAACCCGCTGCCAACTCCGCCGACCTCGCGATGAAAGCAAGGCCGCCGGCTAAAAGGGATTAAAGACCGAGCGCCGCAATGCCAGCTTTGGCAATCTGCGCATCTTCGTTCGACTTAACGCCCGAAACACCCACTGCGCCAACACAGTCACCGCCGACCATGATCGGCACGCCACCCTCGAGCAGGCCGTCCAAATCCGGGGCTGAGAGGAAGGAATAGCGGCCATTATTGATGACATCTTCATAAATCTTGGTCTCGCGCTGACCCAACGCAGCCGTGCGCGCTTTTGCCGGGCCTATCATGGCCGAGGTTGCTGGTGCGCCATCCAGTCTTTGTAGCCACAATAGGTGGCCGCCGTCATCCACAATCGCGATCGACACCGCCCATTTATGCGCAATGGCCTCGGCCTCTGCAGCTGCAGCGATTTTCTTGACGTCATCGAGTGTCAGCGCTTGTTTGGTACGCATGCTCTGCTTCCTTTCCTTCACAAAAAGTGTTGGATTGTACGATAAGACGCATAGGCAAAATGAATATCACGCACTGCCGCATGGCTAGTTTGAATCTGACGAACTGAGCAAACGGTTTTTTGCTTTGGTAATGCATTGTTCATGCGTGAAACTTTGACAAGTTGGGGCCAGATCGCTTAAATTTGTGCAGCTTTTTGGCCGACCCAGCACAATCTGTTGCAATTTGTAGATCGATTGATCGAATGAGTGCACTGCGAAACATCACACTGTCTTTACTGCTCCCGCTGGTGCTGGTTACCCCAATCGCACAAGCAGCCGAGCAAGACAATAGCGATGCCTCCGGCGTTTTACAGCGCATCAGCAGTTTTACCGATCGCGCAACCAGTCTCGCCATCGAAGCCATGTCGCTAGTCGGTATTCATTACCGTCGTGGCGGCAACTCCCCGGAGAACGGGCTCGATTGCAGCGGACTCGTGCGCTATGTGTTCAAGCAATCCAATGACATTGATTTACCCCGCACCTCGGTCGAGATGAGCCGAATTGGCGAGCAAGTCGATAAAAAAGATCTGCAGCCGGGTGATCTAGTGTTCTTCAACACGCTGCGCCGTACTTTCTCCCATGTCGGCATCTACCTTGGCGACAATAAATTCATTCATGCGCCAACACCCGGTAGCGCCGTGCGCATTGAGAGCATGGACCTGAACTACTGGAAAGCACGCTTCAATGGTGCGCGCCGTGTCCTAGCGTCTGAAAACTCAGAGCCTGCGCGTCGCTGATTTAGTACCTGTCTCGCTTCAATTGCAAGCGCCGGCGTAGCTCCGGCATCGCCGCCAAGGCAGCACGCTCCCCTGCCGCAATTGCAACGCCCCGACTCTGAAAATCGCTGCCCTTCATCGCCGCAAGTTCCGGGCGAATCACAATGTCCGCCTGCTTCAGTTCATACTGATTCAAACTCTGGCCCATGATGGCGAAGGTCTGCAGCAGAATCTCGAACGCACCCGAGGCGGGCTGCGCTTCCGGTTGCGCGGAGATGTTCACCGCAATCACAAAATCCGCACCCATTTTTCGTGCAAAGCTTGCAGGCACCGGCGAGACCAAACCACCGTCAACATAATCAATCGCACCGATACGCACCGGCTTAAACACCCCAGGCACCGAGGAAGATGCACGCACTGCAGCGCCAGTGTTACCTCGTCTGAATAAAATCGGCTGACCGCTCTTTAAATCAGTCGCGACTGCACCAAACGGGATTTTGAGTTTTTCTATGGGCTGTCCTTGTACCGCGCGGTTCACGTAATTTTGTAAACCCTCGCCTTTCAGCATGCCGGTTGGCCCAGAGAAAAACGGTACCGACCAGTCCGAGATCGCGCCCTCATCCATATCAATCGCCATCTTCTGCAAGGCTTGCCCGTTATTGCCAGCGGCATATAACGCACCCACCAAACTGCCCGCACTGGTACCCACCACCAGGTCCGGCACGATACCCTGCGACTCCAGTGCTTTGATAACGCCAATGTGCGCAAAGCCACGTGCTGCGCCGCCACCCAAAGCCAGGCCAACTTTTAACCGGCGCGGTGCTGGCGCAATCCCCGAGGGCGGCTCTGCAGGTGCAGGTGCGGTATCGACTGTGGGCGGTAACGCCGGTTCCGACGAATCAGGCGCGCCAGATACGCTAGGCGGCGATGAGGGTGATGAAGTTGAGGGTGATGCTGGCGCAGGCTGCTCGGAAGCACTCGGCGGGGTTGCTTGCCGAGACGCGGGCACCGTCTGGCAACCCGAGAGCAGTGCACTGATAAAAATGACGGAGAGAAGAGCGCGCATGAGAAATACCCAAGACCAAGCTCGTCATTTTAGCGGAGCGGCAGTTGGGTGAGCTGCCGCAATCTTTCAGCAGCGAGATTTAATCGGGCGCGTTATGCAGCAAACGCCAGAGTGCAGCACCACTAATCACTAAAATCAATGCCACCACCATCCAGAAACCATGCGGATGCTCGGCTAGAGGAATACCAGCTACATTCATGCCGAACAAGCCGGCGATCAAATTAATCGGTAACGCCACCACCGTAAACACCGTTAGCGTGTACAAGCTCTTGCTATTGCGCTCATTGATCATAGCGGCAATCTCTTCCTGTAGCAGCTTGATGCGCTCCTGCAGCGACGCCATATCGGTCAGCACCGCAGAAAACTCCTCGCTCGATTGACGCAGATCTTGCAGATCATCGTCTGCAATCCAAACCGGCGGGCGCTGCAGCAATCGGAATAGCGCTGCGGGCTCGGGGGCCATCAAGCGCTGCAAACGTACCAGTACGCGCCTTAGCTGCCCGAGATTGCTGCGCTTGGAATCGAGTCTTCCGGCCAGCAGGTCATCTTCGATTTTGTCTACCCTCATCACGGTATCGCGCACAATACCGATCAGTACATCTGCTTGATCTCGCAGCAAATGCGTCAGTAACTCTGTGGTGCTGGTGACTGATGCCCCCGCCTGCATCGCCTGACGCAATCTGTCTACAGACTTCAATGGCTTTTTACGAGCACTGATCAAGAGCGTTGGGGTGATGTACATCCACAAGGTGGATGTCTCCGATGGGTCAAAGGTAAACCCATGTAACACATCATTCACCACCGCAAGCAAGGCATCATCGACCTGCTCTACCCGCGTCGAGCGAGAGCCCTGCTGCAGGGCTTCGAAAAACTCAGGCGGTAGCGGCGTATGCTCACGTAGCCAGCGCTCAGTAGATGCCTGGCTCAGATTGAAGTGCAGCCAGAGCAGCTTGCCGGATGCGATGGAAAGGTGCTGGTTTAGCCGTTGACCAAGATCGTCCGCCGGACTGATCTCAGTGGTTGTGCCGTCGTGAAATTCATAGGCCCAGACTAAGCCAGAAGGATTGATGCGCAGCTCCCGGATGAGGAGATCTTTCATGGGAGCAGAGGACGATGAACAATCAAAGCAAAAGAATAAATCCCTGAAACGCTATCCTTCTGCAGGACAGTTAATTCACCGCTCGGATGCAAAACGCCCCCGAAGGGGCGCTCGGCATTACTACTGCAAATACAATTAGAAATTGTACTGAGCACGCAACGTGGTAACCGCCTCGCGATCGCCGATAACCCTCCCTGCTGTCCCGTTGGCGCCCAACAAAAAGCGCTCCGTAATCGGTTGATCGAAATTAGTTACAGCATGATTCAACATAATCCGTGAGTTGGGATTGAGAAACCAAGTCAGTCCGACAGTGGTTGTTTTGCCACTGTTAGATCCAGAGTCCGCAGTAGTGAGGGTACCGCCCTGGGTTGCTTGCAGGTCCCTCGCATTATATTCAGAAAAGCGTAGACCGATCTGCCAGGCCCCAATACCAGAACCGCTGGAGTCAAAGTTGGATTTTATTTTTACCGAACTAAAGGCGCCATCCTTGTAAGAATCGTACCAATTTTCTCCGGTTAAATTATATACAAGCGCAACATATTGCATGCGATACTGCCCGCGTGCGGCATCCACTATACGGCTATTGTCTCTGGCATTGAAGTTAACTTCGGCGTACTCGGCCTGCAACTTGAATGGCCCTTGTCCGTAGGCGAATTCTAATCCAACCGCATCTTTAGAGATTTCTGGAAGAAGGTTACCAGTACTCGTAAAGGTTGGTCGGTAAGCGTTCATTCCGCGCGGTTCAGAGCGAATATGCTGAATTTCGTTGGTGGCAACAGCCACCGCGCCCGTGTCATATGTGCCAGCGGTGCCCGCCACGCCGAGATGAAGAAACTTATCTGTCCACCTAGCCATTTTCCCAAGATCGGTTGCAAGGCGGCCTGCAAACTGTATATTTCCGCTACTGGACGTTTGTGTATCGTTCTGGTTGAAAACAGAGACGCCATAGGCCGTACCATCGCTCGGAACCCCATGCAGCATCAAGCCTATCTTCTTGCCCGGGTTGATCTGGTTGACGTAGGAGCGCTCAATAAAATCTATGTTGTTGGAACTCGTCCCATAGTCCTCTAGATTGAATGGCTGCTTGAAACGTCCTACCCGAAGTTGTGCTTCTTTTTTTGCGCTGTAGTTAAACCATGCGGTGTCGATGTTCAAAGTAGAACCAGCACCACCTACTGCATTTCCATTCCAAACCATCTCGTAATTGAAGTCATTCCAAAGCTTACCGTTAAATCCGATGCGGGCTCGGCGGAAGTCAAACTGGTTTCCCGTGCCGGCCGTGTCTGCATCAGATTCGAATGCGGTTGGAACGATGTTGCTTATAAAACGCGTGTCAAAATGAACCCGGCCGGTCAAATTGAGCTCGCTCTTGCCATCACCCGATACCCAACCGAACCCAGACGGCTTAACCGCACCATCATTCGCACGCTTTTGAATAAACGTAATCGACTTAGATACATCCTTGTCGATACGGGAGTCCTTAAAGGCCTTGTTCTCATCTGCGTCTTTATTAGCCGCCATGAAGTCGTCGTAATCTTTTTTGGTGATCACGCCTTTTTTCAGCATGAGGTCGAGCATGGCCTTGTTTTCATTAGCTGCAGCCGGCATCGACAGCGAGGCGCAGACAGCAGCGACCGCGATAGCGATCTGCTTAGCAGTAATTGTGGTGGTAGTCTTCTTCATGTAAATCTCCGGTTGATAATCCAGCGCATTCGGGGTGGCTAAAGACGCACCTTTCCTGCATTCCTTGAATTCCGACCGCGATTGTGTGAATGTTTTTTTTCAACTTGATGACATGGGTTGAACTATTGCCTGATAATCCTATTCGTAGCGATTTCGCGACTTTGGCTGGTTTTGTCATCAAGCCGTCATAACCGGCGCAGATTATTAAAAGTTTTTCGATTACATAAGGGAGATTCACGCGCATGCTCGCCGCAGTTGACCTCGGCTCGAACAGCTTCCGATTGCACATCGGGACTTTCGATGGCGAGCGCATCCGTATCATTAACAGCGCTCGCGAACCGGTAAGGCTCGGCGCTGGCCTGGACAGCAGGCGCAACCTGAGCCAAGCAGCTATCCAAAACGCAATTGCCTGTTTGTCACGCTTTTCGTTGGTTTTGCAATCCAATCCGCTGACGGGCGTACGAGTCGTCGCCACCAACACGATTCGGGTGGCGAGAAATTCCTCCAGCTTCCTCCCCTTGTTTGAAAAAGCGATTGGCTACCCGATCGAGATCATCTCCGGCGAGGAGGAAGGCCGCCTGATTTACATGGGCGTTGCGTCAACCCTCAACCTGCCACTCGAACGCCGCTTGGTCATCGACATCGGCGGTGGCTCGACCGAGTTAATTCTCGGGGAAGGCCCTGAGATTGAACAGGTTGAATCTTTCTCTATTGGCACCGTGCCAACTTCGATGCGGTTTTTTGATGGTGAGCGCATCACTGCCAAGGCATTCGATGAGGCTGTGCTGTACGCGCGCAGTATGTTCGAAGATGGCATGGCACCCTTTCACCCACGCTACTGGGAGGTAGGGTACGGCTCTTCGGGCACCGTGCGTACACTGGCTGAAATCATCGAAAAGAACGCACTGGGTGATGGGCAGTTATCCGTCAAAAACCTGCTGATCCTGCGCGATCTGTTACTCGAGGCGGGGCGGGTCAGCAAGCTAGAACTGATCGGCGTCCGGCCGGAACGCGCCAGCGTCGTACTCGGCGGACTGTCGGTACTGATTGGCTTGTCAGAAGAACTCGGCTTCAAGTCGCTGTTCGCGGTAGAAGCAGGCTTGCGTATGGGCGTCTTGTGGGACCTCTATCTGCGCCAGCGTAAACGCGACCGCAGACAAGATTCGGTCAAACGCTTCATGAAACGCTTTGGTGTCGACGAGACGCGAGCCTCGCGCGCCGCAGCGAACGCACGCGCGCTGTATGCTCAGGCAGCACCCGATGGCGCACTCGAGCGCATGCTCGGTTGGGCGGGTAAGTTGCACGAGGTGGGAATGGTGGTCTCACACACCGGTTTTCATAAGCACGGAGCTTATCTTGCGCTGAATGCTGACTTACCCGGCTTTACGTCACATGAACAGCACCTGCTGTCGGTGCTACTGCTGGCGCAGAAGGGCAATCTGCGCAAGGTGCAGGATGCGATTGCAGATATCGAGATTGTCCGTGCCATGGTTGCACTGCGTCTTGGTATCTTGTTCATGCACGCACGCATCGACCCAGCGGTCGCACCCGTACGCTTGTCGGTACGATCAAGGATAGAACTGACCCTCGGGCAATCACTCACGCTACATCACCCAACGCTGGCCTACTGGCTATCGAAAGAAACCGCGACATGGGCAGAGGTCGGGCACCAGTTTGTGGTGAGAAATTCCCGATAGATTAGAGAGAGTGGTACGGCTAGAGTGAAGCAGGAAATTCGGACTGCATACAGTCCGCCTGCGAAACGGCACAGGCTTGTAGGCCCGAGTGCGCCCTGCAAGGGGCACAACGCCACCAGCGACCTGAAGAAACGACTAATCAGTCGTCTTTGATACCTTCGATACCAAGTTCCTGAATCTTGCGCGTAATCGTATTGCGCCCTATGCCAAGTCGAATCGCGGCATCGTTTTTTCTGCCATGGGTGTGCTTGAGCGCGGTCTTGATGAGCGCTGCCTCGAACTGACGCCCAAGTGCATCCATCACTTCAGGTCTGCCAGAGGAAAGCATTTGCGACGCCTCAGCCTCTAGCATCAACACCCATGAATGACGATCATGCATGACTCCGTTGGTAGGCGATTCACCATTGGTGTACGCTGGTTCGGGTACCAGCATCGCGGCGGCATGATGTTCACCGTTCAGTTTGATGGGTGCTAACGCATCGGATGGTGGTGCTGTCAGCGCGACTGTGCCGGTGCTTTGAATCAGTTCTGCCGGCAAATCCTTCACCTCAACGGTTTGCCCAGGTGCCATCACGGTGATCCAGTTGCACAAATTCTCTAACTGACGCACGTTACCCGGCAAATCGAGCGCAGACAGAAATTGCATCGCCTGATCGGACAAACGTTTTGCTTCGACACCCAATTCTCGCGCACTGCTGGCCAGGAAGTGACGCGCGAGCAGCGGAATATCTTCACGCCGTTCACGAAGTGCGGGTAGTCGAAGGCGGATCACATTCAAACGGTGATACAGATCTTCGCGGAATAAACCATCACGCACGCGTTGCTCGAGGTTTTGGTGAGTAGCAGCGATGACGCGCACGCTGGCTTTCAGCGGCTGATGACCGCCAACGCGATAAAAATGGCCATCCGACAGCACCCGTAGCAAGCGGGTTTGTAAATCGAAGGGCATATCGCCAATTTCATCGAGAAATAAGGTGCCGCCCTCGGCCTGTTCAAAGCGTCCACGGCGTGTGGCTTGGGCGCCGGTAAAGGCACCACGCTCATGACCAAACAACTCGGATTCGAGAAGATCTTTAGGGATCGCTGCAGTATTCAACGCGATAAAGGGTTGCGCTGCGCGCGGGCTGTGTTTATGCAATGCGCGCGCCACCAGCTCTTTGCCGGTACCGGACTCACCGGTGATCAGCACGGTGACATTTGATTGCGACAAGCGACCGATCGCACGGAACACATCCTGCATCGCTGCAGCTGAGCCCAGGATCTCTGGTGTTTCGTTACTGGCGAGATCGATCTCTGCGTCACGCAAGCTCTCCTCGAGTGCGCGTCGAATAAGCTCAACTGCTTTGTCTAGGTCGAAGGGCTTCGCCAAGTACTCGAACGCGCCCCCCTGAAACGCTGCGACCGCAGAATCCAGATCCGAGAACGCGGTCATCACAATCACTGGCAAGCTCGGATGGCGCTGCTTCACCATGTGTAACAACTCAAGGCCGGACTCACCCGGCATACGGATGTCGGACACAAGCACTTGTGGGGTGCCATGCTGAAGCGCGTCAACCACCTCACGCACGTTAGAGAAGCTACGGGTACTCAAGCCCTCGCGCGCAAGTGCTTTCTCTAGCACCCAGCGTATCGATTCATCGTCGTCAACAATCCAGATTGGTTTCATGCGCTCTCTATCGACCCAGCGATTTCATACCCTAGCACCAAAACAGTGCCAGCCACCCGCCCCGATTGCGCTCCGCCGGTGCGAGGCAGCCGCCCCGTGCATCAGGGCAAGGCTATCAGGATACGGAAATCCGTATATCCGGGTCGGCTTTCGCATTCGATAACGCCAGAATGCTGTTGGATGAAGGTTTGAGCCAGTGTCAGCCCCAGTCCACTCCCGCCGTCTCTTCCTGAGACCAAGGGGTAGAACATCCTTTCCCTCAGATCCGCCGGTATGCCCGGACCGTTGTCGATGATATGCAAGTCCAGTGCCAGCCGGTACCGCACTTTGGCGATCGTCACCGAGCGCGCAATGCGTGTACGAAATATCAATTCTGCATCGCGCTGTTCAATGCGCTCTGCAAGCGCTTGTGCCGCGTTGTGAGCGATATTGAGTACTGCCTGAATCAACTGCTCTTTGTCACCGCGAAACTCGGGCAATGACAGGTCATAGTCCCGGGTAATCGATAGCCCATGCGGGAACTCTGCAACGATCAGGCTACGAACCCGCTCAAACACCTCGTGGATATTCACGTCACCGACGATCTGCGGACGTCGGTGTGGCGCCAGCAAGCGGTCTACCAGCGTCTGCAAGCGATCAGACTCCTTGATGATGACCTGCGTGTACTCGCGCAGATCTTTCAAACCCTGCCCAGGTAATTCAAGCTCCAGTAGCTGCGCCGCGCCGCGAATACCGCCGAGCGGGTTTTTTATCTCGTGCGCCAGGTTGCGAATCAGCTCCTTGTTGGCCTGTGTCTGACCGAGCTGCCGCTCCTCGCGATCCAGCTTCAGCTGTTGCACGTTCTCGCGCAGCTCGATCAGTACCGGGTGCTCGGAATCGTCGATTGGCGTGACAGTGACATTCACCTGCAGCGGCAGCCGCCCCACCCGCTCCAGCGCAAGATCTTCGCGCTTTTGGTCAAACTGGCGCTGACGCGCCTGCTGGAAAATCTGTTCCAACCGCTCACCGCTCACGAAAAGCTCATGAAGGCGCTGGTTCTGCATAACCTTGAACGAGCTATCGAGCAAGCTCTCGGCGGCGGCATTGGCATACGCAATCCTGCCCTCGGCGTCGAGAATCAATACGGCGGATGCAAGCAGATCAAGCCCGCCGAGCGATGTGGCAAGAATGTTCACAATGGCTGGAAAACAAAAAGGGCCGCAGGGCGGCCCGGGTTGGGGTGCAGGGACGTTGGGCTTATTTTAATTGACCAATCTCGCGCCTCAGTGCCTCGATGTTTTTTTCAGTGCGCGCGATGTCGTCTTTCATTGCCGCGACCCGCTCCTGATACTTTGCATAATTACGCTCACTACCCAGTCGCTCCGGCTCACCATTTTGATACTCTTTCTTCAATTCGGCCAGCTTGTTCTCTTCAGTACGGATCTCGTCGTTAAGAATTTGCAAGCGGTCGAGGTCGCGCCGCTTCTGCGTCTGGCTATCAACGCGTGGAAACGATGGGTCAGCCTTGGCCTGCGTGACCGAAGACGGCGCGGGAATCGAGGATAAAGACTCGGTATCCAACTTGCGGCAGCCGCGTGTGTCACCGGTATTTCGGTACTCCCGAACACCATTCGCTTGGGTACACACATAAACGCCCTGAGCAAAGGCCTGGCTGGCCAGCATGGTCAAGGGCAAGAGGAGGAATACAGATCTCATGACAGTGCGCTGCGGTCGAAATACGAGTGCGGACACGGATGCAAACAAAGCTGATGTTACGAGTAAGCGACCCTGCCCTTATACCAGAATCACGCTGAATAGAATTATCACAAATGCAACACCCTGTTGAAAAAAAGGGCGGCACATGCCGCCCTTTCTTACGGTTCGCTTTAAAAATTACAGCGAGTAGTACATCTCGAACTCAACCGGATGCGTCGTCATACGGAACCGTGTGACTTCTTGCATTTTCAGCTCGATGTAGGCATCGATCATGGTGTCGGTGAACACGCCACCACGCGTCAGGAACTCGCGATCCTTATCGAGGCACTCGAGGGCTTGATCGAGCGACGAGCACACGGTTGGGATCTTTGCGTCTTCTTCTGGCGGCAAGTGGTAAAGGTCTTTCGAAGCCGCCTCACCTGGGTGAATCTTGTTCTGCACACCGTCCAGACCAGCCATCAACAGCGCGGCAAAGCACAGGTACGGGTTGGCAGAAGGATCCGGGAAACGCGTCTCGATACGGCGGCCTTTCGGGTTTGCCACGTGCGGGATACGAATCGATGCCGAACGGTTACGCGAGGAGTACGCCAGTTTGACCGGCGCTTCGAAGCCTGGCACCAAACGCTTGTAGGAGTTGGTACCCGGGTTGGTGATCGCATTCAGCGCGCGAGCGTGCTTGATGATGCCGCCGATGTAGTACAACGCGAACTCAGACAGACCCGCATAGCCGTCGCCCGAAAACAAATTCTTGCCATCTTTCCAGACTGATTGGTGCACGTGCATACCCGAGCCGTTGTCACCAACGATGGGCTTCGGCATGAAGGTCGCGGTCTTGCCGTAGGTGTGCGCGACATTCCAGATCACATATTTCTGCAACTGGGTCCAGTCAGCACGTTCGACCAAGGTCGAGAACCTGGTACCGATCTCGTTCTGACCCGCACCTGCTACTTCGTGGTGATGCACCTCGACAGGAATGCCGAGCGATTCGAGCACCAGGCACATCTCGGAACGCATGTCTTGGAAGCTGTCCACCGGTGGCACTGGGAAGTAACCGCCTTTAACAGCAGGACGATGGCCGGTGTTACCACCCTCAAACTTTTCGCCGGTCGACCAGGAAGCCTCTTCCGAATCGATCTTGACGAAGCAGCCCGACATATCGACGTTCCAGCGAACGCTGTCGAAGATGAAGAATTCAGGCTCAGGACCGAAGTAAGCTGCGTCACCCAGACCGGATGCTTTCAGATAGGCCTCAGCGCGCTTGGCGATCGAGCGCGGATCGCGGTCGTAGCCTTTGCCATCGCTTGGCTCGATAACATCGCACTGCATGAACAGCGTGGTCTCTTCCATGAAAGGGTCGAGGTTGGCCGTGTTTGGGTCCGGCATCAACAACATGTCGGAGGCCTCAATACCCTTCCAGCCAGCAATCGACGAGCCGTCGAAGGCATGACCCGATTCAAATTTGTCCATGTCGAAGTGGGAGACCGGGACAGACACGTGCTGCTCTTTGCCACGCGTATCCGTAAAACGAAAATCGACGAATTTGACCTCGTTATCTTTCACCATCTTCAAAACATCTGCGGCCGTCTTTGACATAAAAATCTCCCGGAAGGTTGCGGAAATAGAAATACTTGCTAGGAATCAGGGTTAGCCTGTTGCGGACTCAGCGCCGGTCATGAACCGGCATTTGGGCGGGCATGCAACTGGAACACGGGGCGGGATGGTAGCAGATTCCATGCCACTGACTTACTTAGGCGCAAGCAATTTGCCGCAAATTGTGCGGGCGGAAACTTTGAATTAGAACAAGGTGTTGACGATCCGCCTAGCCAAAAAGTCTGCACGGCGATTGTTGGGGCATCTTGGTGCAAGCCGACCAAGATGCCTTATTTTGGTGCGTTCACGTCGTTATGCACATTTTTAGTGCAAATTAAGGTGGGGCGTGGTGGATGACTGCTCTACTCTTCGTCGTCGTGCACCGGCTCCTTCAGCCTGAGCGCACGGCCATCTTCATACAAAAAGCACTTGGCTATCCCGAACCAAGCTTCGGCTGGGATCACCCGCTCTGCGAGTTCGACCAGATCTTCCTCGCGCAGCAGTCGCCGGTAAAAAGAAGCACAGCACTGCTCCAAGGTGACGCAAATGTCATCCACGATAGTGGCGCCACTGCGCAGCCATTGCTGCAGCTTCTCGCGCACCGAACACAATAGGTCAACGCTGGTCTTACTCAACTGCTCCAACTCATCGAGTAAAGCATCTGCCTCATGCGTCAACTTGCGAAGCGCAGGAATAATGAATACCTCGACCTTGCGGCGATGACAGTACTGCTCGAATTGCGTCAGCCGATTGAGCAAAGCTTCAAGATCGACACCCCCCGCTGTCTTAAGGTGACGAATGCCGTACAAAATATGGCGCTGGATTGAAGTGAAGGTCCAGCGCGCCCGTCGCTGCTCGATCTTCAGCGCGATGATGGAGTAGGTCGCGGTCAGCATGATGGTCCCCGAAAAAAATGATGAACCCGCCCCTGCGTGCAATCGCACACCATTGGATCATCCGATCTGCAGGGGAAGACGACGGAGGCTCTGGCGGTTCTACGGCAGAGCCAATCTCAGGGATACGCTTGCGGCAGCACCGGTGCTACGGCCCTGTCACTCGGGCACCAGCACCCCGAAACAACACCATGAGATTGCGCCAGTGTATTCAGGTAGCGTTCTGACCTGGTTGCGAGGCCTCAAAAAATCTGATTGTGCATACGACCTTCATCAGAGTGATGTGCATGCACCTGATGTGCATCAAGCGATGCGTACGGCATGCTCACGGGTCGCATGGAAAGTGACGCCCGGCCAGCGCTCTTGTACCAGCTTGAGATTGACCGCTGAACTGGCCAGATACGCCAAATTACCCGCGGCATCATGGGCGAGATGCGCACCCGCGGAAGAACGTTCAAAGTCGGCGAGCATTTTCTTGTCATCACAAGATACCCAGCGTGCGGTGTTAATGCTGGTACCCTCGAATACGGCGTCAACGCTGTACTCATTCATCAAACGACTGGCTACCACCTCAAACTGCAGCATGCCGACCGCACCGAGTACCAGATCAGCACCGCTGACCGGTTTGAATACCTGTACCGCACCTTCTTCCCCAAGCTGTTGCAGACCTTTTTGCAGCTGCTTGATTTTGAGTGGGTTACGAATACGAACCGTACGGAAAAAATCAGGGGCGAAATAAGGAATGCCCGTGAACTGCAGTGCCTCACCCTCGGAAAAACTATCGCCGATTTGCATATTGCCGTGGTTCGGAAGACCAATAATATCGCCGGCATAAGCCTCTTCAACTTGCTCGCGCGATGAAGCCATGAAGGTCACAACCGACGACAGCTTCAGCTCGCGATTAAGACGAAGATGCTTGATTTTCATACCGCGCTCGAACCGACCTGAACAAACTCGTAGAAATGCGATTCGGTCGCGATGCGCAGGATCCATATTGGCTTGTATCTTGAATACAAAACCAGAAAAAGCAGGCTCATCCGGCTTGACCGATCGCACGCTTCCATCGCGTTCGCCGGGTGCGCGTGCCCAATCGAGTAATGCATCGAGAATCTCTCGCACGCCGAAGTTGTTAATGGCAGAACCGAAAAACACCGGGGTCTGCTTGCCCGCCAAAAACGCTTCCAGCGCAAACGGATGCGATGCACCGTGCACCAATTCAACCTCGGCCCTCAGCTGTGCAATCTCTTGCGGGAACATCTCCTGCAAACGCGGATTATCGATACCCTTAATCACCTCGAAGGTTTGATCGGCACGTTCGCTGCCCGGCACAAACAACAAGATCTCGTCGCGCAGCAGGTGATACACGCCACGGAAAGTCTTGCCCATGCCGATCGGCCATGTCACCGGCGCACATTGAATGCCCAATACCGACTCCACCTCGTCCAGCAATTCCAGTGGGTCGCGAGTTTCGCGGTCCATCTTGTTCATGAAGGTGATGATGGGTGTATCGCGCATGCGGCATACATTCAGCAACTTGATGGTTTGCGCCTCTACACCTTTAGCCGCATCAATCACCATCAAGGCTGAATCCACCGCAGTCAACACACGGTAGGTATCTTCCGAGAAATCCTGGTGGCCGGGGGTGTCGAGCAGGTTCACCACATGATCGCGGTAATCAAACTGCATCACCGAACTGGCGACCGAGATGCCCCGCTGTTTTTCGATCTCCATCCAGTCCGAGGTCGCATGGCGTCCACTCTTGCGTGCCTTGACCGTACCGGCCAGTTGAATCGCACCGGAGAACAGCAACAACTTCTCGGTAAGCGTGGTCTTGCCGGCATCCGGGTGGGAGATGATCGCAAATGTCCGGCGGCGCGCAACTTCGCGCGCGATTTGCTCGCGCGATGTCGCGCGATTGCGCTCTAGATCATCGGTTTCGGAAGAATCAGTGGCGTGGGTCATCACGTGCAATCAAAAAAAGCGTCAGAGTCTATCGGCTTCGGCCGGTCAAGTCCAACCGGCTGCCTTTGGGTGGGTGTTGCTCATATCATTTTGCCATTGTTAGATTGGGAAGCCGATTGACTGAAAGGCGCGCGCAGGAAACTCGCTATACGCGATTTTACGACCAGCAGATTCCCTCATTCGTCGAAACCGCTCTTGATGAGCGCTACGGCAATCTGTATTCGTCCATGCCACAGCTCAGTCTTACTCACTTGCATGACGTGAGCACCTATGCCGAGTGGAGCGGACCTAGCATTCGAGAGATTTTTCTATATCGACGCGAGCGAGGCCGAATCACCATCATCAATCAGGGTATGTGTATCGACGGCCCTGCGGTGCAACGTTTCGCCGATGCTATCTTCGCACACGAGCGAGGTAGCTATCGGCTTCATTTCCATTCGGTTCAACCCACCGACTTGCAGCCATTACGGCGCAAAGTATGTCTACCGATTTCCGAAGATATCGTGATTACGCTGCCCGATACGCAGGCGAGTTATCTGGCGACGCTGGGTAAATCACTACGCCAATCGCTACGATCTCGGCAGAGTCGCACCAAAGGCTTGACGCATCAGATCGTTCCCGGCAGTACGCTCGATGTGGAACTATTCGAACAGATTGTCGGTTTCAACCATGCGCGCATGGCGTCCAAGCAGAAACACTCAGCGATTGATCAGGCGGAGAGTACGCGTCTGCTTCGTCTGGCACGCACGCGCGGAGTGGTAGGGACGATTCATATTGAAGGTCGTCTATGCGCCGGGAGCTTGGTCTGCCGTTTCGGCAATGATGTGTTCTCTTTGCTGAATGCGCATGATCCTGCAATGAATCACCTCGGAATAGGCAAACTATCGCGCTACCTGATGATTCTTGAAGCCATACGTGCCGGGGCTCAGCGATTTCACTTACTGGGAGGCTACTACAGCAGCAAGCGCCCATTTGGCGGACAGCGCGTGCCACTTTACGGACTGATGGTGTACCGAAGCAGACTGGGCATGATGTTGGATAGCATCTCCCTGATTCGCCTGTTGATACGCTCACTGAATTATCAGATTCGAACGCTGCTTGAAGATCTTAAGCATCAACAACCCGTGCAGCGTCAAAAGCGTGCGCTTGCACTACTGATTCGCTTGCGGCAAGGCTTGTCAGCAAGAAACCGAGCAAGGCGAGGCATCGGCACGCGTTAAACAGGCGTCGGCCTGTGCCAACGCACGCCGCAGCGTTCACGGCCGCTCAAGCGGCGGGAGTGGTGTCAGAAGCCACCAGCAAGCTGCAGCGTAATTTTTCAATCAGAAGGGTATCGGTACTACCGCGCCACCAGCGCAGCGTGAGTGGCTTGTGTCGAGAGTGACCCACGATCACCAGATCAATCTTCAGATCGTTCGCCATTTGCTCGATCACGTTTACCGGCTCACCCACCTCCAAGTGCGGAATCACCGCTAACCCATTGCCGCTGAGCAGTGCCGCGCCGGCGTCGAGCTCTTTCGACATCTTTTCGCGCTCCGCGACCAGCCCCTCCTCCACGCTCATCACGGCGGCCGCGGCGAACTCGCCGACCAGCAGGTAGGGTGGCGGACTTACAACGGCTAGCAAATGCACCGTGGCGGATGTCGGCAGCGACAGCCGAGCGCATTCACGCAGCGCCGCCTGACTTTCGGGACTGCCGTTGTAGGCAACAAGAATGTTTTGGTACATGCTCGCCTCCGATTGAGAACCTTGAGTATACGGGGCGGCGCGGCTGGCGGCGATGGCGTACTACCGGTGAAAAAAAACCCGACTGGCTGGACCAGTCGGGTTTAAATCCATCCTTTTTGGAAGGCTGGAGGAGACGGGTATGACTATAGCAATGTGATTCAGCGACGTCCGCTTTCCATTGGTGATGCCAGATATAAGCCTGATGAATGCATGAAAGTTTTTAGTTTATTATTGGAAATAATTGCCGAGATGACTACGATTTGGGGTTTGGCCCACTACCAGACACAAAAAATTAAACCCGCCACACTCTCATGTGGCGGGTTCGGGTCTCCTCTCGCTCTTCCGGCGACAGATTTTTTGGTGAAGCCGGCGCATCATGCCGACGAATTGAAGCTCTGTCATCATGCATTGCACCAACGCGCCAAGGGCTTGATCTGCTTGATTTTTTTTAAAGCCAACAAATAACCTACGGGTCATTTTCAGCGAAATCAGCGATCAGCCGCCAACAAGAACGACCGCCCGACAAGCTGATGGGTGGCAGTCAAGGCATGAGGCCAAAAGGCTACTTAATAAGTTTCGACGTGAAAGCGACCCTCATCAATCATTCGTGCATGTAGCGATGACCAGTCGATACCCGCGCCCTCGGCAATCTCGCGCAAGGCATCCATCACACCGGCCTCCATACCCTTCACGCCACAAATGTAAAAGTAAGTATCTGCCTGCAACACATCCGCGACTGCGGCAGCTGCATCGCGCAGTTTGTCTTGCACGTAGGTCTTGGGTTCTGCATCGACGCGCGAGAACGCGAGATGAATATCAATGAAGCTCGAAGGTAGCTTTCTCAAGGGACCAAAGTACGGTAACTCACCAGGCCGACGCGCACCGAAGAACAACATCAGCTTGCCCTCGACTGCCGTACCCTGCGCCATCAAACGTCGACGGTACTCGGTCATCGCGCGCATAGGTGCTGCACCGGTACCGGTGCAGATCATCACGATATTTGAACCCGCATGATTCGGCATCAGGTAGTGCGCACCGAATGGCCCAGTCACCTGCACGGTGTCACCCTTTTGCAAATCGCACAGGTAGTTGGAGGCGACCCCACGTACCGATTTACCGTCGTGATCGAGCAGCACACGCTTTACGGTTAACGACAGGTTGTTGTAGCCAGGTCGCTCGCCATTCCGTGGGCTAGCCACTGAGTAGAGACGAAGATAATGCGGCCTGCCTGCCTCATCGGTACCGGGCGGGATGATGCCGATGCTCTGACCTTCCAATACCGGAAAATGTGTCTGACCAAAATCCAGCACGATATGACGGATATCGCTCTCGGTATCCGCATCGGTCAGACGAAAGTTTCCTGCAACCGTAGCGAGTACTGGCTGTTTAATGTCATACAGATTCAGACTCGGTTGCGCGGCAGACCGGGGCGCACTTGGCGAGGTAATCGATAGCGCAGCATTATGCTGTGGTGGTTGCTCTGCGCTTGCTACGGCAGCGGAAGCATCTAGTGGCTGCTGGGTAGGAAGCTCATCCCAACTGTATTGCTCCACCACGCTATACGCCGCAGACTTGGGCACCGTGCGCCAGTTATCAATCGAACCGGTCGGGCATGGTGGCAAGCAAGCATTGCAGCCATTACAAATGCTCGCATCGACCACATAGTTACGATCATCATGCGAGATCGCATCAATCGGGCAAGTGTCCTCGCAGGTATTGCAACGTATGCAGACCTCGGGGTCAATCAAGTGCTGACGAATCAGCACCTCGGCGTCAGTCGCACCCATGAAACTCGCTCGTCAGTTGAAACGCACGTACTCGAAATCAATCGGCTGGCGATTGATGCCCACCGGCGGTGGCGCAATCCAGTTCGCCATCTTGCCGGGCTCAACTACGCGCCCCATCAACGACGCCACATAGGCACGATCTTCTTCGGTCGGCAACCAATGTCGCGCATTCGCCTGCCACTCCGCCTCGGAAATGATCTGCCCTTGCGGCGCTACACGAAGGCCGGCAAAACTACCGATATGACGATTGAACGCCTTGTGCGGCGCCTGCAGACGGAAGGACAAACCGGCTTTCTCGATCACCTTGTTCCAGCGGCCGATACCTGCGATCGAGTCCTTGATGTAATCATCGCGTAGCACTTCGTTCAGCGCATTCAGCATCGGTACTTCACGCTCAACCAATTTATCGCCCTGCACTTCCAGAATCTTGTAATGATCGCCCTTGAGTTGGTGATCATCCGTGCGCTTGGTCTCTTCATAACGGCCTTTTATTCCGGTCGCATAGAAGGTCGCGGCGTTGGAAGATTGGTCAGCGCCAAACAAATCAATCGTCACGCTAAAGTGGAAGTTGAGGTAACGCTGAATGGTCGGCAGATCGATCACACCGAGTTGACGCAGTTGCTCCGGGTCTTCGATACCGTGCTGCTTCATCATCTCGCAGGTGCGTTGAATCGTGCGCGAAACGCCCGACTCGCCTACAAACATGTGATGCGCTTCCTCAGTCAGCATGAAACGGCAGGTACGCGAGAGCGGATCAAAGCCGGACTCGGCCAGTGCACACAGCTGGAATTTGCCATCACGGTCAGTGAAGTAGGTGAACATATAAAACGCCAACCAATCCGGCGTCTCTTCATTGAAGGCCTGCAGGATGCGGGGGTTATCTTGTGAGCCGGAGTTCCGATGCAGCAGTGCCTCGGCTTCTTCACGACCATCACGACCAAAATACTTGTGAAGCAGATACACCATTGCCCACAAATGACGACCTTCCTCTACATTAATCTGAAACAGATTACGCAGGTCGTACTGCGAGGGACAGGTCAAACCCAAGTGACGTTGCTGCTCGACCGATGCAGGCTCGGTATCACCTTGCGTAACAATAATTCGTCGCAGATTGGCACGGTGTTCACCCGGTACCTCTTGCCAAGCGGCCTCGCCTTTGTGCTCGCCAAAATTAACCTTGCGATCCGCCTCGGCAGCGTTGAGGAAAATCCCCCAACGATAATCGGGCATCTTCACATGACCAAATTGCGCCCAGCCTTCCGGCGTGGTGTTGATCGCGGTACGCAGGTAGACATCAAAATTTTGTGAGCCATTCGGGCCCATCTCCTGCCACCATTGCAGATAATTTGGCTGCCAGTGCTCGAGCGCGCGCTGCAAGGCACGGTCTTCGGACAGGTTGACGTTATTCGGGATTTTTTCGCTGTAATCGATGGCGCTCACGCTATCTCCTGTTGGGACTGGCTAATGTAATGAATGATGCAATTGATGACGATATTTCTCTGATCTAGTGACTTATCTGATCTTGCGGTACAACTCAAGGTATTTAGTCGATACCAAATCGCTAAACGCGATCAAACTCGAATTTCGCTTTGCTCCCAGTACCGTAGACTTTCAGTGCACCTGATTCACCGACTGCATTCGGGCGATTGAAGATCCAGTTCTGCCACGCAGACAAACGCCCAAATACGCGCGTCGCCATGTTCTCTTGACCATTGAAGCGCAGGTTCGCCTCCATGCCGGTGAGCGCATCGGGTGACATGCTGGCGCGCTCTTCCAGTACGAGACGAATCTCGTCATCCCAGTCGATATCATCAGGGTTCGCTGTGATCAAGCCGAGATCCATCGCTTTGTCGGCATCGAGCGATTCACCGACCACTGCCTCCAACTGCTTGAGCTTGGCCTCTTCATCGTAGAAGCGACGCGCCAAACGCGTCTGGCCCGTGATCATTGGCAGCACACCGAAATTCATTGCCGACAGAGTTAACGAGGGCGCATCTTGCGGCGCGTCGGGCAAGGACAGCATGTAGCTGCGGTCAGCAGCAAACGCCAATTCAGCAAGGGTACCGGCGAAGCATGATCCCTGATCCACCAGCGCAAACAGACTACGCGAGGAGACGTCAATGCGGGCGAAGGTACGACGCAACATGCCGATCGTCTCGCGCACCAGCCAGTGCGAGGCATGTGCTTCCATACTGGAATCACATGCCAATACATGCTCGCGATGACCAGTGGTTTTCAGTACCCAGATACCCAATTCGATTTCATTGGTACGCAGATGCAGGATAGCGTCGTCCAACTCGCGCGCCATCTGCAGTGGCCACCAATTCACTCCAGCTGTTTCGATACCAGCGATGTCGCTGGGCTGGGGTGTTGATGGCGCATGTACTGTGATGGTAGCGCTGCGTGCGTTTCGATCTACCGCCACATCGACATATTGGTAACGAACGCCCTGCGCGTTGAACTCGCGCTGCAGTGGTGTTAGTTGCACACCTTTCGCGCCTGATGGTCGATCACTCTGCGCGGCGAGTTGGCTGACACGATCATGAACCGCTTGCGCGAACTGCGCTGGTTTGGCAATCTCGTCCACCAGTCGCCAGTCTTTCGCACGTTGGCCGCGAATGCCTTCGGAGGTCGTGCAGAAGATATCCGCATGGTCGTGCCGCACCTTGCGCTTGTCGGTCAGTCGGGTCAGACCACCAGTGCCTGGCAATACGCCCAGCAGTGGCACCTCCGGCAGACTGACTGAAGAAGATCGATCATCCACCAGCAAAATCTCGTCGCAGGCTGCCGCGAGTTCATAGCCGCCGCCAGCACAGGCGCCATTCACTGCAGCCAGGAACTTGAGCCCACCGTGGCGACTGGAATCTTCCAGCCCGTTGCGGGTCTCGTTAGTAAATTTGCAGAAGTTGACTTTCCAAGCGTGGCTGGACTTCCCCAGCATGAAAATATTCGCCCCTGAGCAGAATATGCGGTCAAGGCCGCTCGCGATCACGACCACGCGCACTTGCGGGTGCTCGAAGCGAATTCGCTGCACGGCGTCATGAAGCTCGATGTCGACGCCAAGGTCGTACGAGTTCAGCTTCAACTTGTAGCCCTCGCGCAGTCCGCCGTCCTCATCCACTGTCATGGTCAGGGTGGCGACCATGCCCTCAACGCTCAGCTTCCAGTGCCGGTAATGATCGGGGGTGGTCTGATAGTCAACGACGAATGGGGCGCTCATGGGTCTCCCGATGCAATATCATGCTTTTAATCAACGTGCCGGCACTATATTGCGTACCGTGCAGAACGTCAATCCATCAAGCGAGGAAGACTTGCCGCTTCGGCAATGGATTGATCAGGTCATCAAATGCTCGCGCAGCCTGGTGAGGACTTGCTCAGGCTGCATCGCACTAGTATCCAGGGTCTGGTCGGCTTTCGAGTAGAACTGAGCGCGGCTCTCCAGGATACGTTTCAGATCGCCCATAGCCTCTCGGTTCCCCGCCATCGGGCGCCGGTCACCCTGGGCCAGCACCCGGCTCATGTGTTCCTCCGGGCTTGCCTTCAACCACACCGTGTAGCAATGGGTGAGCAATAAATTGAAGGTCGCCGGCTCGGAAACAATACCACCTGGTGTCGCAATCACGGCGCGCGCATGGGCACGAATCACTTCTTCCAAAGCACGCTGCTCATATCGGCGGTACGCGGTCTGTCCGTACAGGGCATGGATCTCCGCAATCCCGCAGCCTGCGAGTGCCTCGATTTGCCCCGATAGCTCAATGAACGGAACACCGAGCTCGGTGGCCAGCCCCTGGCCCAGGCTGGATTTGCCCGCGCCACGCAGCCCGATCAAGGCAATCCGCTGACGACGCGTCGACTCGCTGGTCGGCTGATCGAATAGCACGGCCAGCGCCGCGCGTGCCTTGGCCAACTCTTCATCACTGCGGCCACGCAAGGTCTCGCGGATCATCAGCCAATCTGGTGATGAGGCCGCCTCGTCCCCGGTCATCTCGGCCAGCGAGCAATTCAACACCACGCAGAGTTGGCGCAGGAACTGAATCGAGGCGTTGCCGACACCGGTCTCGACATTCGCCACATGCCGCTCGGAGACGTCAGCCAGCTTGGCCAGCGCTTTTCGGGTCAGACCGCGGCGTGCGCGCAGCAAGCGCACACGCTCGCCCAAGGCGCTGAGAAATGGATCTTTGTCATGCGCCTCCGGGTACGCGGTGGCTGGGTCTGCGGGCTGGGTGGCTGGCATGGGTTTGTGTTGGGGGCTTTCTTGACGCAAGCAAGATAGTGCACTTAAACTCATTCTCACATGCATTATAAGTTCGTAAAATAAAAAGTACCAAGGTGCCGCTGCCCGCATTTCGGCGCCGGCCCGCACAGGAGACAACCATGCAGAACGCTGCTCCGCGACTGCCGCAGCGCTTCAACTTTGCTCAGCATTTGCTCGCGCTGAACAAGGCTCGAGGGGACAAGATTGCCTACCGCGATGACCACTGTGCGTTGAGCTACGCCGAACTGGATCATCGCGTGCGCTGCTTTGCCGCCGGCCTGATGGCCCATGGCCTGCAGGCGGAACAGCGCGTGTTGCTGGTGATGCTTGATACCGTCGATCTGCCGGTGGCTTTTCTGGGGGCGCTATACGCGGGGGTAGTACCGGTGCCGGTCAATACCTTGCTCACCACAGAAAACTACGGCTACATGCTGACCCACAGTGACGCAAAAATGATTGTCGTGTCGGATGCGCTGAGAGCGACCGTGGATCCAGCAGTATCAGCCTGTGGCCATGACCTGAAAGTCGTCGTCTCTGGCGAGATCACGGATGCACGAGAAATTGCGTTTGCAAGCGTGCTGTCGCATCCACCTCTGCCACAGCCCGCAGATACGCACGCCGATCAGTTCGCGTTTTGGCTGTACTCCAGCGGCTCTACCGGACAACCTAAAGGCACCGTTCATAGTCACGCAAATCTGTACTGGACTGCCGAGTTGTACGGCAAGCCGGTGCTCGGTCTTAACGAACATGATGTCGTGTTCTCGGCCGCCAAGCTGTTCTTCGCCTATGGCCTCGGCAATGCACTCACCTTTCCACTGTCGGTCGGCGCCACTGTCGTGTTAATGGCAGAGCGCCCGACGCCGAATGCGGTATTCGAGCGACTGATCAAGCAGCAGCCTACGGTGTTTTATGGTGTGCCGACGCTATACGTCGCGATGCTGGCCGCCGATGCTTTCCCGGATCGCGATCAACTCAAGTTGCGCCTTTGTGTATCTGCGGGTGAGGCTTTGCCACGTGAGGTGGGTGAGCGATTCAGTGCGCAGGTCGGTTGCGACATTTTGGATGGTCTTGGCTCGACTGAGATGCTGCATATCTTTCTATCGAATCGCAGCGGTGCCGTACGTTACGGCACTTCTGGCACGCCAGTGCCTGGCTACGAGATGGCGATACGCGATGAACATGGGCAACCGGTGGCTGTGGGTGATATCGGTGATCTCTATATCAAAGGCCCGAGCGCTGCGCTGTTGTATTGGAATAGCCGCGATAAAAGTGCCGCGACTTTCCAAGGCGAGTGGGTAAAAAGCGGTGACAAATACACGGTCGATGCAGATGGCTATTTCAGCTATGCGGGACGCAGCGACGACATGCTGAAAGTGAGCGGTCAGTACGTGTCTCCGATTGAGGTTGAATCTGCATTAATGGCGCATGATCGGGTGCTCGAATGCGCCGTAGTAGGACAAACGGATGTTGATGGCCTGACCAAGACAGTAGCGTATGTTGTTCTACACGAATCCGATGCTGCAAGTGATGAGATGGCAACTACGTTGAAGGCCTTCGTGAAAAATCGACTTGCGCCATTCAAGTACCCGCGTGAGATCCATTTCATTCGCGAACTACCAAAAACAGCGACCGGAAAAATTCAGCGTTTCAAACTCCGCGAGCAGGATGTCGGCTAAGCTCGAAATCGATTGGCGCGGTCGAGAGATAGCTATCGAGTATCGCTGGATCGATGCGCCCGTTGCGGCCAATGCGGACGGTACGTTAAACGCAGAAGATACGGCCAATACAGATAACGCAAACGATACCGCCGCCGAACAACCAGTCATGGTTTTTCTGCATGAGGGCTTGGGCTCGGTCTCTCTTTGGAAAGACTTCCCCGATCAACTGTGCGCGCGCATCGGTATGCGTGGTCTGGTGTACTCACGGCCGGGCTATGGCAAATCAACACCGCGTGCCCACGATGAGTATTGGGCTACCGACTTCATGCATCGGCAAGCGTATGAAGTATTGCCCTCACTGCTGGTGCAACTGGGCGTGCAAAACCCTTGGCTGTTCGGACATAGTGATGGTGCTTCGATCGCTCTGCTCTACGCAGCGCAATTCCCTTCAGCGCTGAAGGGAGCGATTGTGGTGGCACCCCATCTGTTCATCGAGGACATCAGCATCCACAGCATCAAGCTGGCGCGCGAAGCATATCTTCAACAAGGTTTGCGCGAGCGCTTGGCGCGCCATCATGATGATGTTGATTCCGCCTTCTTCGGCTGGAATGATGTCTGGTTATCGGAGGCTTTCGAACATTGGAACATCGAAAAGATAGTACCTGCTATACGCTGCCCTCTGCTTGCGTTGCAGGGCGAGCAAGATGAGTACGGTAGTCTGCACCAAGTACTGCGTATCCGTGAGTTACTTCCCTCTACCGAGGTGGTCACGCTGGCGAATTGTGGGCATTCACCCCACCGCGACCAAGCAGCTTCACTGATGTCGGCAGTCGAGACATTTATTCAACGCCAGCATTAGGCGAATATTCAGCTAGTGCCAGGCGAGCATCGCAGCTACGCGCAGCGGAAACTGCAATCGCCGGTACTCAATGAAGCTGCCGCCCCGGCAACGACGATTCTCGTACAATGCGCGCATGACTTAGCTTTGATCCCACATGCAGCCCGAATCGTTAAACAAACGTCTGGTACTTCAGCTCGGCTATGCCGGACTGATTCCCTTTTTTCTGATGACGTTGGGGGTTTGGACAGCAGACGCAACATGGATCGGCGACTTCGTCAAAGGACAGCTCGCCTATGCGATGGTGATCCTGTCTTTTTTGGGTGGCGTGCACTGGGGGGTAGCGCTGTTATCGAATACGCTGCCAGAGGAAATATCGCGCAGAGCACTCACTTGGGGCGTCACGCCCTCGCTGATCGCCTGGTGCGCGACGCTGTTCAGCGGTTTCGGTTTTGCGGTGATGATGGCTGGCTTTATCGCAGCCCTGCAAGTCGATAAGCAGCTGTATCCCGCTTACGGCATGCCGGATTGGATGGTCCCCATGCGTAAGCGGCTGACCACGGTGGTGGTGCTGATGCTATTGCTGACCGTGATCGGCGCGAATTTCCGGGGTTGAGTCTTAACTCCGGCGACGACTCCGCTCAAATATCGTCGTCGTCAGACTTTCTTGGCTTGCCATCCACATCACTGATACGCATACGCTTGCGGCGGTCGCCCATCAACTCGCGCAATTCGCGAATACTCAGGTCGGTCACTTCGTGCATCCGGATCAAAAGGGAGGCGCCCACCGGTAAGGTGCGGTGGCGAATTTTGCTGATCACAGGCGGTCGGACTTCAAGTGCGCGCGACAAAGCTGCGTCGTTCTTCAAACCGAGCTTCTGGATCAACGCGTCGAGCAAACGATTCGGATCGTAGCCTTCTTGCGATACCAGAGGATGCTTTTCCATTACGTCTCTCCCCTAGGAATTTTTGAGTCAACGGCCTCTGGTTTAATTTCTCGAACCATTGCCCCAGTGCAATTACTGTAATGCTAATTTATATGTCATCGCAACAACATTTTCAAGGGGTTCAAGGA
>JAIXQK010000103.1 GCA_027485795.1 Oxalobacteraceae bacterium
CGCTCGGCACGCGGCAAACCGAGACGATTCAGCATGATGCTGATGCTGGGTGCACTCGGTGCCTGCATGTTGCTGGGTGAATCGGTGATTACCCCAGCCATATCCGTGCTGTCAGCGGTAGAAGGACTAGAGGTAGTGAATCCGGATTTCAAGCGCTTTGTAATTCCGCTTACAGTCGTCATTATTATTGTTCTATTCGGCGTTCAGCGCTACGGTACTGCCGCAGTGGGTCGTTTATTCGGACCAGTGATGCTTGTCTGGTTTTCAACGCTCGCTGTCTCGGGTGTGTACAACATACTGCAAAACCCATCGGTGCTGCTCGCAGTCTCGCCCATGTATGCCTACGATTTCATTCAGGCGAATGCATTTCTGGCCTATATCGTGATGGGTTCGGTGGTGCTGTGCGTAACCGGGGTTGAGGCGCTTTATCTCGACATGGGGCATTTTGGTCGCAAGCCTGTGCGTTTGGCATGGCTGATCATTACCCTGCCTAGCCTGCTGCTGAACTATTTCGGCCAGGCTGCCTTTCTGATTGAACATCCGGAAGGTGCAGCGAACCCCTTTTTCATGATGCTGCCCGAGTGGGCGGTACTGCCCATGATTGGACTGGCGACTGCTGCAACAGTGATCGCCTCACAAGCAGTGATCTCGGGCGCGTTTTCGCTCGCCAGCCAAGGCATTCTGCTCGGCTTCTTACCTCGCATGGTGATCCTGCATACCTCAGATACCGAGCGTGGACAAATCTATATGCCAACCATCAACTGGACGTTGTTGGTACTCGTTCTGTTTACGGTATTTCAGTTCCGCGAGTCCGGTAATCTGGCAGCGGCCTACGGGATCTCGGTGACTACAACGATGTTGATCACGACCTCGTTACTCGCAGTGGTGATGCTAAAGGAATGGAAGATGCCGGCACTGTTGGTAGCCGGGCTAATCAGTGTGTTTTTTATCATTGATTTTGCATTCTGGACCGCGAACCTGATTAAGGTAAAAGATGGTGGCTGGTATCCGATGGTGCTGGGCGCAATTTGTTTCGTGATGCTGACCACTTGGTACACCGGTCGCCGTCTGCTGCGTGAACGACTCGCCGATGGTGCGATCCATATTAAAGACTTTGTCGAATCGCTACTCGCGCACCCACCGCATCGTGTCGGTGGTACTTCCGTGTTCCTCACGCCGCATATCGATTTTGTGCCAATTGCACTGCTGCATAATTTGAAGCACAACCGTATCTTGCATGAGCGAGTCATCTTTTTAAAGCTGTCGATCTGGGATGTGCCCTATGTCGAAGAGGATGAGCGGATGTCCGTGACGAATCTAGGCGGCAATATCTTCTTGGCGCGCGCGGTGTACGGATTTAAAGAGACGCCCGACGTACGACAGGTGATGGAGCAGCTAGAGCCTTTGGTCGGCGGCACACTTGAGCTGGAAGACACCACCTTCTTCCTCGCACGCGACACCATTATCCCGAGTGACCTGCCGGGCATGGCCCTGTGGCGAGAGCGGCTGTTTGCATGGATGATGCAGAATGCCGCGACGCCGTCAGACTTCTTCAAGATTCCACCGAACCGCGTGGTCGAGTTAGGCACCAAAATTGAAATCTGAGGCAAGCAGCAGATTTGGCAGGCTTGGACTCAAGCCTGCCAGCCATCGGTTTCTCAACCGAAGATCAACACCGCAGTCAGGCCGCACAAGATCAGCGTGATACTGATCAGGCAGCCCTGAATCACATTGAGCAACCTTCCTTCAGGCGTATGTCGATAGACCTTGGCTTCTTGCTTGTTCACATGTAAAAAGCCAGCAAAATGCTCGATCACCAAAATCACGATCAAGCCGACAATCAGCCCCTGACCAAATAACTGAAGTTTCGACATCGCCCTGCCCCCTGAAATCTGAGGTTTCTCTGGAAGGTTTTACTCTTGTTATGTTTACTCGAGCACTTCGCGCTTGTTTTTCAAAGCGATACCCAAGGTGTATGGCTCAATCATCTGCTCGCTCACACCATAGGCAGACAGGAAACGACTGAAAAGCGCCTGCTCTTCAGGCGCAGCGACGCCATCGGCCAGCAGTGAATCATAGAGATTCAGCAAAATACACATTTTTTGGTCTGAATTAAGCAGCTTGGCAGACTCGGCAAGATAGCTATCAACGTCCTTTGCGCGCGCATAGCGGCCGGCCGCATCCATCAACGCCTTGTCATTCCCGAGTGCCTGCAACACATTGCCAATTTCTTCTGCTTCAACTTGTCCGTCAGCATTGATCATGTGCAGCAGCCCCACGGCCAGCGACAGTTTTGGCGTCAGTTCGGGTGGCGCGCCTTTGAACATGTCGAATAATCCCATTTACCGCTCCTTATAATGTTTTTGCTAATTAAAAAAGGCTAAAAAAGATCTTGCATAAGTTCGTAACTATAGCAGCTTCAGTGGGCAACTAACTTAAGCTTTCGCATCATTGCGCGGCTAATTCTTAAGGTAATCAAGACGTAACAAATCAGTCTTTGCCCTCTGCCAGCTGACCCAGATATGCCAGACCCTGAATCGCACGACTGCCATACCATGACAGCATCTCGCCATCGATTAATCGTACTGGCTTTCCAATTTGGCGCTCGAGTGCATCGACGTGTTCATCAGTAAATCGGTAGGGTTCGCTCGACAGAAGGACTTCATCGATATTCGCAAGCAATGCCTCATTCCACTGGAATACCGGATACCTTGCGAGCGAATCGGAAACCCAGTGCTGCCAGCCAATCAGGTCCAGCATACGGGCGATGTAGGTGTCGCGTGACACCGTCATCCAAGGGTCCTGCCAGATGCAATACAACACACGATGTTGCTGCATTTTTCTCCGCTGCTGTGACACTTGGTTCAGCGGCAGTTGCTGCTGCAATCTTTGTAGCGCCGCATCGAATTGGGTACACAGCATTTCAGCTTCATGTTCGCATCCGAACACGCCCCCCAGCAGTCTGAACAGCGGCGGATTATCCAGCGGCGACAGGGGGTGCGTGACAATCACATTCGGAATGAACGACGACAGTGTGTCGACGGTTGGCTTTTCATTCTCATCCCTATTGACCACCAGATGAGTTGGCGCAAGCTGGCGGATTTTTTCTATATTCACGTCCTTGGTGCCACCGATCTTCGGAATACTGGCTACCACCTGTTGCGGATGAATACAAAAGCCGGTACGACCCACAATATGCGATGACAAACCAAGGTCACACAGCAACTCGGTGATGGAAGGCACCAAGCAAACGATTCGACAAGGCTCACCTACCCCGATTCGCACGTGGGCCCTGCCAATGGCGTCAGTCAGATGCATCTTATTGATATGTTATGGAATCTATTGGGTACGCGGATTATCTGTCACTCAACCGACATAGTGCTCGGCCAAAATCGTATCGGTGCTGAGAAACTCACGCCGGAATACTTTGTTTTCGCCCGCGTTTACTGCTGACTTGATACCTCACAAAAGCTATACTAACGGCGCGATATCAACTTTCCGGGGTATTTCATGAGTGAAAACATCAAAGGCGATCTTTTTATTGGTGCAGGCGTGGTCGCCGTTGGCACTCTTAATGCGCCAGGCTTGATCGAAGTAGATGGCTCAGTTGATGGTGTCGTCAACGCGCGATCCATTAATGTCACCGGGAATGGCGTGGTTACCGGTAACAGCACTGCCGACCATATCCGGGTCGCTGGCAAGCTCATGAACACCAGTACCGCTCATCAATCATTGCTGGTTGAGTCCACCGGAGATGTGTCCGGCAAGATCACCTACGGTGACCTGGAAATTCGCAAAGGCGGCAACATCGCCGGCGAAATCAACTC
>JAIXQK010000016.1 GCA_027485795.1 Oxalobacteraceae bacterium
GACGGCCGTATCATTGCCAAGATGAATGCGCTACAAGATGAATCAATCATCATGGCGTTATACGAAGCCTCGCAGGCCGGTGTGAAAATTGATTTAATCGTCCGGGGTGCGTGCGTATTACGACCCGGTGTTCCGGGGCTATCGGACAATATTCGAGTCCGTTCCATCGTTGGTCGTTTCCTCGAGCATAGTCGCATTTTTTACTTCCACAACGGTGGTAAAGCGGATGTCTATCTCGCGAGCGCTGACTGGATGAACCGTAATCTGTTTCGACGGGTTGAGGTGGCCTTCCCGGTGCTGGACCCCGAGCTAAAGCAGCGCGTAATCGACGAGGGTTTGAAGCCCTATTTGAAAGATAACCATAAAGCCTGGGAACTCGACGCTGACGGACACTATCGTCGCCGTAAACCAAGCGCCCGACAGCCGCTATTCAGTGCCCAAGATCATCTGATGGAGACACTGGGGGGGTGATGGATCTAATTCTGTGGCGTCATGCGCAGGCGGAGGTGGGTAGTCCGGACCATACGCGCGAACTCAGTGCCCAAGGTCGCAAGCAGGCGCAGCGTATGGGCGCATGGTTGGATCGGGTACTGCCCGCTAGCTGCAAAATTCTGAGTAGCCCCACTGCGCGCACGCTGCAAACCGTGGAGGCGCTGGGTCGTAAGTACAAGATCGTTTCTGAAATCGGCCCTGATGCTACTGCCTACGAAGTACTACACGCAGCCGGCTGGCCGGATGCGCGCGGTCAAGTGCTAGTGGTGGGTCATCAACCTTGGCTCGGTCGCGTCGCGTCTTTAGTTTTGACCGGTGTTGAGCAAGACTGGACGATCAAGAAGTCCAATGCTTGGTGGATCGCGCAACGCGATCGCGACGAAGGCAATGCGATTTATTTGAAAGCGGTACTGGCACCAGAATTCTTCAGCGATTGAAGAGTTTCTTCATCCCTAGACGAATAATATTCCGCGCGTTTTATCTTTTACCGACTGTGCGGTGAATTGTCGTTATGCGCTTCGCTCCAGCGAACAGCGCATTTATTGGTACGACGAATACATCCACCACAAGCCCAGCGGTGTAAAAATCCAGTACTCAATCGGTGCACCCATCCACCAGTTACGGTGCCAGCCGGCGTGAGTTTTTTCGAATCGGCGCAAGCCGAATGCCGGGTTCAATACAAACCAGAGAAAATCCTCACTGACCCAGAACAGCATAATGGAAGCCAGTGCACGTTGCTCTGCAGCCCAGCTAAAGTCGCCAGAAAAAATCAGTGGGAAGTGAAAGAACAGCGCGATCAGTGAAAACGCCCAGGCGTGGTAGCCCGTCATCTCGCGACCACCCCAGAATAGATCGAGTAACCAATGCTTCTCAATGCGCCAGGTTGGAAGATTGGCGGCCCAGCCGGCATCGCCCTCAATCGCGATCTCGAGCTTCGCGAAAAAAAATCCAAGCAGCACCACAAAGCCCAGCGTGACCATATAGTCCGGCATCGAGAAGTTCGCCATCGTCACCGAGTCACTGTACGCGCTAGCTGTAGTACTTCACGTGCGGCGAATGGCTTGGCGAGTGCGCGCGCATGGGTGCGCATAGCTTCAAGCTTGTGTCGATCGCTGAGTAATCGCTGCAAACGAAATTGCAGGGTAGCGGGATCATCGGCGCGTAGCGCAGCACCCTCTTGAATTAACCACGCCGCATTGCGCTCTTCCTGACCTGGGATGGGATTCACCAGCAGCATCGGCAAACCCATCGCGAGACACTCCGAGGTTGATAGCCCACCGGGCTTGGTGATCGCCAGATCAGCACAGGCCATTAGCCGATATACATCATCAACAAATCCCAAGGCACGCAGGCGGGTGGGGAAAAACGCTTCGATTGATTGCAGCGATTCGCGCAATGCGTTGTTACGACCCGTCAGTACGATCAACTGTAAATCCGGATGCTGCTTCAGCAAGGACTGAACTAACGATTGCTGCAGCCCCGCGCCTGCACCACCGTTCATCATCAGCAGGGTGGTTTTTTGTGGATCAAAACCAAGTTGTCGGGATACCGAACTGCGATCGGGTGGCATGGCGAAGCCCGGCATCAACGGGATACCCGTTACAACAACGCGCGAGCTGGGGACGCCCTGCGCATACAGTCGGTAGGCCAGTTCGTCATTCGCGACAAAGTAGCCACTGATACCCGGCTGTACCCAGATTGGGTGAAGGTCGAAGTCGGTGACT
Organism: Oxalobacteraceae bacterium; assembly: GCA_027485795.1. Classification (GTDB taxonomy): domain Bacteria; phylum Pseudomonadota; class Gammaproteobacteria; order Burkholderiales; family Burkholderiaceae_D; genus Pernthalerella. The sequence goes on from JAIXQK010000016.1 coordinate 2,217, forward strand.
TGTACCCAGATCGGGCAAGTGACTTGTTGCTTCAAGCGCGCATCCGCCAAAATCTCTGCAGGCAGAAAGTGGGTGCAGATAATCATGTCCGGTTGGTAGCGCCGGATTTCATCAAGTAGGCGTGACGCACACAGTGTTTGTATTGCCTTGCGCGCGCGTATAGTCAAACTTCCCGGCGCTGCTGCATCCGTTGCCCGGTACAGCCATCCCCAGGCATCCGGGAGTCGATGCGCTAACGCCATATACACATCGCGATAAATCTTGCTGAACCAGCTCGGTACCAACTGCAGCACATCCTGATGGCGAACCGAGATGGCAGGGAAGTCGGCACGTGCATGAGCGACCAAGGCTTCAGCGGCGCGTACGTGACCATTCCCTGCGGATACCGACAGCATTAGGATACGTTTGCGACTATCTACCGCGGTGGGGCTATCGAGCGAAAAGGACGATACGAACTCAAGACCGCTGCTTAGGCCACTATCCAGCCCACCGTTCAACCCACCATTCAGTCCACTATTCAACTCAGTACCAAGCCCGCCACTCAATCCAGTCACGGGCTCGGGATAGTCACTCACGCGGGCTGCATGCATAGCTCGTCCTGTTCCTGTTCCTCTTCCCTGAGTTGTGCTTGCTCCCAGCGCAGCATGATTTCATGCCAATCAACTAGTCGTAGTTCGCCGCTGGGCTCTTCCACCAGCGCGGACAAGCTCTCGACCCAATCACCATCATTGCAGTACAAGATGCCGTCAATGTCTCGAATCTCGGGCTTGTGAATATGGCCGCAGATCACGCCATCCAAACCTTGCTTGCGCGCCTCGTCAGCTAATGCCTGTTCAAACGAAGTGATATAGCTGACCGCGTTTTTAACTTTCAGCTTGAGGTATTGCGACAAGGACCAGTAGGGCAGACCAACACGCGCCCGCCAATTGTTGTAGTACTGGTTGAATTTCAGAATCATGGTGTACAGCGAATCGCCCACGTAGGCTAGCCATTTGGCGCAGGCGATCACACCATCAAAGCGATCACCATGTAACACCAGTAGCTTGCGACCATCTGCAGTCTTGTGGACTAATTCATCACGAATCTTGATGCCACCAAAGTCCAGCCCAATAAACTGCCGAACTGACTCATCGTGGTTGCCCGGTACGAAGATGACTTTAGTCCCTTTTCTAGCCTTCTTCAGAACCACTTGAACGACATCATTGTGGGTCTGGTGCCAGTACCAGCGGCGTTTAAGCTGCCAGCCATCAACGATATCCCCGACCAGATAGAGCTTGTCGGATTCAGTGGCTTTAAGGAATTCCAGTAAGCGCTTGGCTTGGCAACCACTCGTGCCGAGGTGAATATCAGAAATGAAGATGGTTCGGAATCGGAGGGGCACCGGTTTGTAAAGCGGGTGCTTTGGCAACTTCTTTTTTTGTTTTAATTCTGTGAAAGCCTGTCGCTGATTCATTCATGCTCTCCGATACACGGTGAGCGCACGTTAACGGAGAATTACTTCATCACCATGACAGCTATATGTCGGTTGTGTGACATTGCAACTGACAAGACTCGCATCAGACCAGATCCGCTCCAATCGGCCCGCCATCGTCACGCGTGATCACGATGGTGGCGGAGCGTGGTCGCGCATTGCCACCGTCCGGCCAATGACTGAGATAGGTGCTTGGCTTGGCGATATCAAAACCCTTGCCATTGGTGGTCTCACCAGGGTGCTGGATATTGACGAACAAGGCCTTACCATCCGGAGACTCGGCCAAGCCTGTGATCTCGCAATCGACCGGGCCTACAAGGAATCGACGCAGCGTATCCGGCGAGGCTTCAGCGCCGACGGGGGTGCGAATATTTTTTTGCTGATCACCGTCGCGGCTGACCACTTCGCGCTGACTACCATCGCCCACCGCTCCGGGTATTGCGGCTAGCAGCATACAGTTACTGGTATCGGTGTAGGCGTTGTCATCTGTTTCTATCCACAGCAGGCCGCTTTGCGAGAACCAGAGCCCATCTGGCGAAGAAAAATCATTGCTGGCATCCAGACCGGAGAGGTTGACGTTGTTACGATCAGCACTCTCGCGTGCCGCGAACAAGAACACGTCCCAGTTGAACCGTGTGGCACCTTGCTGGCCATCGTGCTCTGCCCAGCGGATGATGTGGCCGTTGACGTTGCCTCGCCCTTGCTTACCGGCTTTGGAGTCAGTGTAGAAGCGAGGATTAGCGGCATCTAGTTTGTTGAAGTCGCGCGAGGGGTTGTAGGTGAGGGTCATATAAACCTCGCCATTTCGCGGATTCACTGCGCCCCATTCGGGCCTATCCATTTTAGTGGCCCCTGCCGCATCGGCGGCCAGTCGAGCATGAACCAAGACGTCTGCTTGATTCGCAAAGGCATAGGTAGCGTTTTTGCTGTCGATATTGTTTTGCCCCAGACTCAGCTCAAGCCAATCGCCACTACCGTCGGCATTGAAGCGTGCGGCATACAGACGGCCGTCATCAAGGTATTTGTCACCGGCCGAGATACCTTTGCCAGCGTCTGCGGGATCCCAAGCTTTGGCAGAAACAAATTTATAAATGTACTCACCCCGCGCATCACAACCCATGTACCAAACCAAAGGCTGACCAGTGCGCACCGGACCCGGCCAGGCACCCTCATGCGCGAAGCGGCCAAGCGCCGTACGTTTTTTTGGTGCGACATCCGGATTGAACGGATCAATCTCGACCACCCAACCGAAGGTGTTCGGCGCATGCCGGAAATCATCACTACCATCGGCAGAAGAACCCGTCACCGACGCATCCCAGCGACTAAAGCGTTGATCGTTACCATCGGGGCCGGCGGTCGCCCATAGCTCGCGCCCGTTGCCTGTAAGGTTATAGCGCTTCAATGCGGTGAGTTGCTGCGCGCTACGCTTTGCGTCGTCTGCTGCAGGGCGCCGGAAATAGCCAGCCCAGTTTTCTTCACA
>JAIXQK010000105.1 GCA_027485795.1 Oxalobacteraceae bacterium
TGGCGGGTTCGGTCGGCGATGCAAAAGCAGGGCAAGTAGTCAGCATCGAGTTGACCGAGCAGCCATCTCGTTATTCTCAGCCACTCGGCAAAATCGTCGAAGTATTGGGCGAGATCGATGACCCCGGCATGGAGATCGAGATCGCTGTACGAAAGTACGGCGTCCCACACGAGTTTTCAGCAGCGGCGCAAAAGCTGGCAGCGGCTTTGCCGTCTGAAGTCGGTGATAACGATCTCGATGCACGCGTCGATTTGCGTGATGTGCCATTAGTCACGATTGATGGCGAAGATGCGCGCGACTTTGATGATGCGGTGTACTGCGAACCCTGCAAGATTGGGCGCACCAAAGGCTACCGTTTGATCGTGGCGATCGCCGATGTCAGCCATTATGTGAAACCAAATGATGCGCTGGATGCGGATGCATTAGAGCGCAGTACCTCGGTCTATTTCCCGCGGCGTGTGATACCGATGCTGCCGGAAAAATTATCGAATGGCTTGTGCTCGCTGAATCCAGAAGTTGACCGACTCACGCTGGTGTGTGATGCCGTCATCACCATGAGCGGAGAAATCCACGCCTACCAGTTCTATCCGGCGGTGATTCACTCGGCAGCGCGGCTGACCTACACCGAAGTGGCTGCGATTCTTTCCAATACGCGAGGGCCAGAGGCGCAGCGGCGCCCTGGCTTGCTACCGCATCTTCAAGATTTGTATGACTTGTTTCAGGTCTTGCTGGCAGCGCGCAAGCAGCGTGGTGCTATGGACTTTGAAACCACCGAGACCTATATCGTTGTCAATGCTGCTGGCAAGATCGAGAAGATCTTGCCACGCACCCGCAACGATGCGCATCGGGTGATCGAAGAGTGCATGCTTGCCGCTAACGTTTGTGCGGCGGACTTTGTGCATCGGCATGAGCACCCGGCGCTTTATCGCATCCATGCAAGCCCGTCAGAAGAAAAGCTGAATCAGCTGCGCACCTTCCTGAAACAGCTCGGGTTGTCGCTCGGCGGTGGCAATTCACCGGCGGCTTCGGATTATGCTCAGCTGATGGAAAAAATTCACGGCCGGCCAGATGCCGTACTGCTACAGACCATGCTGCTGCGGTCGATGCAGCAAGCGGTTTATAGCCCGGAGAACATCGGCCACTTTGGTTTGTCGTACCAGGCGTATGCGCATTTCACGAGTCCGATTCGTCGCTACCCGGATTTGCTGACCCATCGTGCGATCAAGGCGATTTTGCAAGGCAAGCGCTACCATCCGAAGGGTATAGAGACCGAGACGCTCAACACGAGTCTTTCACCGATGGCGCGCAAGCTACTCGCGCGTGATCGCGCCAGCGGCAAGAAGCGCGCTGAAGGTGACTTGGCGATATGGGAATCACTCGGTATTCATTGCTCGGCGAATGAGCGGCGCGCTGATGAGGCCTCGCGTGATGTAGAAGCTTGGCTCAAGTGTTATTTTGTGCGCGACAAACTCGGTGAAGAATTCACTGGAACGATTTCGGGTGTCGCGTCCTTCGGTATTTTTGTACAGCTTGATGCGCTGTATATCGAAGGTATGGTGCATGTGACCGATCTGGGCGCTGATTATTTTCAATATGATGAAGCGCGCCATGAGCTGCGCGGTCAGCGTACCGGTATTCGTTATCAACTGACCGACCGTGTCACGGTGCAAGTCAGTCGGGTGGATCTGGATGCGCGTCGTATTGATCTGCGACTTGTACATCAGCCGGATATTCACACGCAAATTAAGAAAGAGTCGCGCCGGGCCGATGCAGAGCATGTGCGTAGTGGTTTATTCGGGGCTAAAAAAGCCGCGAAGAAAGCTACTAAAAAAGCCGCTGCTGCCAAGCCGGAGAGCGCCAAGGCACGCAAGAGCGCCAAGAAGACGAATGGAAGTGACAGTGCATCGCGCACTGGCCGTAAAAAGCGCAAGTAGGTAAATTTGAAATCGAAACTTATTTTTGGCTTTCACGCAGTGACCGCGCGTTTGCGGCTGGATGCATCGACCGTGGAGGAAATCTACGTCGATTCATCGCGCCATGATCGTCGCATGGGTGATCTGTTACGCGCCGCCAAAGGCGTCAATGTGCGTGTGATCCAAGCAGACGATCAGCGCCTTGATGCCATGGTGGGTACGCGGCGTCATCAAGGCGTTGTCGCCCGCGCGGGCGAACTCTCGTTGGCGCGCAACCTGGCCGAGCTGCTGGATATGATTCAGGGTCCGCCACTTTTGCTGCTGTTGGATGGCGTGACTGATCCGCACAACCTCGGCGCGTGCCTGCGTGTGGCGGATGGTGCTGGCGCGCACGCCGTAATCGCGCCGAAAGATCGTGCAGTCGGGCTGAACGCAACCGCCAGCAAAGTCGCCAGCGGCGCAGCGGAGTCCGTGCCGTATATCACCGTCACCAATTTGGCACGCACTATGCGTGAGTTGCAAGAGCGCGATATTTGGTTGACCGGCACCACCGATGATGCCGAGCAGAGCATGTTCGATCTTGACTACACAGGTGGCACCGCCTTTGTGATGGGCTCGGAAGGCGAGGGGATGCGACGCCTGACTCGCGAGAACTGTGATCGTCTGGTGAGACTGCCGATGATGGGCACGGTTGAGAGTCTGAACGTCTCGGTTGCTTCCGGGGTGTGCTTGTATGAGGCGCGCCGCCAGCGGCTGCGTACGGCGGGTGGGTAAAATATCTGGATCGGTCCCGGAGTCCTGACATGTTCAGCCGCCTTAACGAAGACATCAGCAGCATCATGCAGCGTGATCCCGCAGCGCGTAGTCGCTGGGAGGTCTTGACCTGCTATCCCGGCCTGCACGCGATTGTGATGCACCGCTGGGCAAATGCTTGCTGGCGTATGGGTCTGAAATGGCTGGGCCGTTTCATCTCGCACATCTCGCGTTGGCTGACTGGCATCGAGATTCACCCCGGTGCCATCATTGGGCGCCGCGTATTCATTGATCACGGCTTTGGCGTCGTGATCGGCGAGACGGCAGAGATCGGCGATGATTGCACCATATATCAGGGCGTCACGCTCGGCGGCACATCGTTGAATAAAGGTAGCAAGCGTCATCCAACCTTGGGCCGTGGTGTGATCATTGGTGCGGGGGCGCAAGTCTTGGGTGGATTCACGGTGGGCGAGGGTGCCAAGGTGGGCTCCAATGCGGTGGTCGTGAAAGAGGTACCTGCTGGCGCGACCGCAATCGGTAACCCGGCACGTGTGATCGCGAAAGACACGCATCCCGGGCGGGACGACGCAGCAGCGCGTATGTTTGCGGCGTATGGTCTGACGCCAAATGGTGACGATCCCTTGTCCAAAGCCTTGCACGGTTTGATCGATAATGCGGCCTCGCAAGAGACGCAATTACAGAAAATCGTCGCAGCCCTGAAGGCGGCGGGTATTGCTGTTGAAGAAGTGGCGCCCTCCGATCGTTTCGATGCCGATCAACTCAACAAACTCGTTGAGTAAGTCATTGTCGTCGGTGTCTTGATCCCTTTTTGTTTGTCAGCTTCTTGAAACGATTTTTCTTATTCGTTTCATTGCGATTTGCATTAGCTAACTCATTGAGATTAGCATTAGTTAACTCAGTGCGATTGGTTTTCGGCAGTTGCGCGATTCAACTCTAATGCTCTGAGTATGTTGCGCTGAACCTTGCCGGTAGTGGTCATCGGCAGCGCATCAATGAACTCGATCTGCTTCGGGTATTCATACGGCGCTAGCTGGCCGCGCACATGCTGCTGCAATGCCTTGATCAGTTCAGCATCTTGCTGCTCGCCGCGCGGTGTCTCGGGTGTCAGTACAATGAATGCCTTCACCAGATTGCCTCGCTCTGCATCAGGTGTGGGTACTACAGCGGCATTCGCGACGGCCGGGTGCTTGACCAGACAGTTCTCGATTTCCGATGGCCCGATTCGATAACCTGCAGCCTTGAACATGTCATCCGCACGACCGCGATACCAGAGGTAGCCGTCGGCATCCATCTCCGCTAAATCGCCAGTCATCAGCCAGTCACCGCGGTACTTGTCTCGACTTGCATCGGGGCGACGCCAGTAGCTGTTGAAAATCACCGGGTCGGGTTGGCCATGAATATCGCGGCGATGCAATCCAACTTCGCCGATCTGGCCAGGGCCAAGCGGCTCACCGGTGTCATCCAACACCGCGACGCGATGCCCCGGGTAGGGCTTGCCCATACTGCCCGCGCGCGCTGGCCAATAGAGTGCGCAGTTACCCACCAAATAATTGGCTTCCGTTTGGCCAAACATTTCATTGACAGTGATGTCGAACGCATCCTGCACCCATTGAAAGACCGCGTCACCGACAGCCTCGCCTGCACTCATGATGGCGCGTAGCTTGAGTGGGTAATGCTGTTTCGGTGCAGGTACGGCTTTCATCATCATCTTCAATGCAGTCGGGAACAAAAACGTGTTTGTTACGCCATGCCGTGCCATCAACTCGAATGCATGCTCGGGAGAGAAGCGGGCACGACTCGCGATGATGGTGCGACCGAAGTAGAGCGTGGGTAGAAGTGCGTCCATCAAGCCTCCTGTCCATGCCCAGTCAGCCGGCGACCAGAACACATCACCTTGTTTCGGAAACCAGTTTTGTGAAGCGACGAAGCCGGGCAGGTTGCCGATCAAGGCCGATTGCGGAATCAATGCGCCCTTGGGTGAGCCGGTGGTGCCACTGGTATAGATCAGGATTGCCGGGTCGTTGGCGCTGGTAGTCACCGGTGTAAAACGATCGGGTGCGTTGGCTAATGCATTTGTCCAATCGATCAAATCAGCACGCTGAGTATCCAGAGCGATGACATGCTGGAGCGAGGGACAGTGCGGCAATGCAGCGTCGATCGCTGCCAGCGCACTGGCATCGACGATTGCTACCATGGCTTCACTATCTTGTAGTCGATACTCGATAGCTTCCGGTCCGAACAGCACCGATAGCGGCATTGCGATCGCCCCGAGTTGCTGGCAACTGATGTGCGCAACGGCGACCTCGGGTCGCTGCGGCATGACAATCGCTACGCGCGAACCACGTTCAACACCCAGCGAGCGCAGCACATGGCTGAGACGATTAGCATCACGCTGCAAGCTGGCATAGCTCACTTCGCGATGACCGTTCAGCGCATCATCGACCACGATAGCGATACGTTCAGGGTCGTCAGACCAGCGCCCACAGCAGAGGTGAGCGATATTGCAATCCTCTGGAATCATCCAACGAAAGGATTGGTAGAGCGCGTCGTAGTGATCGGTGGCCGGCATCCGGTGTCCCCTATAATTTGATGGTGGGATGCTAGCCTTGGCCGCAAGTACTGGCAATCCTCATAATCCCCCATCTGATGCCGACACCGTTCAAACCTTCCCGATCCGAGTTTCTGTCCGTGCGCGGCCTGCGAACGCATGTGCGCCATTGGGGTAGTGCGGATGCGCCTAAACTGTTCATGCTGCATGGTTGGATGGATGTGTCCGCCTCGTTTCAGTTTGTGGTTGACTGCCTGCAGCGTGACTGGCGTGTGATTGCGCCGGACTGGCGTGGCTTTGGGCTTTCCGAAAGAGTGCAAGCAGACTGCTACTGGTTTCCCGACTATCTGGGGGATCTGGACACACTGCTGGATCAGCTAGCGCCCAACGAATCAATTCGCTTACTCGGACACAGCATGGGCGGCAATGTCGCCACGCTGTACGCTGGTATCCGCCCGCAGCGGGTATCCAGGCTGATCAATCTCGAAGGCTTTGGCCTCGCGAATGCCGAACCGGCGCAGGCACCAGCACGCTATGCGCAGTGGTTGGACGAATTGCGTGCGCCACCGAAGATGCGTAGCTACCCCGACACTGGCGCCGTGGCAGAGAGATTGAGCAAGACAAATCCGCGTCTCACGCCCGAGCGAGCGGCGTTTGTAGCGCAGCACTGGGCTGCGCAGCATCAAGACGGCGAGTGGCATGTGCAAGGTGACCCGCGGCACAAAGTCGTCAGCGCCAACCTGTACCGGACCGAGGAGGTACTCGCCTGCTGGCAAAACATCTCGGCACCGGTGTTGTGGGTCGAGGCCGAGCACACCGATGTATGGCGCTGGATGGGGCCAAAGGCTGAGGTGCGCGCCGAGATCGATCGGCGCATGCAGGTCATTCCTGACGTCACCCCGGCATTGATCAAAGACGCGGGCCATATGTTGCACCATGATCAGCCCGAGGCGCTGGCAAGTTTGATCGAGGATTTCCTCGACTAAGCGTGCGCGCACGTCGAACAGTCGTCGGGCGTACAATCACAGCTTGATTGCTGCAAACCCCGCCCAAGATTCCCCATGTTAAACGCAGATTTGCACTGCCACTCGATCGTGTCGGATGGCACCCTCACGCCGACCGCGCTGGCGCAGCGCGCCAAAGCGAACGGCGTCGATCTGTGGGCATTGACCGACCATGATGAAATCGACGGGATAGCCGAGGCGCGTCGCGCTGCTGACGCGGTCGGGCTGAGATTCGTCGCCGGCGTCGAGGTATCGATCACCTGGTCGGGCAAGACCGTACACATCGTGGGTCTCGGTGTTGATGAGCACAACCCCTCGCTGCGCGCCGGGCTTGCCTCGGTGCGCGGAGGGCGTGAAAGCCGCGGACGCGAGATTGCAGAGGATTTGGCGCGCGCCGGTATCCACGGGGCCTTTGAAGGGGCTATGCAGCATGCCGGTAACCCTGAGATGCTGGGCCGCACCCATTTCGCTCGGTTTTTGGTCGAGAGCGGCGTGCGACCCACCGTTGCCGATGTGTTCAAGCATTACCTTGTCGAGGGTAAGCCCGGCTATGTGCCACACCGCTGGGGCGCGCTGGAGCAGGCAGTCGGGTGGATACGCGGGGCGGGTGGACGCGCGGTAATTGCACATCCCGCACGCTATGCGTTAACCGAATTGCAACGCGACGCCTTGATCGACGCCTTCAAAGAGGCCGGCGGTGAGGGGATTGAGGTCGTCACCGGTAGCCACACCCCTGAAGAATATGACAGCTTCGCTCGGGTGGCGCGGCGGGCCGGCCTGCTGGCCTCGCGCGGCTCGGACTTCCACGGCGTGACGGAATCGGGCGCGGACCTTGGCTCGTTGCCACCGCTGCCGTCTGATCTCAAGCCGGTTTGGCATGATTGGTGAGGAATTCTCTGTTCAGCCCGAAAAAAAACTTCGGCTTAAACTGAGTTGAATTCCTGCTTAGGCGTCGCCACATCAGGCAACACGTAGCCATAATTGGTTTGATTTCACTGAGTCCTCTTCGGAGACCATCCCATGAAAAGAATTCTGTTGTTCGTACTGACCAACGTCGCGGTGATCGCGGTCATGTCGATCGTTTTGTCGGTGCTAGGTGTTGATCGTTTCCTGACCTCCCAGGGCCTTAACGTGGGCAGCTTGCTGGTGTTCTCACTGGTAGTGGGCTTCACCGGCGCCATCTTCTCGCTCCTGATCAGCAAGCCCATGGCCAAGTGGAGCACTGGCGCTACTGTGATCGAGCATCCGCAAAACGAGACCGAGCGCTGGCTGCTCGATACCGTACGCCGCCTTGCCGATCGCGCTGGCATTGGCATGCCGGAGGTTGCGGTCTACGAAGGTGAGCCGAACGCTTTCGCTACCGGCGCTTTCCGCAATGAGGCCTTGGTTGCGGTATCGACCGGGCTGCTGATGAACATGACCCGCGACGAGGTCGAGGCCGTACTCGGTCACGAGGTGGCACATATTGCGAATGGCGACATGGTGACCATGACGCTGATCCAAGGTGTGACCAATACCTTCGTGGTTTTCCTGTCGCGCATTGTCGGTTATGTGGTTGATCGCGCACTGTCGCGCAACGATGAGAGCACGGGCGGTATTGGCTACATGGTGACTGTGATTGTTTGCCAAATCATCTTCGGGCTACTAGCTTCCATGATCGTGGCGTGGTTCTCACGTCAGCGTGAGTTCCGTGCGGATGCGGGCGCGGCTCAGCTAATGGGTAATCGTCAGCCAATGATCAATGCTTTGCATCGGCTCAGTAGCTTGCACGAGTCAGCGCTGCCGCAGTCAGTCGCCGCGCTGGGCATTAATCACTCGAGCGGTTTCTTTGAGCTATTCTCTACCCATCCACCGCTTGCGGAGCGCATTGCAGCGCTGCAGCGCGGTTAACCCCGGCTGCATCAGTACCCCAAAGCGACAGCCTGATAGGCTGTCGCTTTTGTTTTGTTCTTATGACCCAATACTTTCAAATTCACCCGGACAACCCGCAACCGCGTCTGATCCGGCAGGCTGCAGAGATCATTGACGGTGGTGGGATCGTTGCCTTGCCCACCGACTCCAGCTACGCATTGGTATGCCGCCTTGATGACAAGGATGCAGTTGATCGGCTACGCCGTATTCGCGGCGTCGACGAGAAACATCACCTGACACTGCTATGTCGTGATCTTTCAGAGATCGCCAACTATGCGCGTGTCGACAACAAGCAGTACCGCTTGCTGAAAGCTGCCACGCCCGGGCCATTTACCTTCATTCTGGAGGCGACGCGCGAAGTACCCCGTCGGCTGTCGCACCCATCGCGTAAAACCATCGGTCTGCGGGTACCAGAAAACACCATTGCACAGTCGCTGCTTGAGCAACTGAGTCAAGCGCTGATTGGCACCACACTCATCCTGGCCGGCAGCGACACACCGTTGAATGATCCTGATGAAATTCGGGACAGCCTTCAGCGACAGGTAGAGTTGGTGATTGATGGCGGTAGTTGTGGCTTGGAGCCGACCACCGTGGTTGATCTGACAGGCGATAGCCCGGTGGTATTGCGCAGGGGACGGGGAGATGTCTCGCTGTTTGCGTAGTCGCCAGACCGGCATGGGGCACAGAATCGTGAGAGCGCTCTGATAGAATCCCGTTGATGAGCGACACCATTCAGATCATTGCGGTCTATGCATTGCCGATTCTTTTCGCAATCACGCTGCATGAGGCGGCGCATGCGTACGCTGCGCGGTTTTTCGGCGATCTGACGGCCTACTCGCAAGGCCGGATGAGTCTGAACCCGGCCAAGCACATTGATCCCATCGGTACCATCGTGCTACCGCTGATACTTGCCTTGGTCCAAAGCCCGTTTATTTTCGGCTATGCCAAGCCGGTACCCGTTGATTTTTCGCGTCTCAATCACCCCAAACGCGACATGCTCTGGGTCGCACTGGCTGGCCCCGCGGCCAACCTGTTCATGGCGCTCGGTTGGATGATTCTTTATTTCGTGCTGTACGGCGCCTCGTTGCAGGAAGAGTATTTTTTCCGGGTTGCCGAGGCGGGCATCGTAGTGAATCTGGTGCTGTTTGCGTTTAACTTGTTTCCACTGCCGCCGCTGGATGGTGGCCGAATTCTGACCAGCCTTCTGCCGATGCGCTATGCATTCAAGTTCGCTCGTCTCGAGCCTTACGGGTTTTTCATTGTGCTTGCGCTCGCCATGCTGAATCTTCTGAAGTTCTGGATGATCCCGGTGGTTGCAGCGGCGAATGGCTTGCTTTCCGTATTGGTCGCCCCCCTAAAATTTCTCGTCACCTGATACGCCATGTACCCTGATCGTGTTGTCTCTGGAATGCGTCCCACCGGTGCGATGCACCTTGGCCACTATCATGGCGCGCTAAAAAACTGGGTAAGGCTGCAGTCCGAGCATCCTTGCTTGTTTTTTGTCGCCGACTGGCATGCGCTGACCACCCACTACGACGACCCGTCCATTATCGAAAGTAGTACCTGGGATATGGTGATCGATTGGCTCGCCGCCGGTATCGATCCATCCCAAGCTACGATTTTTATCCAATCAAAAGTGCCTGAGCACGCCGAGTTGCATCTATTGCTCTCGATGTCGACCCCCTTGGGTTGGTTGGAGCGAGTGCCGACCTACAAAGATCAACAAGAAAAGCTGACCGATCGCGATCTCGCCACTTACGGCTTCCTCGGTTATCCCTTGCTGCAAGCTGCCGACGTGCTGATTTACCGTGCCAGTATGGTGCCGGTAGGTGAAGATCAGGTGCCGCATATCGAAATGATGCGCGAGATTGCGCGTCGATTTAACTACTTGTACGGTCGCGAGAAAGACTTCGAGCAGAAGGCGCAAGAAGCGGTAAAGAAGCTAGGTTCCAAGCGCGCCAAACTCTACAACGAGTTGCGCTCTGAATTTCAGGAAAAGGGCAATGACGATTCGCTCGCACAGGCCAAGGCCATGCTCGATGATGCGCAGAATCTTTCCATGATTGATCGCGAGCGCTTGTTCGGTTACTTGGAAGGTAGTCGCAAGCTGATTCTGGTCGAACCACAGGCGCTTTTGACAGAGGCTTCGCGTTTGCCGGGTCTCGATGGACAGAAAATGTCCAAGAGCTATGGCAACACCATTGCGCTACGCGACGATAGCGATACCATCACCAAAAAAATCCGCACCATGCCAACCGATCCGGCACGCGTTCGTCGCACTGATCCAGGTAATCCGGATAAATGTCCTGTCTGGATGTTTCATCAGGTGTACTCTGATCAGAAAACACAGGACTGGGTGGTGCAGGGATGCAAAACTGCGGGTATCGGTTGCATCGAGTGCAAGCAGCCTGTGATCGATGGCATCCTCAAGGAGCAAGAGCCCATGCGTGAGCGGGCCCAGCAATATTTGGATGATCCGTCCTTGGTACGTGCCATCGTTGCGGATGGATGTGATCAGGCGCGCAAACTGGCACAAGAGACCATGCGCGATGTGCGCGAAGAAATGGGTCTGTCGTACAGCTGATGGTGCATAGCTCATCCGACGCTTCACCTTGGGTGAGTCGTTTCGCGTCACTGATTCCCCAGGGCAGAACACTCGATCTTGCGTGCGGAAGCGGACGTCACTCGCGACTACTGTTGGCGTTGGGCCATTCCGTGCTGGCCATTGATCGCGATGCTGCAGCGCTTGAATCCTTAGTTGACACGGGTATCGAGACAAAACAATTCGATTTGGAACACGAAGGTGCCGATGAGGTATCCGGTTGGCCGCTATCGCCATCGTCCTATAGCGGCGTGGTGGTGACGAATTACCTGCACCGCCCGCTGATGGATGCACTGCTGGCCTCGGTGGTGCCGGGTGGCGTGCTCATCTATGAAACTTTTGCGCAAGGTAATGGACAATTTGGCAAGCCGGCGAATCCGGATTTCTTGCTCGCGTCGGGCGAGCTGCTGGATAGGGTTTGCCGGGCCGGTGGCTGGCATGTGATCGCCTTCGAGGACGGTTATGTCAGCACCCCAAAACCGGCCATGATTCAGCGCATTTGCGCGCGTCGAGGGGGCCCGGAGCTAGGGCCGGTCGATGTTGCAATTTGAAACCTCATTATCCGACCCCCGGCAGTACTGATCCGATACAATTCACCTTTTGCTTCTCGGCCATACATCAACCATGATCCAAGGCAGCATTGTCGCAATCGTGACGCCAATGTTCGAGGATGGCAGCCTCGATTTTCAAAGCTTGAAGGCGCTACTTGATTGGCACATCGCCGAAGGTACCGACGCGATTGTCATTGTCGGCACCACAGGTGAATCACCAACCGTCACAGTCGAAGAACATTGTGAGTTGATCAAGGTCGCGATCGAACATGTCGCCGGCCGCATTCCGGTGATCGCTGGCACCGGCGGTAACTCAACATCAGAAGCCATCGAACTTACGGCGTATGCCAAGCAGGCCGGTGCTGATGCTTCCTTGCAGGTGGTGCCTTACTACAATCGCCCGACACAAGACGGTATGGTGCAGCACTTCACACGCATCGCTGAGTCGGTGGATTTGCCAGTCATTCTGTATAACGTGCCCGGACGCACTGTTGCCGACATGAGTAACGACACCATCGTCCGACTGTCATCCGTACCAGGTATTGTGGGTGTTAAGGATGCGACCGGCAACATCGCACGTGGTACCGAACTACTGCGTGCCGTGCCGAAATCGTTCGCGGTCTACTCGGGCGATGATGCGACCGCGATGGCGCTCATGTTCTGCGGTGGTAAAGGAAATATCTCGGTCACTGCCAATGTGGCGCCACGCGCGATGCATGAACTTTGTGTTGCAGCGATGGCAGGTCGGGTGGCAGAGGCTGTCGCCATCAATGACAAACTAATCCCGCTACATAACCGGCTATTTGTCGAGCCAAATCCAGTGCCTGTGAAATGGGCACTACAGCAGATGGGGCGTATTCAGAGCGGCATACGATTACCGCTGGTGCCGCTTGGTGCGGCTAGCCATGAATCGCTGCGCAGTGCGCTGCGCGAATCCGGCGTTCTGAACTGACGCCATCACACTCAATATTTTCTTGGTACCAAAATGAACCCTGTATTCAAAACACAACGCTTCTGTTCGCACATTGTTCTGCCGTGCTTGTTCGCGACGATGGCCGGCTGCAGCAGCGTGAGCGACATGCTCGAGCCCGAGAAAATTGATTACAAGAGTGCGGCGAAGCCTGGCAATAAAAGCAAGCTAGAAGTGCCGCCCGATCTAAGCCCTCCGCGTGCAAACAACGCTTACAGTATTGAGAATAATCGTGGCACAGCGACCGCTTCGGAGTACAGCGCACGACAGCCGAATGTCGCTGCAAGACCAGCAGCGACGGCGCCTGATGGCACAGTCGCACCGGTGGCAGTCTCTGGTATGCGCATCGAGCGCGACGGCAAACAGCGCTGGCTGGTAGCCAAGGAGGCGCCAGAAGTTCTCTGGCCGAAAATTAAGGATTTTTGGCAAGAGAGTGGATTCCTGATCGCTATCGAAAATCCACAGGCGGGGCTAATGGAGACCGATTGGGCTGAGAACCGCGCCAAGATTCCTCAGGACTTTATCCGCAACTCTATAGGTAAAGTACTTGATTCTCTTTACTCGACGGGCGAGCGGGATAAGTTCCGCACGCGGCTTGAGCCACGCGCGGACGGTGGTACTGAGGTTTACATCAGCCACCGCGGAGCGGAGGAAAAGGTCACTGGGCAACCATTCAACCAATCGACGGTTTGGACAGCTCGACCATCTGATCCTGAATTGGAGGCCGAGTTTTTGCGTCGACTGATGACTGCCATGGGTGCTGATCCTAAAGTCGCGGGGGCGGCTGTGAAAGATGCCAAGCCAGTATCATCAGAGCGAGCGCGAATATCCAAAGACGGCAGTCAGGTCGAAATCGAAGAGGGCTTTGACCGTGCTTGGCGCCGTGTTGGTCTGGCACTGGACCGGGTTGGCTTCACTGTCGAAGATCGTGATCGTGCGCGAGGCCTGTACTTTGTGCGTTATGTGGATCAAGGTGACGACGCCAAGAACAAATCAGAGCCTGGTTTCTTTGCCCGCATGTTCCGTTCCAAGAATGACAAGTCTGATGCTTTGCGTTATCAGATACGTGTTGAAGGTGAAGATTCGCGCAGTAAAGTCTCGGTCCAGAACGATAAAGGCGCGATCGCAAGCGACCCTAACGCCAAGCGGATTCTCTCCCTGCTTAACGAGCAACTGAAATAAACCATGCCTTGCCCGACCGCTTGGGGCGGGGCGTGAAGTTTGCCAGTGTCGGCAGCGGGAGCGAGGGTAATGCGCTCCTGATCTCGGCCACCTCCGGCACCACGACGACCCATGTCATGCTGGACTGCGGTTTTGGTCCACGCGAGCTATCCCGTCGTTTCAATCGGCTCGATATGTCACCCGATCAGCTGGCGGGTATTGTGGTTACGCATGAGCACTCCGACCACTTGGGCGGTGTATTTCAGGTCGCGCGGCAATATAAAGTCCCGGTATGGTTAACCCACGGCAGCTTTGAAAGCGCGTCAAAAGACGAGGCTGTCGGTGTCGACGTTCATATTTGTCGGGATGGCGAACCATTTGATGTTGGCGATCTCGAGATTCGTCCGTACACGGTCCCGCATGATGCGCGTGAACCGGTTCAATACACGGCTTCCGATGGTCGCTTCAAGCTGGGTGTGCTGACCGATGTCGGTCACGCGACGCAGCACCTGATCTCCGCACTCGCGGGCTGTGATGCCTTGCTGCTTGAGTTCAATCACGATTCCGAGATGCTGGCGCGGTCCGGTTACCCGGCCTGGCTTAAATCGCGAATCTCTGGCCCGTATGGCCATCTATCCAACAAGTCGGCCGCAGGCATCTTGCGCGACGTGGATAAGACCAAGCTCCACACCTTGATCGCGGCACACCTATCGCAGCGGAACAATACCCCTGAGCTGGTGCGCGCAGCCATTGAGCCGGAAATTGCGGGGGAAGATATTGCGCTGTTGGTGGCGGACCAGCAGACAGGCTCCGATTGGATCGCTTGTGACGGGCGGCGTGGCTAGAAGCCCCTTATACAAGATGGCTTGAACATTGCCATCGCATACTAAAACATCGCCGCAACATCGCTCAAACACTGCCACAGCATCGCTAAAGCATCGCGGATACATCAACTGCTAGGGTGGCTGATGTCTTGCCACCGGCAACAAAAAAGCCGCCCTAGGGCGGCTTTTTTATCGACACACCGACGGATCGGTGTGTTCGTCAGCAACGAGAGATTACTTCTTCTCTTCTGCAGCTGGTGCGTCAGCTTTCGGTGCTTCTGCAGCAGGAGCGTCAGCCTTAGGTGCTTCTGCAGCTGGAGCTTCAGCCTTAGGTGCCTCAGCAGGTGCAGGAGCAGCAGCTTCCTCTTTCTTGCCGCAAGCGGCCAGTGCCAGTGCCAGCAGGGAAGCGATCAGCAACGATTTTTTCATGGTTATCCTTCAGGTGAGAATGAAAAATGATTCGAAAAGCGAGTTTAATAACTACCGGTAGTTATCGCACTTTCAGGTTGCCCTGTCGAAAAGACACTGCCTAATTGCGCACTGCCGCATCGACAAAACTTCCTAAACGGAAATTATACCGGTGTTGTTGAAGGGCTTGCAAGTGATTTTGGGCGTACTTGACGTAGGTTCAGGCCATTTGCCCGCATGAAACCGTCTATCTCAGAGGAATCTGATCCAACCCTGCTGGTACCAGTCGTAAAGCGTCTCCATCAAGTCATCAGATCCCGCGTTGGCCGAGCCAGCTACCAATGCGCGATTATCGGCCAATCCCTGCAAAATCAGCCTATCTGCGCCACCCGCCTGCAAGGATTCGCCGTTAATAAAAATATATTTGTCGCGGTGCAGCATGCGGCTCTGGCGGCTGAGTCGCAGTCCTTTGTTGCCCACGGTAGCACTGAAGCGCGCCAACGAGAGCGGTCGCTCGACGGGACTAAACCAGACCGACGTTTTCGGCTCTGAGAGGTGCTCACCCAAAAAAATCACTACATCTTGAGTTCGACCGCCCAGCTTACCCAAGTGCTGGTGCGCCTGTTTCAGCATATCGTTTCCAAGCCGAGCCGGATGCGCATTCGGGGTCAGTTGACTGTCTTGATAGCGTCCGCGCAGATCTACTTGCTCAGCCAAAAATCCCAGATAAGACTCACCGAGTTCTTGCCAAGTGGGTGCGCGGAAGCCGATTGAGTAGGTCATGCACTCGCCCTCGGCAACGCCTTCGTGCGCCCACTGCGGCGGCAAATAAAGCATGTCGCCAGGCTCCAGCAGGTACTCGGTGGTTGGCGCAAAGTTGCGCAGTAACTTGAGCGGCACCCCGTCAATCAGGGAATGATCACGCTGCCGGCCGATGCGCCAGCGTCTGCAACCCTCGGCTTGGAGCAGGAAGACATCGTACGAGTCAAGGTGAGCGCCGACGCCGCCGGTGTCGGTGGCGTAGCTGATCATCAAATCGTCTAGCCGCGCGTCGGGAATGAAGCGAAACCGGCTGAGCAAATCATCGGCGCCATCATCATGCAAGTTCACGCCCTGAACCAGCACGGTCCATCCCTTGCGATTCGTCGAGGGCAGCGATGCCAGGGGCCCATGGCTCAGCTTCCATTGGGAACGGAAGTGCGTGATCAGGCGCGACTCAACCTCTTCGCGGGCGGTCAGCGCAAACAAAGCATCGCGTGATAGCACCGGCTTGAATCCGGGGATCGCTTTCCGGATTAGTACGGGTTTCTTCTGCCAATAGTTGCGCAAAAACTCGCGGGGTGTCAGATCGCCAAGTACGTTGTTAACTTTCATGCACCGATTATATCGGCGCTTACCAAGCTAAGGCATGGTCTGGCCGTGCCTTGGAGCGCCCCCTTATAATGCGCGCTGGCTTACTGAGAGGATGAGCATGAACATTTCTAAGGATACGGTCGTTACCTTGCACTACAAGTTGTCCGATGCGCAGGGTAACCTGATCGAAGAGAGCAGTGAGCCGATGGTTTACCTGCACGGCGGCTACAACAACACGCTACCGAAGATTGAAGAAGCGCTGGAAGGCAAGGCTGTCGGCGAGCACATCTCGGTGCAGGTCGAGCCGGCGGATGGTTTTGGTGAATATGACGCCGATTTGGTCAAGGTCGAGCCGCGCAGTTTGTTTCCGGCAGAGCTTGAGGTTGGCATGCAGTTCGAAGGCTCGCCAGATGATGTGCCGAACGCCGAAATGCGTCTTTTCACCGTAACGGATATCGCCGACGGCAAAGTGGTTTTAGACGGTAATCATCCACTCGCAGGCATGGCGCTGCGCTTTGCATTAAATGTGGTCGAGGTACGCAAGGCGGCGGAAGAAGAAATCGCCCACGGCCATGTACACGGTCCGCACGGTCATCATCACCATGACGATGATGATGATGGCGATCAATTCCGCAGCATACAGTTGCAATAAGCCAGTACCGCGCCGCGTGACGCGGTAGCGGCTTATTGATCGGCGTTGGAATCGTCGGCGAGACGTTTTAGCCGATAGAGTGCGTCGAGTGCATCGCGCGGGCTGAGTTGATCAGGGTCGATCTCGGCTAGCGCGTTGAGTAGCATCTCATTCGGCTGAGTCTCATCAGGCATGACGCTGCTCGCTGGCGAATCAGGTTCCGGCGCGGATGCCATGGATTCCATCGAGAACAGATCAAACTGTCCCTCGGATCGCGTCGACTGCGCCTCGAGTAACGCGAGGTGCCGACGCGCTGCCCGAATCACAGTGGTTGGTACGCCTGCCAACTGCGCTACCTGCAGACCATAGCTTTGCGACGCCGGGCCTTCTTGTACTGCGTGTAGAAACACGATGCTGTCTTTATGTTCAACCGCTGACAAATGCACATTGGCACAGCCCAGATGTCGCTGAGGTAATTGCGTCAGTTCGAAATAATGCGTTGCAAAGAGTGTGAAGCAGCGCGTCTCCTGCAATAGCGCGGTTGCGATCGCCCATGCAAGAGCCAGCCCATCAAAGGTTGATGTACCGCGTCCGACTTCATCCATCAGCACGAGTGATCGCTCGCTGGCGCCATTCAGGATAGCGGCCGATTCCATCATCTCGACCATGAAGGTGGAATGACCACTGGCGAGGTCATCGGCGGCACCAATGCGCGTAAAAATTCGGTCGATGGGGCCAATATTCGCCTCGAGTGCGGGCACATAGCTACCCATGTAAGCGAGCAATGTAATCAGTGCTAGTTGCCGCATATAGGTTGATTTGCCACCCATATTCGGACCCGTGATGAGCAGCAGTCGTCGATCTGTCGTCAGCTGACAATCGTTGGCAATAAAGCGCTCTATCACCGTCTCGACGACCGGATGACGCCCTTGCGCGATGTGAATGCCGGCCTGTTCTACCAACTGAGGTTTGCACCATTGATGGCGCGCTGCATGTGAGGCTAGCGACACCAACACATCAAGCAGCGATACCGCTTGCGCGACACGCTGTAATTCGCTGATGTGCACTGCTAAGGCTTGCAATAGTGTTTCGTACAAATGTTTTTCGCGGGTGAGGGCGCGATCTTGTGCCGACAAAGCTTTGTCTTCGAAGGCTTTCAGTTCCGGCGTGATGTAGCGCTCGGCATTTTTGAGTGTTTGACGGCGGCGGTAATCGTCGGGAACCTTCGCCACCTGACCATGCGTGACCTCGATATAGAAGCCATGCACCTTGTTGTACTCCACCCGTAAATTGGTAATACCTGTACGTTCACGTTCGCGCGTCTCCAGATCAACCAAAAACTGGCCGGCGTTTTCGGAGAGGCTGCGTAATTCATCAAGCTCGGTATCGTAGCCCTGCGCGATCACGCCACCGTCCCGAATCATCGCCGCTGGCTCTGGCGCAATCGCACGTTCAAGCAATGCTAGCGATTCATCGGGCGTTGCGAGTGATGTGCGCGTTTGCTCGATCAGGTCAGGCATCCCCAGCGAAGTCGCTGCGCTTAACGCTTGCTGTAATGCGGGGAGTTGTTGCAAGCCAGCGCGCAGCGCTGACAGGTCTCTCGGTCGCGCTGAAAGCAGGGCGATGCGCGTGCTGATGCGCTCAATATCAGGCACGCTGGCCAGTAGCTCGGTCACCGCCTCCGAGACGTTTCCTTGAATCAGAAATTCGATGGCGCTATGGCGTGACTGCGCAGTGATCTGATCGCGCGGCGCATGATGTAACCAGTGACGCAGCAAGCGCGATCCCATCGCCGTGCGGCAGTGATCCAATAACGAGAACAAGGTCGGTGAGGCAGTGTCACTACCACGCAAGGGCTCAGTCAGCTCCAGGTTGCGTCGAGTCGCCGCGTCGATACCAATGAACTCATCTTCGCGTTCCACCTGCAAGCCGGTGACATGCTTTAACTGCTTGCCCTGAGTATTGCGTGCATAAAGCAGTAGTGCGCCGGCGGCGCCAATCGCTGCCTCCAGCGCGTCCGCGCCATAGCCCGCCAGCGTGACCACGCCGAGTTGCTCACACAATGCTTTGCGTGCGGCAGGAATTTCAAAATGCCAATCGGCGACCTGCGTTGGACGCGGACTGTTGCTCGAGTTGAGCAGGTCGGCGGCGCGCGCATCCACCAAAATCTCTGCGGGTGCGATACGCTCAAGTTCATGCCGCAGCCGAGAAGACAGATTGCGCTCATCCATCATCAGTTCGGTAAGCCGCAGACGCCCGCTGGACAGGGACAGCCATGCCAATCCCAACACAACACCTTTCCGGTGCTGGAACACATTCAGCGCAAGCAGAGGGCGCTCGGTTTTTTCGGGTAACAGCTCGGCATCGGTCAGTGTGCCGGGGGTGACAATGCGCTGCACCTTGCGCTCGACCGGACCTTTACTGGTGGCAGGGTCGCCGACTTGCTCACAGATGGCGACGGACTCGCCAAGCTTCACCAGCTTGGCAAGGTATTGATCGGCTGCGTGGTAAGGCACACCGGCCATCTTGATCGCTTGCCCGGCCGATGCACCGCGTTGCGTTAGCGTGATGCCGAGCAGACGCGCAGCACGCTCGGCATCTTCAAAGAACAACTCGTAGAAATCACCCATCCGGTAGAACAGCATCAGGTCCGGGTAGTCGGCCTTGATGCGCAGGTACTGCTGCATCATCGGCGTGTGCTTGTCGGCACTGATCCGGTCGGAAGCGTTCATGTGTTCAGAGTGAAGAAACGAACAGGCCGTGCAAACGACGGCCTGTTGATTGGCATGCCGCGAAATTTAGCACAGCCAGCAACACACTTTCGTGAGAATGACTTAGCGCTCGCCGCTACGCTGCTTGCGACTCTGCGCATTGGCAGCTGAGCGATTCATTAGCGCTGAGCCGCGTTGAGCGGGTCGAGGCCCACCGGCGGCAGGCCGTGGTGCTGTAGCTGCCTTCTTGGGCTGATTACTACGCGGAGCATTGTTGCGCCGACCGCCCGGCTGACTGCGCAGTTGTATTGGTTGAGGTTTGGCGCTGGGATCCGGCTCGAAGCCGACGATCACCTCGCGCGGGATCTCGCGCTTGATGAAGCGCTCGATATCACGCAGCAGGTCACGCTCATCAACGCACACCAACGATACAGCTTCGCCGGTAGCGCCCGCGCGGCCGGTACGGCCGATTCGGTGTACGTAGTCCTCCGGGACGTTCGGCAAATCGAAGTTGACAACATAGGGTAGCTGATCGATATCGATACCGCGTGCCGCGATATCAGTTGCAACCAGGGCCTGCAGCTTGCCGCTCTTGAATTCGGATAAAGCGCGTGTGCGCGCTGCCTGGCTCTTGTTACCGTGGATCGCCATTGCGCTAATTCCCGATTTGCCAAGCTGCTCGGCGAGTCGGTTAGCGCCATGTTTGGTGCGTGTGAAGACCAGCACCTGAAACCAGTTATGTTCAGTGATCAGGTGAGCGAGTAATTGATGCTTCTTGTCGCGATCGACTGGGTGAATTTTCTGACCAATGACCTCGACGGTTGAGTTGCGGCGTGCCACTTCAATCGTTTGCGGCTGATTCAGCAAGCTATCGGCGAGTGCTTTGATCTCATCGGCAAACGTTGCCGAGAACAGCAGATTTTGTCGCTTCGGGGGCAGGGCGGCCAGCACCTTGCGTATGTCGCGGATGAAGCCCATATCCAGCATACGATCGGCCTCATCCAGCACCAAGATTTCTACCGCTGAGAGGTTGAGCGCACCCTGCTGCATTAGATCAAGCAGTCGGCCGGGTGTGGCCACCAGAATATCGACACCACGGGCGAGTTTCTGGATTTGTGGGTTGATGTTGACGCCACCAAACACCACCTCGGACGATAGCTTCAAGTATTTGCCGTAAGTGACAACACTCTCGTTTACTTGTGCTGCAAGTTCGCGGGTTGGGGTCAACACCAGTGCGCGCACATGGCGTGGTGCAGGGCGTTTGCCACCGTTGAGCCGTTGCAGCATCGGCAGTGTGAAGCCGGCTGTTTTGCCAGTGCCGGTTTGAGCACCAGCTAGTAAGTCGCCGCCCTTGAGCACGGCGGGGATCGCCTGAGCTTGAATAGGGGTGGGTTGGGTATAGCCGTGTTCTGTGACGGCGCGCACGAGTGGTTCGGCCAAGCCGAGTTCAGCAAAAGACATAGGAAATAGAAATAGTCGAACCGCCGCCAAGAAAGGCGCCAGTCAAGGGCTCGAGGGGGTAAATCGGAGGGGCAGCAAGGAGACTGGAACTATCGCCGCGGGCGCATTTTAACAGCTATGCGCTAATCTCGTTAAGTCGCCTCATCAAGTTGCTTGGTCAAGTCGCTGGCATTACTGGCGGCCCTTGCCATGCGTCTCGTGCTGCCTTAGGCGCTGCGCTTTGCCATCGACCTATGATGATTAGGCTGGAACCAATGCGGGCAGCCATGGCCGCCCTATACGGTCTTATGCGAAGGGTGAGAGCACTGCCAGCATCTGCGCGAACACCTTGGGTGATGCGGCAATGACGTCGCCGGTGTCAAAGTAATCTGCTTCGCCCGAGAACCCGGTGACGATGCCGCCCGCCTCGCTAACCAGTAGCGCCCCAGCCGCCATATCCCATGGCTTCAGCTTCTTCTCGAAAAATCCGTCGAGACGGCCTGCGGCGACATAGGCCAGATCGAGTGCAGCCGATCCCGGCCGGCGCAGACCGGCAGATTTTTCAGTCATGAGTTTGAACATCTTCAAATACGCATCCAAACCCGAGAGGTCACTGTACGGAAAACCGGTGCCGATCAGCGCGTCAGCAAGTTTGTCGCGCTTGGCCACCCGGATGCGCTTGTTATTCATGAAGGCGCCATCGCCCTTGCTGGCGGTGAATAGCTCATTGCGATTGGGGTCGTAAATGACGGCTTGTGTGATCTGGCCACGCTGCCTGAGCGCGATCGAGACCGCATACTGCGGAAAGCCGTGAATGAAGTTGGTAGTGCCGTCGAGCGGATCAATGATCCATACGTTTTCGGCGTTACTCTCCGCCGCTTTCGAGATGCCGGACTCTTCAGCAATGAAGCCATGATCTGGGTAGGCTTGCTGCAACACCTCAATGATGGCTTGCTCGGCCGCCTGATCGACTTCGCTGACGAAATCGTTAGGCCCCTTGCGCGTGACACGTACCTGATCGAGATCGAATGAGGCACGGTTGATGATGGTGGCGGCACGACGCGCGGCTTTCACCGCGGTGTTGAGCATGGGTTGCATGGTGGTTCCGTTAGAATCCAGCGTCAGAGAAAAGGAGCGGTGCAGCGACAGCGATGTCGCCTGCGATGCGCACTATTGTAAATGAAGTCAACTACGGCCCCGATGGCGAATACTTTCGAGCGCATCCGCTTTGTTTTGGTCGAGACTAGCCACCCCGGAAATGTCGGCTCTACCGCGCGCGCGATGAAAACCATGGGGTTTTCCGATCTGGTGTTGGTCAATCCGCGCGATCCAGACGTACTTGCCAAGGATGAGGCAATCGCACTTGCCAGCGGAGCAGTAGATGTACTTGCTGCCGCGCGCATCGTTCCGACGCTGGATGAGGCTCTGGCTGGTTGCAACTTCAGTGTTGCGCTATCCGCGCGCGAGAGAGAGTTCTCGCCACCCTTATTCGAGCCGCGTCAAATGGCAGAGCACCTCGCTGCAGACACTTCATTGAGGACGGCGCTGGTATTCGGTAGTGAGCGTTACGGCCTGTCGAATGAGCAGGTGAGCAAATGCAGCGCGCTGGTCAGCGTACCCGCCAACCCGGACTACTCATCGCTGAATTTATCGCAGGCGGTCCAAGTACTCGCCTATGAGTGCCGTATGGCCGCACTGGGTGATATTCGCTGTGATAGCACCATCGGATTTCGCGGAGAGCGAGCTAGCGCAGAGCAGGTCGAAGGCATGTTTACTCACCTTGAAAAAGCCCTGGTTGAGATTGAGTTTTTGGATGCGGATAATCCAAAGAAGCTGATGCCGCGACTGCGGAGGTTGTTCGCGCGCGCTCAGCTGGAGACTGAAGAGGTTAATATCTTGCGCGGGATTGCGACGCAGTTGATTTCCAAGCGGCAGAGAATACGAAAAGACTGACGTCGCTCGCAATACGAAAAGTCTCTACCCGCTGGTCGCTCAGCTGCCTAGCATCCGGCAAGCTGCTTCAACTAACGCGATTTGCTCAACCCCACGCCCGCAGTAGTCCGACCGCCAAACCTTCCAGCGCAAACTCATGCCGACCAGGCTCGACGCGAATCATCTCGAAATCCGGGTTTTCAGGCAGTAGTTCGATAGCGCTGCCATTACGACGAAAACGTTTGACGGTGACCTCATCATCCACCCGAGCGACAACGATCTGGCCATCGCGCGCAGACTCCGCTTTCTTGACCGCGAGCAGATCGCCATCCAGGATGCCAGCGTCGCGCATCGACATGCCGCGCACTTTCAACAAGTAGTCAGGGCGTGCGGTGAAAAGCGCCGGGTCGACGTTGTAGTTGGCGGTCACATGCTCCTGCGCCAAGATGGGGGAGCCTGCCGCAACCCGACCCACCAATGGCAAAGAAAACTGCGCCAGATCTGGGTGGGGTAGGGACATTTGACCGATACCGAATCGGGACAAACGAGCGCCATCTGCCAGCCGCTCCAGCAGGCGAATGCCGCGCGATGCGCCCGGTGTGATCTCGATGGCCCCCTTGCGGGCAAGTGCCTGCAGGTGTTCCTCAGCCGCATTCGCAGACCGGAAACCCAATGTTTGTGCGATCTCGGCACGGGTGGGGGGGAAGCCGGTGTTCTCGATCGCTTCGCGGATAAGCACGAGGATCTGTTCTTGCCTGGCGGTGAGTTTATTCATTGACAACCTTTGCGGTGCTGGTTGAATACACAGCCTGTAGTTTTATACAGCGCTCACAAAATTGCAAGCTTTTTGTGCGGAGAAGTCCGCTAAGCCGCTGTCTCGATTGAGTTTTCGTCAGGAAAGGGTTATCATCTTTGGCTTTCCTCTTCCCACACTCGTCCTGACGCCGGGGTGGGCGATTTTTACAATCCGACCACAAGGAGATTCAATGCGTCACTATGAAATAGTTTTTATTGTCCATCCGGACCAAAGCGAGCAAGTGCCCGCGATGATCGAGCGCTACAAGACTTTGGTTTCTGGTCGCGGCGGCAAGGTTCACCGCGTCGAGGACTGGGGTCGTCGCCAGATGGCCTACATGATCCAGAAGCTCGCCAAAGCGCACTATGTGTGCATGAACATCGAGTGCGACGGTGAAACACTGGCCGAACTCGAGACGGGCTTCAAGTTCAATGATGCCGTGCTGCGTCACCTGACCGTTCGCATGAAGAAGGCGGAAACCGCGCCTTCGCCGATCATGAAGAGCGTTCAGAAAGAAGATGCTGCCAAGGCAGCGCGCGCAGAGGCACCCGCAGCCTGAACGGCGCTGTGTCCTTGACCGAGCGAGGAGAGAACCACTTTCAGTGCATCGCGACCTTAGCCGAGCGTGAAGTTAAGCGCTACACACCGGCGGGTATTCCGATTGTCGCAGCAAAACTGCTGCATGCATCGGAGCAGGTCGAGGCAAGCACCCGGCGGCAAGTCGAATTCGAAGTTGCGGTCATCGCAGCCGGAGAAATCGCTGACCAACTGGAGCGCATTGAGATGGGAAAAATGTTCAGATTCACTGGCTTTATGGCCCGCAAGAATCGCAACAGCAGATCCCTGGTTTTTCATCTTTCGGCGATTGAAACCATTTATTGAATACAGGAGCCAACGTCATGGCATTTGGCAAAAAGTTCGACAAGAGCAAGCTCAAAGAAAAACGTAAGCAACAAAACCCGCTGTTCAAGCGCAAGAAGTTTTGCCGCTTCACCGTAGCGAAGGTGGAGCAGGTGGACTACAAGGATGTCGACACGCTGAAGGACTTCATCCAGGAAAACGGCAAGATCATGCCGGCGCGACTGACCGGTACACGCGCGCATTACCAACGCCAGGTAGATACCGCGATCAAACGCGCTCGCTACCTTGCACTGCTGCCGTACACCGATCTGCACAACGCTTGATAAGCGCTGACTGACGAAATACCTGGAGAACGATATGCAAGTCATTTTGCTCGAAAAAGTGGCGCACCTGGGCAACCTGGGTGACGTCGTACGCGTCAAGGACGGTTACGGTCGTAACTTCCTGATCCCTCAACGTATCGCGCGCCGTGCAACCGCAGAGGCGATTGCCGAGTTCGAAGCAAAGCGCGCCGATCTGGAAAAGGCAGCTGCAGAAAGACTGACGGCGGCACAGGCTCAATCCGAAAAACTGGGCGGTTTGCGCGTTCCGGTCTCGCAGAAAGCCGGTGTTGACGGTCGCTTGTTCGGCTCTGTTACCAACCACGATATTTCCGAGGCCCTGGGCAAACAAGGCTTCACCGTGGACAAGTCGCAGATCCGCATGCCGCACGGCCCATTGAAAGCAGTCGGCGAGTATCCACTCTCGGTGTCGCTGCACACGGATGTGATCGCTGAGGTCGTGGTTGTGGTGACAGGCGAGTAAGCCTGGCGGCGCTAAAACGGGATGCGAAAAACCGCCTTCGGGCGGTTTTTTTATTGGCATTGGCATTTGCATCGGGATTCGCTTTTGCTTTTGCTTCTACCAATCGACCGCTTTCGACAATAACATTCAAGCTTATCAATGTTGAAATTTTTGCTTGATGGTAAGCGGTATAATGCGGGGCTATGAACGACCGTTCTGATCCCCAACTCGACTCCCTCCGCGTGCCCCCTCATTCGATTGAGGCGGAGCAATCCGTCTTGGGTGGTTTGCTGTTGGATAACGCGGCCTATGATCGTGTCATTGATCTGGTCAGTGCCGAAGATTTTTATCGCTTCGACCACCGCCTGATCTTCCAAAGCATCACCAAGTTGGTGGCCGGGAGCAAGCCAGCCGATGTCATCACCGTGTTTGAGTCGCTGTCCTTGATTGGTAAAGCGGAAGAGGTGGGTGGTCTCGCCTACCTAAACGCTCTGGCTCAGAATACGCCGTCGGCAGCCAACATCCGACGTTATGCCGAGATTGTGCGCGACCGCGGCGTGCTGCGTAAGTTGATCACCGTCTCCGATGAAATCGCCGGCGACGCTTTTAATCCGCAGGGTAAGGAAGTCAAGCAGATGCTTGACGCCGCCGAATCAAAAATTTTCGCCATCGCCGAAGAGGGTGCGCGTGGCGCGGTGGGCTTTGTCGATATTCAGCCCTTACTTGCGCGTGTGGTCGAACGTATCGACGAATTGTTCAGCCGCGATGGCAGCAACGACATCACGGGTGTACCCACTGGGATGATGGATCTGGACCGGATGACCTCCGGCTTGCAGCAAGGTGATCTGATTATCGTTGCTGGCCGACCTTCGATGGGTAAGACGGCCTTTTCAGTGAACATTGGCGAGAATGTCGCGATAGAGAGTGGTTTGCCGGTAGCCATCTTCTCGATGGAAATGGGCGGAACTCAACTCGCGATGCGTATGCTGGGCTCGGTGGGTCGGATTGATCAGCAGCGATTGAAAACAGGCCGTCTGAATGAGGAAGACTGGCCAAAGCTCACGCATGCCATTCAAAAAATGAATGATGCGCAAATCTATATTGATGAAACGCCTGCGCTATCGTCGATTGAACTGCGCTCGCGCTCACGGCGTCTAGCCAGAAAATGCGGCCAGCTTGGGCTCATCATCGTCGATTACTTACAGCTGATGTCAGCGAACTCACCAGGAGAAAACCGGGCCACTGAGATATCGGAAATTTCCCGAAATCTGAAAAGCTTGGCTAAAGAATTGAATTGCCCGGTGATTGCGTTGTCGCAGCTCAACCGCTCTCTGGAGCAACGACCCAATCGCCGACCTGTCATGTCTGATCTGAGAGAATCTGGCGCGATTGAGCAGGATGCTGATCTTATTTTGTTTATTTATCGGGACGAGGTGTATAACCCGGATTCGCCGGATAAGGGCACCGCAGAAATCATCATCGGTAAGCAGCGTAATGGCCCGATTGGCCAGGTTCGCATGACCTTTCTGGGCCAGTTTACGAAATTTGAAAATTACACCGGTGCATCCAGCAGCTATGGCGCTGGTGATTAATCGAGTGGAAAAAATAAGTTGTTAGTTTCTGCAGGGGGAAGGAGCGCAAGATGTTCGGGCGATTGATGCCGACTGAAGACAGGTTCTTTGACTATTTCATCCAGCACGGAGAGCTGTGCGTCAGAGGTGGCAAGGAGATGGTCGCGTTGATGACCAACTTCGACGATCTCGAGCACCGTGTGCATGCCATCGAATCGATCGAGAAGCAGGCCGACAAAATTACCTACGCAGCGCTCGATCTGCTGCACAAGACATTCATAACGCCGATAGATCGCGAGGACATTCACAAGCTGATCAACAGCATGGATGACATCCTCGATCTGATGGAAGACGCGGCGCAGACAATTTCTCTGTATGACATCAAGGCGATTACGCCGGAAGCCAAGCGTCTCGCCGAGCTGAGTCAGGCGTGCTGCGAGAAGGTGCTGGCCGCCGTTTCACTGCTGAATAGGATGGACAATGCGAGTGAGATTCTCGCGATTTGTTCAGAGATTGATCGTCTCGAATCCGATGCCGATCATGTGATGCGCGCTGCCATGTCCAAGCTGTTCCGTGAGGAACCCGACGTTCGTAACCTGATCAAGTTGAAAGCGATTTATGAAATCCTCGAGAGCGTGACTGATCGTTGCGAGGATGTCGCCAACATTGTCGAGGGCATTATTGTCGAGAACGCCTGATCCGGCTTACCCGAATCATCTCGCATCAATCGATCCATGCAGACCCTCAATATCAGCCTGTACACGCTGGCGCTGTTAGTCATGCTGGCACTGCTGTTCGATTTCATGAATGGCTTCCATGATGCAGCAAATGCGATTGCCACCGTAGTTTCCACCGGCGTGCTCAAGCCTCATCAGGCTGTCGTGTTGGCCGCTTTCTTCAATTTCTTCGCCATTGCTGTATTTCAGTTGAATGTGGCCACGACCGTCGGCAAGGGTACGATCGAGCCATCCATTGTTGATCACTACGTCGTCTTCGGCGCACTGGTCGGCGCCATCACATGGAATCTACTGACCTGGTATTACGGTATTCCCTCATCATCGTCGCACGCGCTGATCGGTGGCTTGGTCGGCGCAGCAGTCGCGAAAGGTGGAACCAGCGCGCTGATCGCCTCCGGACTCATCAAGACAATTATGTTCATTGTTTTGTCGCCGACGCTGGGGTTTCTTTTCGGGTCCTTGATGATGTTGCTGGTCTCTTGGCTGTTCGTGCGTAGTCATCCGCAACGTATCGATAAGTGGTTCCGACGCATGCAATTAGTTTCTGCGTCGATGTATAGCTTGGGCCACGGCGGCAATGATGCGCAAAAAACTATGGGCATCATCTGGATGCTAATGATCGCTGCAGGGATGGTAGCTGCTGAGGAGGCAAGTCCACCGACTTGGGTGATCGTGAGTTGCTACCTCGCCATTAGTGTCGGCACCTTGTTTGGTGGATGGCGTATTGTGAAAACCATGGGTCAGCGAATCACAAAGCTCAGACCAGTCGGGGGCTTCTGCGCCGAGACAGGCGGCGCAATGACGTTGTTCATGGCAACGGCGCTGGGCATTCCGGTGTCGACCACACACACCATAACTGGCGCCATCGTTGGTGTGGGCTCATCGCAAAAAATGTCAGCAGTGCGCTGGGGCATCGCGGGCAACATCGTATGGGCATGGGTGTTTACGATCCCTGCCTCGGCTTTTGTGGCTGCTATTGCTTGGTGGGTAGGGCGCCAAATTCTGTAAACGCGCCAAGGAAATGAGCGTAGCTGTCTTTCAGAGCACCTCACTCGCGTGATCCGCCAACCGGGATCGTTCGCCACGCGCCAGCGTCACATGCCCACTGTGTGACCAACCTTTGAATCTATCAACCACATAGGTCAAGCCGCTCGAGCCCTCGGTGAGGTAAGGCGTATCGATCTGCGCGATATTACCTAAGCAGACGATCTTGGTGCCGGGGCCGGCACGTGTCACCAACGTCTTCACTTGTTTGGGCGTCAGGTTTTGTGCTTCGTCGATGATCAGGTACTTGTTGACGAAGGTGCGACCGCGCATGAAGTTGAGCGATTTGATCTTGATCCGCGAGCGAATCAATTCCTGCGTCGCTGCACGTCCCCAATCACCAGCGTCTGAATCCGATTTGTTGAGTACTTCCAGGTTATCGTCGAACGCGCCCATCCAGGGCCCCATTTTTTCTTCTTCGGTACCTGGCAAGAAGCCGATATCTTCGCCAACGGGTACGGTGACGCGGGTGACGATAATCTCGTTATAGACCTTCGCCTCCAACACTTGTGCCAAACCTGCAGCGAGTGCGAGCAAGGTCTTGCCGGTACCAGCTTGCCCGAGCAGAGTAACGAAGTCGCACTCGGGATCCATCAGCAGGTTGAGCGCGAAATTTTGCTCGCGGTTACGAGCGGTGATACCCCAGACATTGTTTCTGCTATGGCCGTAATCGCGCAGGGTACGCAGGACGGCGGTCTTACCGTTGATCTGTACCACCTGACCATTAAACGGTGCTTCACCGTTTTTAGGTTCGGTGTAAACAAACTGGTTAACCAGCATCGCCGGCACCATAGGACCAGTGACTCGGTAATAGGTTGTGCTAAACCCGTGACGATTTTCTTGCCACGACTCCATGCCCTTGCCGTGCTTGACCCAGAAATCGTCGGGCAGCTGCAGGATGCCACCATAGAGCAAGTCGGTGTCTTCAAGCACATGGTCGTTGAAGTACTCTTCAGCCGGCAGGCCGAGCGCACGCGCTTTGATCCGCATGTTGATGTCTTTCGACACCAGCACCACCGGACGCCCCTGCTGGGATTGCAGCGCGCGCACGACACCTAGAATCTGGTTATCTGCCTTACCCTCGGGAAGGCCCTCAGGCAGCGCCCAGTTCTGCAACTTGGTCTGGAAATACAAACGGCCACCAGCATCTTTGTTGCCCAACTTACTGAGCGGGATGCCGCTATCAATCGCACCCTCAGACACGTCGGCTACCAGCGCATCCAGCGAGCGCGACACTTGACGGGCGTTACGAGCGACCTCGGACATCCCCTTTTTGTGGTTGTCCAACTCTTCCAGCGTGATCATCGGCAGATAGACATCGTGTTCCTCGAAACGGAACAGTGAGGTCGGGTCATGCATCAGGACATTAGTGTCGAGTACGAACAGCTTAGTGATGCCGCGCTTGTCGGCGAGTTTGCTGGTCTGTGATTTACCGGCGCTATCCGACCGTGCTTTGCGCTCGGCGGGTTTTTCAGCGGCAAGCAACTCGGTCTTGGCCTTCGCCACCGGCGTGTTACTCACCAGCGCGATCGCTGGTCGGACGGTTCTGCCTTTTTCTGCCTTCGGGTAATCAGCCTGAGAGAGTAATGCTGCGGGTTTGCTGGGCATTTTAGGCAGTGGCATCAGAACCTCTTTCTGAAAATAGACGCTGGAAAAAAACCGGTGGTATTTGAATACCGTCCGGAAAAAAAGAAAGGCTGTTCAAGCCGAAGGTGAGTCACCTTCTTCTCAAACAGCCGCTTTTGTAAATACTTTATAAGTTTCAATGGCTTAGATAATCTCAGCCGAGTCCCTCGATGAATTCAAGCACCTCATCAACATGACCCGGAACTTTCACTCCTCGCCATTCTTTCACTATTTTGCCGTCAGCGTCAATCACGAATGTAGAGCGCTCGACGCCACGAACTTTTTTGCCGTACAAAGATTTCATGACGATGACATCAAACATGGTGCAAACTTTTTCATCGCTATCCGAAATCAACTCGAAAGGTAGTCCGAGTTTTCCCTTGAACCCATCGTGCGAGCGCAAGCTATCGCGACTGATACCGAAGATTTCGGCACCTGCACGGGTGAAGCGGTCGTGCAGATCGCGGAATTGCAGGCTCTCGGCCGTGCAGCCGGGCGTATTGTCCTTGGGGTAGAAATACAAAACCACTTTTTTGCCCCGGTGTTCGGACAGGCGAAAGCCGTCGCCGCCCGTCATTTCAGCGGTGAAATCCGGCACGGTCATGTTCAGGATGGAGGGACGGTCGTTCATGAATACCCTTTACGTCATTGATTCTGTTTGCCGCATGATTAAAGCCAGCGCCACCTTGCGACCCTCGGTCATCAGTATGTTATAAGTCCGACATGCTGCTTGATTGTCCATGCATTCCACCCCGATACCGCGCGTCAGAAGTCCGCACATCAGTCGGGGGTGCGCAAATCGTTGCTTCTTGCCAGTCCCGAGAATGAGCAGATCGGGCGAATGCGCCGCGATCGCTTCCAGATCGCTGGCTTCCAGGGCCTCGAAGGACGTCACCGGCCACGCCATGGGCGCGATCTCTGGCAGGACGATCAGGCTGTAATCAAAACGGATCGCATTGATTTCGATCCAGTCATCGTCGTAGCCGGTGACCGTCTGGTATTGCTGGGTCGATGTGGCATGCAGCTTCATGGCAGGGCAGATTTTATCCCGAACCCAAGTGTCTGCATGGAAAAACGAGCCAACTTGGGGCAAAATGGCTGTTTACCGTGCGGCAGCGCAGCTGTCCGGCCGGTCCATTCCCTTGAAGAGTCGGCAGTGAAAACAATTCAGAAATCCCTCAAGTTGGCAGACGTCTGCTACGACATCCGCGGACCGGTGCTGGAGAAAGCCCGCCAGATGGAGGAAGAGGGCCACAAGATCATCAAGCTCAACATCGGTAATCTGGCGCCCTTTGGCTTTGACGCGCCCGAAGAGATTGTGCAGGACATGATCCGCAACATGGGCAATGCAGCGGGCTACACCGACTCCAAGGGTTTGTTCGCACCGCGCAAGGCGATTATGCAGTACTGCCAGGAAAAGAAAATCGCCGGTGTCTCGATCGACGATATCTATCTGGGCAACGGCGCCTCCGAGTTGATCGTCATGAGCATGAATGCCTTGCTGAATAGTGGTGATGAGGTACTGGTGCCGGCGCCCGACTACCCATTATGGACGGCCGCAGTCAGTCTCTCGGGTGGTAACCCTGTGCATTACCTGTGTGATGAGCAGGCCAGCTGGTATCCCGATATTGACGATATCAAGCGCAAGATCACGCCGAACACACGCGCGATCGTCGTTATCAACCCAAATAACCCGACAGGTGCGCTGTACCCCACCGAGGTCCTGCAGCAAATTGTTGAACTTGCGCGCCAGAACGAACTGATTATATTTGCCGATGAGATTTACGATCGCGTTCTGTACGATGGCAGTACCCATACCTCAATCGCTTCGCTGGCAGATGACGTGCTCTTCATTACGCTCAACGGGCTCTCAAAAAATTATCGCTCCTGCGGCTACCGCGCTGGGTGGATGATCGTCTCGGGTGAAAAGCGTCTGGCGAAGGACTACATCGAGGGCTTGAACATGCTGGCGTCGATGCGGCTATGTGCCAATGTGCCCGGCCAGTTCGCAATCCAGACCGCACTCGGCGGCTACCAAAGCATCAATGATCTGGTAGCGCCGCAAGGTCGTTTAACCCGACAGCGCGATTTGGCTCACAAGCTGTTGACCGAGATTCCGGGCGTCACCTGCGTCAAGCCAAAGTCGGCGCTGTATATGTTTCCCCGCCTGGATCCGAAGATTTATCCGATCGAGAACGATCAGCAGTTCGCCTACGATTTATTAGCCGAGGAGCGTGTGCTGATTGTGCAGGGGACAGGCTTTAATTGGCCGAAACCGGATCATTTCCGCGTCGTGTTCTTGCCGAACGTCGATGATCTCGAAGTCGCTTTTGGCCGTATCGTTCATTTTCTAGACGGCTACCGTCGGCGCCACGCGCGCTAGAGGGCCATGACATGAAAGCATCTGTGATGAAACCGATCAGAGTCGGCATACTGGGTATTGGTACCGTGGGTAGCGGCACCTTCAACGTATTACGTCGTAATCAGGAAGAGATACGGCGTCGAGCGGGCAGGGCGATCGAGGTGGTGATGGTGGCTGATCTAGATACCGAGCGCGCCAGGCAGATCACCGGTGGCTCTGTTGAGATCGTGAGCGATGCGCGGCTGGTTGTTGCTCACCCTGACATCGATATCGTGATCGAATTGATCGGTGGCGATGGTATCGCCCGCGAACTGATGATGACGGCGATCGCCAATGGCAAGCATGTCGTGACGGCGAACAAGGCACTGTTGGCCAAGCACGGTACTGAAATCTTTCGCGCCGCCGAAGAAAAAGGGGTGATGGTCGCCTTCGAGGCGGCTGTCGCGGGGGGTATTCCGATCATCAAAGCGCTGCGTGAGGGCTTGACTGCGAATCGCATACAGTGGATCGCCGGCATCATTAACGGCACCACCAACTTCATCTTGTCCGAGATGCGCGACAAAGGTCTCGACTTCGATGTCGTGCTGAAGCAGGCCCAAGCACTTGGTTATGCCGAAGCCGATCCGACCTTTGATATCGAGGGCGTCGACGCTGCGCACAAGGCAACCATCATGTCCGCCATCGCTTTCGGGGTGCCGGTGCAGTTTGACAAGGCTCATGTCGAGGGCATTACCAAGCTGTCAGCAACCGACATCCGGTACGCCGAGCAACTCGGCTATCGAATCAAACTGCTCGGTATTGCACGTCGCGTCGAGGCCGGGATTGAGTTGCGAGTGCACCCCACGCTGATCCCGGCGAGTCGACTGATTGCCAATGTCGAGGGCGCCATGAACGCGGTACTGGTACAAGGCGATGCCGTCGGCGCAACCCTCTACTACGGCAAAGGCGCTGGCTCAGAGCCCACCGCTTCTGCGGTCATCGCTGATCTAGTAGATATCACCCGCCTTGCCACTGCCGATCCTGAGCATCGGGTGCCCTACCTGGCCTTCCAGTCGAATCAGATGGCAGATACGCCGATTCTGCCGATGTCAGAAGTCACCACCAGCTACTATCTACGAATGCGGGTCGCTGACAAGCCGGGCGTGCTGGCTGACGTGACCCGGATCCTGGCAGATGCATCGATCTCAATCGATGCCATGCTGCAGAAAGAAGCCGGTGAGGGCGAGACCCAAACCGACTTAATCATCCTGACGCATGAAACGAAAGAGAAGCAAGTCAACCGCGCCATCGATGCAATCGAAGACCTGAGCACAGTCGCTGGCAAAGTCCATAGGATCCGGCTTGAGCACCTAGGTTGATGTGACGAGCCAGTCAGCGACTCAACCAATTTTTGCTGCGACGCCTTTCAGTGAATCAGACATTTCTTTAATAATGTTGGCGAAAGTCGTCGCAGTCACCGTATACCGGGCAATCAGATACTGCAAACGAAGTAACTGAGCGGTGGTCACCTCGCTGCCATCGTTGATGGCGCCAAGCTCTGTTCGTAATAAATCTTCGTTATCCCGCATCTTCGGGTCAATTTTTTCGTAGATGTTTTTTAGTCCTGTGCTGGCAAGTGACATAATTTTCTCCTTTGGTCGATCGGTGTTTGCTAATCAATGACTATCATCTTTATGTCCAGCGTGATACAGCTGCATCGCTAGCGCTGCTGCCTGTACCGCTTGTCGCGCAGCACTAAGCTGTCGATATTCCTCACTCGGTTTCATTTCACGGCTCTGTTGCTCAAGTCGACGTTCGAGTCGAGTAAGCATGTCGTCGATTGTCTTGGATAGTGACTCAGCATTTTTTTCGGAATCCTTACTTCCGTCCAAATAATGCGCCAAATCGGCGACCATATCATCGGTAACGTCGACATAGTCGGTGGATTGGTTCATGTTTGCATTCATGGTCGAACCTTTCAATCATTTATCGAGGTAATCGGTAACGAAGCGTGCCATCAAAAATAACCTCATCATCTCGAATAGCCGTGATGGTGTGGCCATTGGCTTCGCCACCTACGCCAAGTCGTTGGCCGGTGTCAGTGATTACAAAAGGCATCGCGCCACTGACGACAGTTTGAATATTGATTGGAGGACGTTTTTGCTGCACAGTGATCATGGCGCGAATTGGCAATAGTCGACCGAACTCCTCATCAAACTGAACTAGCAGTGTTTCCCAGCGACGTAATTCCTCCTCGGTCAGACTGCCTCTTACCGTAAATTCGGGTTGCTTCGACAAAATCTGAAATTTTTTTGATAGGTCAGCAATGTTCAGTCGATCAGAAAGCAGTGAGGGTAACTCCTCAGTGGTTTGAAGTGATGCATCAACACTTCTCAGTCCGGGCACTGCCGATCGTAAGTTTTCAAGTAGCTCATCTCGTGCTACTTTCGAAACCACAACGCCACGAAGGTTGGCTACGCCATTTTTCAGATCGACTATCTGCACCATGGCGCGCGTGCCTTCTTGGCGGTACTTTTGTACCACCGTAGCTGCACTTTCCTGCATCACATCATCCTGATAAATCTGCGTGACCGCTGTGTTGTCGTATTTACGAATCAGCATCTGCATGCGATTGGCCATGGCTTTGTCACTGGCATAGGCAGTCACTTGAAGTACGCCACCATTTCGGGAAGTCACTCGAATTTCTCGGCCAGGGAAAGCCTCGGTCAGGCGCTCACTGAGCGTGCCGCTGGCGGGGGGCTCAGCGTTTTGTACGACAAGCTCGTTGTCAAGATGCGCAGGCTGATTGACTAGCCATAAAGCGCCAGCAATACCAAGAACAGCAATGGTGGCGAGTCCGATCAACGAGAAAATCAGTACGCGCCTTGCCCGTGCACGTTGCGATATGAGATCGGTCTCCTCTTGCGTAAGTGGCGCTTCATGAAACGTTGCCGCTGAGGTTTCTGCTACCGCGGGTGATGCTGGCGCAGGACTCGGTTGGGGAATCAGCGCCTCAGTCGATGGCCATGGTGCATCCACCTCGTCGATACTGATCCAGATACCGCCCAGTTCCACCGGCATGCCGAGTGCCAGTGGTGCATCCTCAGAAATCGGACTGCCATGTGCATCGAGCACACCACCGTCAACAGGGCCAATAGATGCCAGATCACCGTCGATTTTTAGCTTGGCGTGCGTGCCCTTCAATCGTGGGCCAGCGAGCATCACATCGCATTCATCGTCGGTGCCGAGCAGATACTCACCGACAGAGAGAGTCAGGCGGCTACCAGATTGCGGGCCATGCAGTACCCGCAATTCCAGTTGGGGCAGCAAAGTCTCCAGATGTGGCTCAATTTTCATAAGCCTCCAGCAAGAACTTTCGTCTTAGACACGCTACAATCCCGGAAACAATGAAAATTCTTTCTTTGCATGCACATACAATCTGAATCGCATGGCACCCTCTTCGTTGTACGACCCGAGGGTGATATCAGTAACGCGGCGGCGACAGCACTCGATGAACTGCTCGAGGCAGCCATTGATGATGGCGCGCGACTGATGGTATTTGACTGCACCGGGCTGTCATATATTTCCAGTGATGGTTTGCGGGTATTGCTGAAGACACTGCGCCGCTTGCGTGATACCGACGGTCGGGCGGTACTGGCTGCAACGGGTGACAAGGTTCGCAGTGTTCTCGAGGCGAGCGGCC
Organism: Oxalobacteraceae bacterium; assembly: GCA_027485795.1. Lineage (GTDB taxonomy): Bacteria > Pseudomonadota > Gammaproteobacteria > Burkholderiales > Burkholderiaceae_D > Pernthalerella. The sequence continues at coordinate 36,196 of JAIXQK010000105.1, forward strand.
TGATGGCACTGATTGAAGAATTCGATTCTCCTGAAGCTGCGGTGGCTGCACTGACTGGCGGGCACGGCCAGCCGAACAGCCACTGATGACAGCGATCGTCCCGAACAGCATAGTCGCTACTTGTACAGTTCAAAGCTCGACCCTTGCAAGCGGTTGGATATTGACCTCCGGCGTTAACTCCTGATACGACAGTACCGGTAACTCATACAAATCTTGCTCGATCATCTTGCGCAAATAGCGTCGTATATCCATGGAAGTCAGAAGCACGGGTTTTTGCATCGAGCGGCTCAGATCACCGACAGTTGCCTTGATACTGTCGAGCAGCTGTCGCGAGGTCCCTGGATCGAGCGCCAAATAGGATCCACCGGACGTCTGGCGAACCGCTCCTCGAACCGTATCTTCAACCGAGGGCGCGAGCAGATAGGCTGGCAGAAGATTATTGCCGGCTGAGTATCTGAAACTGATATGCCTTTTCAGGGCAACGCGTACATACTCGGTCAGCATCACGGAATCCTTCTCCTTTTGTCCCCATTCGATTAACGCCTCCATCACCGCCCGCAAGTTACGCACTGATACACCCTCGCCAACCAGTCGTTGCAGTATTTCGGCAATTTTATGTATCGGCATGACGCGTTGGACTTCTTTGGCCAACTCGGGAAGTCGATTTTCCATATCGGTAAGTATGGTACGCGTCTCTTGAATGCCGATGAATTCCGCTGCGTGTTTCTTGAGTACTAAAGCAATGTGGTAAGAAAGCAGCGAGTTGGGCTCTAGAAAAGGAACGCCGGCATTAATAAGTAGTTGCTTCAACTCAACCCCGGCCCACAATGTCGATAGCCCCGGCAGAAAGGGGTCGCCCGTCTCAAAAGGAATGGCGAGTGATCTCAGATTCTCTGGTGCCTCTTTCACAAATAAATGGCGAGGACGCAATCTGCCTTGCGATACTGGAATCTCAGAAACCATAATGACGTAGGTTTCTTCGCTCATACTCTGGTTGAAACGCAGCGCGATACCCGGAAAAACTAGCCCCAAGTCCTCAAACAAGGCGCGCCGTACTTTGGCGAGTTCTTCGTTCAGGAACTCAGTCGAAAAAGCCTTTTCAAGCCCCGGATGCAGGTCGACCAATAAAGGGACGGCAGGGGAGAATCCATCGGCATCAGAGGCTTTTTGGCCTTCTTCCTTATCACCAGAGGCAATAGCCGGGATACTGCTGACTTTACCGGTCTTGGGATCAATTACCGTGCGCTCGCCTTTGAAGAAGACGTAGCCGACGATGCCGACCACTACAGCCAGCACCAGAAAGGTCGCCGTCGGCATGCCGGGTATCGCAGCAAAACCCAGCATCACGACTGAGCCAATCAGAAAAGCTTTGGGCTGAGCCAAAAGCTGTGCCCCAATATCACTACCCACATTAGATGGGCCGCCATCAGCGCCAGTCACCCGCGTGACAATCATGCCGGCACAGATAGAGACAAACAGCGCAGGAATCTGCGCGATCAAACCATCGCCAATCGTGAGGATAGAATAAATTCTGATCGAATCTGAGGCGGTCAAGCCCTTCATCAATACGCCAATCAGAACCCCGCCCAAAAGATTGACTGCAACGATAATCAAGCCGGCGATCGCATCGCCCTTGACGAATTTCATCGCGCCATCCATCGCGCCGTACAGCTGACTCTCCTTTGACACGATGTCGCGTCGACGTCGTGCTTCATTCATATCGATAGTGCCGGCACGAAGGTCGCCATCGATAGACATCTGCTTACCCGGCATCGCATCAAGCGAAAAACGCGCTGCGACCTCTGCAACACGCTCAGACCCCTTGGTGATCACGACAAACTGAACGATCGTCAGGATAAGAAAAACCACCAGACCCACCACAAGATTACCGCCCACTACAAAGTTACCAAAGGTATAAATAATATGACCAGCATCGCCATTCAACAGAATCAGTCGTGTGGTTGCAATACCAATGGCCAACCTGAATAAGGTGGTGACCAACAAAACCGATGGGAAGGATGAGAATGCAAGCGGCGTAGGAAGATACATCGCCACCATCAGCAGAATCGCTGACAGACACATATTCGTGGCGATCAGCGCATCAATCAGCCAGGTAGGTAGCGGCAAGATCATCATAAAAATAATGCAGACGATCAAAGTTGCCAGCACCAGGTCGTTACGCTTAACGACCTTTTGCAAAAAGGATTGAATATGCGCTGTGATTGCGTCCATCACGTCGTCACCTGGCGGTCAAATTCGCGGCGAAGCCTGATAAAAAGGCGGGTGGAACGCGCTGCCTCGGACGTGCGTCCAAGACCAGACAGCGCCTGACTCTGTAGCCAGTAAAAACAAGGATCACGTAGAAGGCTAGCGGGGTCGGCCGCGTCTTCAGGTTCGATCTGGATCGATTCCAACACGGCGTATGCGGCTTGAGGATCGCCGAAGCGCAGCCAGGCAAGTGCAAGCGACAGCGCGATCTTATGATCAGCCGGTGCAAGAACGCGAAGCGCATCAAACAGCGTCACTGCTTCCGCAGATTTCCCATGCTGCAGAAGCAAAAACCCAATCACTTTTAGAACGTCTACGTCAGCAGTCACTGGCGGCGTGGCGAGATGAGTCTCGCTGAAAACGACTGAATGGGGCATATCACCCTTGTAAGAGTGCTGAGGAATACATCTGAGCAAGTCGGGAAAGGGCATCCCTCTGAGTTAGCAGATTGGCTAATCTGCCAAATTTCCGAGCATCAGGATGTCGTCGCAGTGCAAGCACCTGAAGCTCATCTTGCCATGCGGAAAGTGCGTCACGAAATTGGCTAGGTGAAAAAATGATTGGATTAACAGCAGACGGGCGCAGTTGCTCAATGACATAGTCGGCGATCGAGGAGAGCGGGAAAAGCAAATCTAGCTGCAGCCGGTCTGGCGAGTCAGCTGAAACCAGAGAAAACTGGTTGGGCAGTAGTGCCTCTCTGTTGGAGAGATGGGATATTCCAACAAGACCCTCAAAAACATTCGACTCATCACCAAGCTCTTTCGAAGCAAGCCGAGTGATCGCAATCTTATCCATCAGAAATAATCCCGAAATAGTTGATCGCTAGGAATCCAATCAGTTGCGAACGGCAGACAAATGTTCCAAATAACCGACAAATCAGAGCTGGAACTGATGAAACAGCAAGGTTACATAGCGCATGACGGCAAGAAACCATGAGCTGCTTTCCGGATAAGCATGCCGTAAAAAAGTGAGGAAGTTTTCTATGATGAATCAGATCGACCTTGAGGCATTACGAAATAACTACGACTCAAGAAAAGGGCCACAATCAGTAGACGAGTGGCTATATCTCGGGGGGAATTCAACCAATGTATTGAATAACCTTGCTATCGCAAATGCGAGATTGGCTAATGCGATAGCGAAGTCTATAAACAATCAAAGAAACCTGGTCGAAGAAGTGGCGAACATCCTTGAGGTAGTCGCTAACTTAAAAACAGATATAGACGCCTTCAAGCCAGCAAATCCTGATTTTGGCCAAACTTCCAAATTAGGAAAAACGATCGAGGAGGCACGATCCCTCGTTCAGCGTTTAAAGGCTCAAGTCGAATTACCCCAAGCCCAAAAAGAAAAAATAGAGACAAGCTTGAATAAAAACGAAATACCTGAACTCGACAATAAGGACTACAACATTTTAAGCACGGTTTTGATGACCAGAACTGAGACGCTTACAACCATATCCCATCAGGAATCATTACGTTTACAAACCTTGACCACTCGTTATACACAGGGCAACGACCAAGCGGGTACCGTGCAACAGAAAGATGCTCAAAGCAAAGACAGGGCAAGTGCAAATCTACGCGGCGCATAAGGAATAAGCCAATGCTTGATACTTTCAAATCCGAACAAGTCAGAAAAATATCGAAAGATCTATTGGAAAAGCTCGTAGGTCAGCCGGCGGATTTGGAAGCTATGGTGGATGTTGTAAGCGGAATTGAAAGTGGCAAGATTATCGGCCAAGGATTTTCGTTGACTGAGTCTGAATTAGATGGCGTGATGGGATTGGCATCTATGCATTACCAGTCAGGTCGATATGAGGATGCGGCACGGTTGTATTCATTTGTGGCCTTGATGAATCACCTTGACATTCGGGCTTTCAAAGGGGCTGCTATGTGTCTACAGAAGCTAGGTTTTCATGCGGAAGCACTGCAATGTCTCGGCGTTGCACTCCTGCAAGCGCCTGATAACCAAGAATTAGCCCAAATGGCATCTGAAAGTTTCGTACTCACTGGGGATACCGAGAAAGCACAAGACATTATCGAACGCTTAAAAACAGCAGGTGGTTACCAATGAATGAAATCAAAGGAGCTCCGGCAGGGGCAGGGCAGCCTGTTCCCGCCGTTGTAACGCCAGATGCTCTACAGCGACCAAATCCGGCGGGCGCGCAACCATCTCCACCGCTGGACCAAGGCGTTCAGGTTTTGAAATATTCTCAGGATGGAGATCGACTATTTGGCCAGCCACCCTATCGCCTACCCCCAGGGGACCGATTGATAACGATGGATCCGGCGGTTCTGATTGCGATGGTTAATGATGTTTTCAGCAAGCTGGATGAAAAGCAGCTTGCTGCATTCTCCAGTCAATTAGAAAAAGCACAACCGAAATATCAACAAATTCTAGACAGCCGAATTCAGACGATTGAGAAACAATTTCAAAAGCAAAAAGAAGCCAAGGAAACCGAGCGGAAAAATCAGATCGCGGCAGACGTTCAGTTAGGCCTTGGGGTTGCGATGACAGTTTTCGGCATTATCGCAAGTATTCTCTCTGCGGGTGCATTAAGCGGGCTCATGGTTGCCGGCCTCGCAGTTGGTGCAGCAATGACTACGGTTGATGTGGTTAACCGTGGCTTGAAAGCCGGCGAGGTTAAATACAATGATCCGCTCGATAAAACAGGAGCGAAAAAAAACCAACTCGATATCTCTATCGGGGGCTTGGTTAAGATGGCGGTAGAGGCCTCGGCTGCAAACAACACATTTGACTACCCTCCCGAAATAGTCAAAGGTGGTAAGGCGGCGATGGACAAATACCGAAATGAAGTCATTATGGGTGTGACTATCTTCCTCAGCATTGCAATCGCCGCCGGGAGTGTTGCCATGGGTGCAGGTGGAATCGCGCAGCTTAAAAATGCCGCAAAGGCAGGTAAAGATGTAGCAGGGGCAGTGAAGGATACAGCCAGTAATGCTTCAAAATTTGCACAATTCGCTGAAGCGAATGCGTCAAGAATTCAATTAATTTCTCAAGTTGCGGATGTCGGGGGTGACGTAATCAATGCATCTGCCTCGATCTATCAAGGCGCAAACACTGTTGTCATGGCTGATACGACATTTGATATGAAAATGGCTGAGGCGCAGGTGAATCGACTTGATGCCTATGCGGATGCAGAGGCAGCTAATATACAAAGAATAAGAGAAGCCATGCGTAATTCCTCCAGCAGCGTAAATCAGACAAAGCAGATGTTAGCAGATACTACATCAATGCTGAACAAAGCAAATTCAAATTTAATCAATATGTCCTGAATCAGAGTCATTAGGAGTTAGCAAATGAAACTAGAGCAAGTTTCCACCGACCTTAGTTCGCGTCTTGTTGATATCGCGCAAGTTGCGCATGATTCATCGCTTTCAACAGCAGAGCGTAGTGAAAAATTAAATCAGATGAAAGGAGTGACACTAGAAAAAATAGCGTCTGAGTCCGGAGAGGTAAGCATTCTTGCGCAATCAATTTTAGACAACATTCGGCATATTGTCGAAAACGAAGATTGGGCAAAATTACCGCCACCAGTGAACTTATCATCGAACCTAGCTGCTGCAGCTTCGGTTACATCTGAGCTCAATACGCTTGCGACAAAAGTACTGCCGGATATTCAAGCCATGCAGCGCGTTTACGTAGAAACCATGCTTAAGCTGTTGCAGACCGTTTCTAATTCCGAAGTACTTTCAATGAATCATCAGTGGGTGGCAGCAGAAACTCAATTCGCGAAGTCGAAACTCGCTGCAGAGCAGGAGAAGACTAGCGGTATTGTTTCTGGAGCGGTTGGAATTGCTACTGCTACGGCTTCGATTGCGGCAAAAGTCGTTGTGACTGGATTAACAAAGAAGAAATTTGATCGTAACTCACCGAGTTCTGAAGAGAATGCGGAATTGAAAAGAACCAAAGATCTGCATCTTGAAACGGGGACGGAGCTGAAGAAAGAAAAGGCTAACCTCGACAAACTTAAGCTTGAACTCGCCGAGAATGAAAAACAGATTCGCAATCTCAAAGATCAGCAACAAAACAATAATCTAAGTCAATCCGCTTCAAAAAAATTAGCTGAAGAAATTTCTGTTCGCGAAGCTGTCGCTAAGGATAGTAGGTCAAAGATTGCAATTGCCGAAAATAAATTAATAAATATAAAAGCAGATCATGAGCTTGCATCAGCCGGCTTATCGGCGATTAATTCAAGTATGGATTTTAAGGCTGGATCCGCAAACAGATACGCCCAAGAAATGAGGGCTTATAACGATATAACGGATCAAGGAGCGAACTTAGTACAGAACGCTACAAAGGTGGGCACAAGCTTCGTCGACGCTTCTGCAAAAGAACACAGGATTGAATCAGAAAAAGCATCGTTCATGACTAACTTTGCTAATTCGGTTCAGCAAACCGCCCAGAAAGAGAAAAGAGACCTTTTAGATGGTATTAATTCGTCGGGCTCAATGCTGACAGCGGTTATTCAAGGTAATGATAGTTCACATACTCATATCATTAGATCGGCATGAAAAGTTCTGCTCCAAGTCAATTACCCGACATAAATTCAGAATTCGATATGGTGTTGTTTCGTGAGGTCATCCGCGATTTACATACGACATTTTCACAGTATGAATTTCATAAAAGGCTGAGCGATGAACAAGCCGAGGTGGTGTATTTTGTAGGTCATACCTTGTTTACCCAGGGAAAATTTGAAAAAGCTTTGAATGTCTTTAAGCTCATTCTGCTGTATCGACCTTTTGACCCCAGGAACTTAGAGGCTTACGCAACCACCTTAAAACGGCTTGGGCGATTTGAGGAGGCGATACCGGTATATGTTTCTGCGCTTATCTTTGGGGAGCTTTCTAGTCCGTCACCGTCGATTCATATTGCAGAATGTTTAGCAGCGCTAGGACGTTCGGATGAGTCCGAGAAGATGCTACGTCCGATACTGGATTTGACTGAGTTGAATTCTGCATATGCTGGCGTTCGTACCAGAGCTGAGAATTTGCTCTCCGTTCTCAAGGCGAGCGCTCGATGAAAGCAACGCTACCAACTGCAACGGCAGAACAGCATGCCGATTTTGATGGTGCTTCGCGCGAGCTAGTTTCAGCCAACGAGCTAAGACTACTGTCTGCTATTGGCTTCTTCGCGGCCAAGTCGGGTTGCTTGGCGGTTGCGATCAGGATTTTCGAGTCACTGCGTACTTTGCGTCCCGGCGCAACCTTCCCGTTTATTGGTCTTGCAGTTGCCTACTTGGCAGTCGGCATGGATTCAGAGGCAGTTCATGTGCTTCGGGATAGGGGAGTGCGCGAGTGTGAAGACGACAACGAGCTTCGCCTTTGGCTTGCGCTTGCCTATCACCAGTCTGGAAATCACACACAAGCCATCGCCGAGTTACAAGCCTTGCTTAAGCGTGAGCCGGCAGAGGCTTCACATCCATTGGCTGAGCGTCTTTCCATACTACTCGGATCAAGGTCGATGAAATTAGATTGGCCAAGTCCAGCTCCGATTTCCGAAGTGCCCGAGGCATAAGTCGATGCCGCTCGTAAGAGGCAGATCTGCGCATAGTGGGAGTGCACGATGAATGAAGTTTTTGGTGCTTCACCAGGTATCGCAACTTATTTGGAACCCGCGCCCAGTTTGGGCGATGATGTCAACGTCACGCTCCCGGCGGCGACCTCAGGCGATCAGGTATCTGGCCTTCGGTTATTGGATATGCTGAACTTAGAGCGTATTGAGCCCAATACACCGATACCCGCGACCCATGGGTCATCAACTGCAGTGGGAAATGAAGGTTCTACGACGAAAACGCTGGGTGATGCCATTCTTGCGCGTATTGATGCCGTCGGCGCTAACTACAAGCAAAACGTTAACCGTGCCTATGCCGCACTTGAAAAATCCCCACGCGAGAATACGGTCGAAGATCTACTGAAAATGCAGTTAGATCTTGCGGTTGTTTCATTAGAGGTTGAGGTGGTTGGAAAAGGGGTGCAGAAGGCAGTTCAGCACGTTGATACCCTTTCAAAACTGCAATAAGCCGCCGATATGCATTGCTACTTTCGTATTTTTTCCTGCATGAGCATCGCGCTCATCCTGTTTGCATGCGGCGCAAAGGTTGAACTATTACATGATATATCCGAAGTTGAGGCCAATGAGGTCATGGCAGCATTACTCGAAGCAGGATTAAGCGCTGAAAAATATCCCGGAAAGGATGGCCTCGTAAGCCTTAGCATCGAGCAATCCCAGTTTTCCCGCGCCATTTCACTCTTGAATGCGGAAGGATTACCCCACGAAAAATACGTCAAGATGGGCGATGTTTTCCGTAAAGAGGGAATGATCTCATCACCGCTTGAGGAGCGTGCTCGCTACTTGTGGGCCTTGTCTCAGGAGCTTTCTGCCACGGTTTCCCAGATTGATGGCGTAATCAAAGCCCGCGTTCATGTTGTGCTTCCTGAGCGTGGAAATGGCGCTGATCCGTCGCTACCGTCGTCGGCTGCCGTATTCATCAAGCACAAACCCGGATTCACCTACGATGACGTCATCCCGCAGGTCAAACGGCTAATATCAAACAGTATTCCTGGCCTTAGCCAGGAAAAGGTGACGGTGGTCATGCTGCCCAGTGTGGTTCAGTCAGATCTAACGCATCAGGCGCCACACACCGATACAGTGAAATCACAAAAATCATCGGTGACAGCGATAAACCCTGCTGATAAATCACTTTCGGATAACTTCATTTGGGCTGCTTGCGCCAGCCTGTTAGCGCTACTGAGTGCTGTAGCTTTTCTCGTTTGGAAAAAGTGGTCGAAATCGCTTAAAGCGACAGTATCACCGGGCCCTGCTCAACGGTCTCACGCTAACGTACCCCCCGCTATGTCGGCGCCGGTTAATCAAAGTATGTCGACTGATGCAATGACCGATGATTGAGATGTTGAATCACTTTGAATCATTGCAGCTGCTTTTAAAAAAATCGCCCGACAGTGCTGCTCGCATCATAGATTTTAACTGCAATATTGCTGCTGGGCTGCATCCTGATCGTCAAAAACTTTTGTTTCCCGATCTAACATCTAATTTATGGCGAAACCCAAGATTTTTTGATCGACTATCAAAAATAATTTTGAATAAAACAGGGATCGATCAAGTCAGCTATATTGAAGTACCGAATTCACTGTGGCCGCTCTTTTTGCTGCCAACAGACCGTCTGCAGCGACTGATCGTACTCGTCGGCGCATTGATTCTTGGAGTTCGAATTCGTGCCAGTTTGTCGCGTGAGCATGTGACGAACTGGAAGAAAAAACTAGGGGAAGAGGCGTATCGCTTTGCAATGAATAGTGCATCGTTGCTTCCCGCAGCCCAGATCCCTTTACCGGCAATCGCGTCTGATTCAGCCCAAGATATCGGTGCCAGCGCAATCATTTCGGCAGTATCCGGCGAACCAGAGGCGCTCAAGTCAAGAGTAAGCTTAAAGCTGGCATCCGACGTCAATGTAATCCCAATGGAACCGGAGAAAGCGAGACGTACGCTCCTATTAGTGATGCAGATCGTGGAGGCAGAATGGTGTTCATCGCACGCAATACTCAGGGTCTAGCTAGGCCAATTCCAAAAACAAAGATTCTGGTGGCTGAGGATGTATGGGCCTTCACGAGTGCACGCCAAGCAATCGCTGCAGCAAATGCTCGGCGTATAGAGATAGAGGCGGCGGCGGTTGCGGCATTCGAAGCCGAACAGAAGCGTGGATATCTGGAAGGTCGCGAGGAGGCGCGTATTGAGCAATCGGGCAATATGATCGAGATTATCAGCCAGACGGTTGATTACTTTGCGAAAGTCGAAGCTCAAATGGTCGATTTAGTGCTGGAAGCGGTACGAAGAATCGCTAATGATTTCGACGATCGACAAAAAATAGAAAAAGTCGTGATGAACTGCCTTTCGCTTGTTCGTAATCAACAAAAAATTATGATTAAAGTACATCCGGATCAGCAGCAAAGCATTTCATACGAGATAAAAAAATTCCAAGAGAAGTTTCCGGGCATTGAGCAGATTGAAGTCGCACCGGATGCTCAGCTATCTCATGATGCTTGCGTGGTTGAATCCGATATTGGCCGAGTCGAAGCAAGTTTGTCTGGCCAAGTGGAAGCGCTTCGATCAACGCTAGAGCGGGTATTCAAGACGCCTCGAGAAGACGGGGTAGCGGCATCAATAAAGAATTAGATGGGTGGAACACGGTGCCGATTTGTGTCACCTACCGACGCGACTCATCCGGAGAGATCAATGAATACAAAGTCATGGCGCGCCACATATATCGATTTATGTGAGTCCGTGTTTCGCGAGCTAGGTTTTGACCCTCCGGCGATGCTGCACGACGATAACTTGCCGTTAGCCATGGAGATCGAGGTTGATGAGCGGAATTTCGAATTACTGCATTCATCAGCTGACCGGCCGCATCAGATTCTAATTCTTTGCCAACTAGACAGCGCTGCCGAGAACATCAGTCGTTCTGAGCTATCGTCAATGCTCTCAAAAAATCTCGACAATATCCGCCGCTTTCTTCCGTACTACGGCATCAATAGTGATACTCAGACAGTTGTATCGATTTCTGTTGCAGCCTTGGCCGATTTGCAAGCTAACACTTTATTGGAAAAATTAAAGTCCATTGCACAAGATGTGCTTTTTTGGCGCGAGCAGCTCGATACATCTTCGGCCGATGCTCGGGGTGTGAAAGCCGATTCCCAGGGGGTAATGCTCGCATGAATCCTTACGCAATAAGTGGTCCAAGATACCGGTTTTTGAATGTTGTGAATGAGCTGAGGATTGCGCTTGGCTATTCAATGCGTTCAGAAGAGCAAGAGGACGGAGAAGAAGTTGCTATGGAAATGATGTATGGCGGCTTCGATTTTTCCATCGTTCACTCCTTGGTGAATAAGCCAGATTCTGTCCTGCTGGAATGCATATTTGGCCCATTGCCCGAGGCGCGCGCTGAAAAAATTATGCGCCGCTTATTGGAAATGAATGCAGCCCTTGCGGAACTAGATGGTTCCTCATTTAGCCTAGATGCAACAAGACAATTGCTCATGTATACGCTGGAGCTTGAGCTTGGCCAGCTTGATGGCAATGTGCTGCTTCGCAAGCTAACTGAGACCGTTTGGCACGGTCAGCGGTGGCAGCAATCTTATTTTATGAATGCTGTGGAATCAAAACCGACTGAGTTAATGAATCCGGTTCAGCTTGCCTGATAAATTTCCCTGGAGATTAAAATGTCGACTCCTGTATCAAATACAACCTTATCGAATAGATCGACTACAGACAATATTGATGGAACAGCAGATCCGACTACAGTAAAAAAAGTCGATGGTAGTGTTAAGCTTGGAAAAAAAATCGATGGGGCAAAGGGAAAAGAAATCAAAAATGATTGGCTAACATCCATTTCTAATGTCAATAAACAGTTGACGGAAATCTCTAAAGAATTGGATGAAATTTCTAAAGAAATCGAAAAAATGTCTAAACGATTTGATGAAATTAAAAAAAATGCTGCTTCAAAATCAAGCACCAAAAATACGACAACTTCTTCATCTAGTAGTGACCCACTGGTCGCAAGTTCTCGAACTGACCAAGTCGACGGAGATAGTGCAGAAGAATCTGAAGATGATGTCAAAAATTATTTAGACGATGCTTTAAAGAGCATCCAAAAAGCCTCTACAGCTTCTAAATCAATAGCAAATAATTTTAAAGAAAAAGTTCAGACCAAAGTCGAAAAAGCAGTAACTGCTTTAAATAATTTTGATAGTAATGAATCTTCTGCAAAAGATAAAGAATTAAAAAAAATGAAAAATAACTTAAACCAGAGATTACAAGCAATATTGCACGGCCTCGAGGAGATTGATTTGTCTCCAGGTAAAACTTATCTAGAACACGATCTGACAGTTGAGAAAAGCATGTAAAATTCTAGCTGCCGAGAGCATTCGGCAATTCAACACATATTGTAGTTGTAATTGATTACCGTTGAGATCGTCTCTGATCGTCAAGGTAAGGATTTTCGGCGCTACACCAAACTATGCCTTGCGCTTAGTTCTGAATAGCGCTTACAGTCATAGCTTTTCTCATCACTCGTTTATTGAATTTCAATTGTTCTTAGGCCGATAATCAAGGTCGATATGTCTCCGGAATTTACAGAGCATTTGAAACTTGGTTTGAAATTTCACCTAAATCATCTAAGGCTTTTTCCATATCGCTGAGCATGAATGCCCGTTCGGGTATCCTGAACGCGAGGATGAGTTCTCGCTGGTCGTAAGCAATCTGTAATGGCCAACGCCGTGCAAATCGGTAGTGGGTCAATTTAAGTGCGTTACGATATTGTTGTGCGGTTAGGTAGTTCGCGGGAATTGTTCGATAAATGATGACGTCCGAAGCTGCCTCGGATGCCTTGTAAAAGAGACTGATACTTGACAGATCGCCTGTGCCCAGTCTTATCGCTCCGTCATGGTCAAATGAAAGTTCAGGGATCCCAATGCGTCTCCCAAATTCTGCAACGACTTGTTCTACCCAGTTCATACGCCACCTGCTATTTTTGCATCGGCTGAACCTTCAGCCAGTTTGGGTACTTCAGCATCTGATTCCTCGCGCAAAATTGCATTATCCAAGGCAGCTTGAGCGGCATCTATGATTGCGGATCGTGAATGATCGTCTTGATAAACCTTAAAAGGCAGCTCCCGCAGGATTTGCTGTAATCCCGTAAGAAAGTAGACTTCAGGTGCACCGGGCGGGATCTTCAAGTTATGGATCATTCGGTCGAAATGGGTGGGAGATACCCAGCCATCGGACAGAATTTTTATGATCGCTTGAAGGAGTTCCTGCTCATTAATCTCAGACGGCAGCGGGCTGGCCATAGATTCTTTGTAAGCCTTTGAGGAGTGAGTCTATTTTTTCAATCAAGGTTGTAGAGATATGCATGAATGAGAGCTCAGACAACAAACTCTCGAGTTTGATTTTGTCGGTTGATCTTTCCTCTTGATCAAGCTGCAATTCATCCGCGAGCGTTTGTTTCATAAGAGGAATGATATGTCTAAGCTCTGCTGTAGTGTGCCGTTTAATCAAAGCTGTAAATGTGTGCAAGAAATTACCGGCATGTTGTAGTGCGCCAGAATAACTTTCAATAAACCGCTCTGGGTCGCCTGTCTCAAATCCTTTTTCGATACTGTTTCTGGCAAGCTTGATTCTGCTACCGTCGTCAATTTCAAGCTGAAGCAGCGCATCGTCAAGATGTTCGCGTAATGCTTTTAGCTGGTTCTGGTCTAAGTCCGGCAATCCTTGAGCATCGCGTAGCTTGTTCTTGAGTGCCTCAGGGTTGAACCTCAGGGTCTTCATCATGGCGTGTAATTCATCAGGATCCTCCGGTAAGCCCTCAGTCTCAGCCAGTAGGGCTTTCATCTTGGCAGGATCGTCCCCGGCTTCCTGTAGTTGCTGGGCCAAGACCTCTAGCTTGGCATCAGCCCAATTTCCCGGTGTCATTTTGGCGATGAAGTCACCTTGATTGCCTTGAAGCGCGCTTGATAGTTTATTTAGCGCAACATAATGCTGTAGGAGGTTGTTTAGACTGCCGTCCTGCTTTGGCATCGATTGTTGACCCAAGAAATGCTTCAGGTAGCTCTGTGCCAGCTTGGTAGTTTCTATATCACCACCGAAGACCTTCGCAAGCTTCCCGAGTGTGTCTGCAGAGATAGGCAGACTTCGGGCGTCAAGACTTAAGGTGCGCTCCCCCAGAGTCTTTCGATCAGTCGGTGCGTCTAGACCAGACCGCTGGCGGTACTCGGTTTTTCGGATTTCACTGTCGATATCTTTTTCCTGCCGAACGCGCACCGTCAGGCCGTTCCATGTGCCGCTAGCTAGGTGATCTTTGGCCTCCCTGAGTGTTTGACTGCCAAAGGCCCTTCTTGCGTTGATGACTTGTTCAACCATTTTTATATCCTTGCGCTAGGGTAGCTATTCCTTTACTGCACTTGCCAATAAGTATCTGGGGAGGCTGTCTTGTTCCCGCATCACAAAGGGCCTAGGAACTCGAAATTCTCAAATGTTACCGAGGTTTGGCTACCATAAATTCCGCGTCGAAGCATCGTTTAGGAGAGCTAGCTTGGCAGTCCCAGATGAACAGACCGTCATGAATAACGCGAAGCATGCCGTAATTGCGGCGCGTAAAGCAGTCGATGAGGCACGTCGTGCTATTGAAAATGCTGAGTATTTTTTTAGAGAAGTTGGTATCGATTCAGAGTCTCCGGAACTGGCACTAGCTCATCTCGTTGACCCTACTAAGCGCGAAGAAGTCGACGGTATCGTCGCGGCTGCCCTGCAGGAGATAGACCGGCAAGCTGAAGAAGCGATTCGAGGAGCGCGAGGGCAGCATCTGAATCCTGCCATCAAGCGTGCACCACGTTCGCTGATATGAGTTTTTGAAATACAGAAATAATTTTGTTGGGGGGGTATTGTGTCAATAAGTCAAACGCCTTCGTTGTCTAATTTATCGACAACATCAATTACTGTCCCGAGTTCAGCCAGTTTTATTGGAGGAAGTGAAGATGCTTTGTTGATGCAATCAGTGGTATTGATATCAACTACAGATCGACTACGTGACAATATTCGCCGAAATGTTAGCGCCGCTGGTGTACTAGTAGAGAATTTCAACACACTGGCAAGCAGGTTAAGCAATTTGGGTAAGGTTATAAAAAACGACTGGACGCCTGTCACTTACGACGCGCTGAAAGCCTCTGATAAAGATGCGGTTTCGCTACGAAGTCTATTTGCGAAAGATGGCCCAAATTTGGGTGACTCACTTAGCCAGAGCACCAATGTGCTTGCCAGATTGGTTGCAGACGGTATTTCCCTGAACGCGCCCAAACGGACACCCGTAATGGAGGAACACTTCACTGCGGTCGGTGGCAAGATTGATTTCAGCACCCGTCCAGGAAAAGCCAGTGTTGACTGGCGGTCTGATCAGGACCTGGTAAGCATTGGGCCAGTCACCACGGCGGGTAGTTTTGCTGGAAGTTTTGTAAAAACTTCAGAGGTGCGTGATGCCAAAGGAAGCTTGATTTCAGCGACACGCTACACAGTATTTGTTGACTATCCAAACCTTCGGCCGAGCAAATCCGATCTTGACACGTCATTCTTAGGCTATCTTCAAAGACTTTCGCCTATCTTGTCGGACTTAGAGTCGCTGTTTTCAAATATTTCCGAAGATACAGATTTGCTTGATGAGCGTATTCGTCAAGAAATAAACAAGTCGAATTTGGATCAGCAGGATTATTTGAAAAATCAGCAGCAAAAGTTCACAAACCTGTTAGAGATAAACCGACTACTTAAGATTTATCGTTCAGAAATCCTGAATATGAGTTTTATGCGGTCACAAAATTCCCCCGATACGATTACAGACCTTTTGCCGTTACAAAAAAATGAAACTGCGGCAGAGCTCGACAAGATTTCCTTGCTTCGCCCAGTGGTTGATCAATTGTATCGGTATGCAAACGATCAGGCCGATGATGTATTGAACAGCAAATAAGTATCGGAGTTTATTCAATGCCATCTAATACGACATCTATCCTTATTTCTGAAGGATTTTCACAACGATCTCCATGGCTAATTGAGGAGCTTGATACCAATTTAAAGAACTATACAGTGGCATCTTTTGCCTCGTCGGGCGCAAATCAAAGTACCGCCATGAAGACTCAGACTCAAGTGCTAGTAGAACAAACCAATCAGCTTGAAAAAATGCAGATATTTGCTGAAAAAATTAGCTTGGGAAGTCCTACAGCAGTTGTTGTTGATGCCTCGGGCAGAGTGCTGGTCAGCAATGCAAGACAATTCTCGGATTTGATTGGACGTTCGGTGGAAAGCTTGGCCAAGTCAGACTCAGAGGTTGATCGATTGATTGAATTGACAAATAACCTCAGAAATAGCGTA
Organism: Oxalobacteraceae bacterium; assembly: GCA_027485795.1. Classification (GTDB taxonomy): domain Bacteria; phylum Pseudomonadota; class Gammaproteobacteria; order Burkholderiales; family Burkholderiaceae_D; genus Pernthalerella. The sequence continues at coordinate 52,405 of JAIXQK010000105.1, forward strand.
CCAGCAGTAAATCTTGGTGGGCAAGCGTATGTATCAGTAACTGTAAACACCGGAACGCCACCAGTCGATCGGATAATCGCTGTCCCGCTGAGAGTTTGGGGTAGTGATCTTTCCGCGATATCTGGTACGTCTTTACAAGCGTTTACCTGCTACGCGTACAAAGCAGCTAATGGAACAATTACCTACCGAATTTTGGATGAAGATAAACAAAATTTAACAGTCACCAAGGTTGAGGCACTCACGAACCCCGATCCTAGTCGGGCTTATGACGCTTTTCGCATTAATACGGGTACTTCCGATTCGCCTAGCTACAAGGTTTTTGCTCCACAAGATATCTCTAAGACTTTCCCTACGAGCGCCTCCCAGGAGATACTTTATCGGAATGTCTTTACCGGAGAACTTAGGCTCGTAGGGCCTTCCAAAGCAAATATTGCATTCACGAATACTCAGGGTTTTGTCGTGCCTGCTGACCAAAATGAACTGAACTACTGGTTCGGGCAGTCCGGTGCAGCTCGACTAATCGCGACAAATACCCAGTTGCTAGCCGATGGTGTCAAGATGCCTATCCCACCCGATACATTCCAATGGAAGTACAAAGACTTTACAGGAGGTGGTTTTGGAAACTATCCGCCAAAAAAAGGATTGCCGTCTGATGTCACCCTTGCGGTCGGTAGCCTTGTGGAGGACTCTAACGTCGGAAAAATCTACTTCATCAGCGGAAAGCTAAATAATGTAAATACATTCGTCGAGGTTGAAAAAGTCGGCGATCCATTTGTTTTACGGTTATCAAATGAAAATCTTTTGAATATCAGGGGTCAATATACGGAGCGAATCGCGCAAATGACTCAACGTACTACCGAGCAACAATTATTTTTAAATTCACTTTTACAAAGGCTTAATTTGTACTTCGATGCGGCTTCGAATGTCCTGAAAGCGTTTTCAGATCTCAACAGCAAGTTATCTAATACCCGCTGACTGAAGTGACGATGGGTTCAACCGGAAGTCCACATCACTTTCAGTATATTACTGACATGCTTCAGTCTGCGTTAGCGCAGGCGAAGGTCGCACAGGTAAAAGGCCGGGTAGTACAAGTGACCGGCACCATTATTCGAGCAGTCATTCCCTCCGTAAAAATTGGCGAGATCTGCATTCTTCGTAGTCCGAGCGATGATATCGGGATGAAGGCGGAGGTAGTCGGTTTTTCCCTCGGATCCGCGCTGCTGATGCCGATGGGAGATATGCAAGGCATCTCGTCCGACACCGAAGTAATTCCCACCGGTCAGGTTCATCTGGTTCCCGTTGGGAATACGCTTCTCGGCCGGGTGCTAGATGGAATGGGCGACCCTATCGATATCTCCACCCGAGGCCCGTTGAACGTTACACGCTATTACCCGGTGCTCACTGGCGCTCCAGATCCGCTGCGCCGACGAATCATTAAACAGCCACTATCTCTGGGCATTCGCGCGCTCGATGGGCTGCTGACGTGTGGAGAGGGTCAGCGTCTGGGAGTATTCGCTGCGGCGGGTGGGGGTAAATCTACTTTGATGGCGATGCTGGTAAAGGGCGCAGATGTTGATGTGACTGTAGTGGCGCTGATTGGTGAGCGGGGGCGTGAGGTGCGCGAGTTCCTGGAGCATGAGCTCGGGGAGGAGGGAATGCAGCGTGCGGTGATCATTTGTGCAACGTCTGATAAATCTTCTATGGAGCGCTCAAAGGCTGCCTATGTGGCGACCGCTATCGCAGAGTATTTCCGCGATCAGGGAAAAAGGGTGCTGTTTCTGATGGACTCAGTAACGCGATTTGCTCGCGCTCAGCGAGAAATTGGTCTGGCTGCTGGCGAGCCTCCGACGCGACGTGGATTTCCGCCCAGCGTTTTCGCTACATTACCGAGGTTGATGGAGCGCGTAGGGATGGGGCACAAGGGTTCGATCACCGCACTCTACACCGTATTGGTAGAGGGTGACGATATGACTGAGCCAATTGCGGACGAAACTCGCTCTATTCTGGATGGGCACATAATTTTGTCGAGAAAATTGGCCTCGGCAAACCATTACCCGGCCATTGATATTCTTTCCTCGGTGTCGCGGGTAATGAATATGGTCGTATCAGACGATCATAAAGCGATTGCGGGTCGTTTTCGGGAGTTAATGGCAAAGTATTACGAAGTAGAACTTTTGGTCAAAATTGGTGAATACAAACGAGGTGCGGATCCATTGGCGGATCAGGCTATTGATCGGATTGAAAAACTTCGTACTTTCTTGCGGCAGAGGACCGATGAACGGATTAGTTTCGAAGATACCCTCTCGCAAATGAAAGCAGTGGTAGCCTGACCGAAATATTCTGCTCCGTTATCAACGTGGCCCTATCGATCAAACGAACTGAATTATTAGTTTATTTATTAGCGTTTAATGGCGACCTGGTACCAGTCAACGTACTGGCCCAGCATACATGATTGCCTTAAGTCCGCTATTTTCCTCATTTGAAATTCACGAAAATTCGCTTGGCCTGCTGCGTGAGCTGATATTGAAGTAAAGGCATACTCGAAGCTCAGAAGTGGCTAAACGCTTCGCAGTACAAGGCGTGACAATACAGCGCCACTAAGGAACGGCTTACCACTCCAGCGGGTAGTGATGACCTTGGTGAATCTCCAAAAAAGTCATCAGACTTACCCGCGTCGCTTTGCTCGCGAAATGGTTTTTCTTGAGGGCATTGGTTCATTTCCGTTGCAAGTGTTGTAAATAAGTCAGGAACCCTGACTAGTGGTGCGTTACATAGCGACAAGATGTATGTTTTTTCCAACTAATTTTATCGTTATTTAATCCCCGGGCATATTTTCTATTCAGATGTGAAAAATGAATGTTTTGACAGATTTGCTCCGGATAAAAATTTTTCGAGAGCAACAAGCCGAACGAGCTTTACTTAAGGCGAGACTGATCTTGAAAGAAGCGGATGGTGCGTTAAAAGATGCCAAAGCTTCCTTAAAAAAATTTTTGGAAGAAAGTATCGAACGTGAAAAATTAATGTATAGCGATTTATGTTCTCGCCTTGTATTTTTAAAAGAAATAGAAAATGTACGCCTTGATGTCGACTTGATGAAAGAGAAGTCTGATCAATTAAAACAAAAAGTGGAAGATGCCGAGACCGCAAGGAAAGAGGCTGCTGAGCGTGAAGACTTAGCAAGGCAAGTTCATATTGTTGCGATACGTGAGCGAGAAAAGTTTGATGAGCTGAATAGTACATTGTTGGAAGAGCATGAGCGAAAGGTGGCGCAGTTTGAGGAATTGGAGATTGAAGAGTCAGCCAATAGTCGTTTCAACTTTCAAGACGTATAAAACCTGGAGTAATTCGATTTTTATGCCGTTCGGCTTAGGTGTGTATTTATGTCTGCAGAAATTTTCTTTCCGTGCTTGCTAGAGGAATTCTTTTACTTGTATTTTTGATCGACTGTTTTTAAGAATATTTAAAAAACAAAATTAAAAAAATGAAAAAGCGTTCATCACCGATTGATTTTGGACCAATTTCCTTAGCATTTGCTGATCATTTTGTTGAGAGCATTGATGGAAATACGGCTCGCACGTCGGTTTCCCCGAGGGATGCAGAAAGGCTTCAGCACCTCATTAATGACTACCGAGGTGCTTCAACTGATGGAAAAGGCTTACAAGATATTGATCCGGATGTTTCCGTGAATTCTGATCTGCGCGCGGCATTCAAGCGGACTCAGTCCGCTGACATCATGCAGGTTCTCAAGTTGGCTGTTTCAGTGGCAACGACATCTCGCCAAATCGCGACATCGGTCGCTCTTAAGCTGAATTCTGAGTTACTTCCGAACAGTCATCTCGTAATTGAAAAAAATAGCGAAGAGATAAGTTTTGATCTCTATGTGGCTGAACGATCTGTAGTCAATAGCTTAGTTAAAACCCTTGACCTGATGACTCAGGAGTTGGGCGAATTGTTAGGTTGTTCCATAAAGCTTCGCTTATTTGATGTCGAGCAGGATTGCTTGCGTAGGTCATCTGTTTGGCGATGGGAGCAGCATAGGTGATGCGTATCTCAGATCAGAAGGAAATTCATCAACTGGTTGTTAAAGACGCTAAACGTGATTTGTGGCGCATACCTAGCTTGCGCCGTATTGAGAGGGAGCATGTCCATTATCTGAACCAAATTAGCTCGACCAGGGCGCCACTCGTCTTTGAATGGTTATCGCGGTCTTGGCGAATGACGATGCAGCCAATTTCGTCGCCTGCACTGACGTACGCCGAGAAGGCGCTGATTGACTGGGGCGGGGCGGAGGTAGTTCTCAGGCTGGAGCACGCCTTGGTTGGTGCTGCCATGAACAGCCTGCTGGAAACCCAAAGTGTGGGTGCCCTTGAGGGTGAAATTCGGAATCTAGTGATTGACGGTGCATTTGTTGGCTTGTCAGAAATGATCGAGGAAAGATTCCGTAAGCGATTTAGGCTAATACAGACGAGTCCTGAAAGTGATTCTTCGGTTGGTCATGTTCCCCGATCAAAGAAAAACAGCACCTTACATGGATTTATGGTTTTTCTTAGTGATGGCGATACAGATTACACCTGTGAGGCGTGGATTGATGACTTGGCATTGGGTTTTCTGGCAGATGCCATTCGCTTTTGGCCTATTCGAACCAACGGTGGCCCCAATTGGGAAGGGTTGTCAATCCCACTCATGATCACTGCCGGATGGACAACCTTGTCACTTCAAACGATAAGGCGACTGAATTTGAATGATGTGATTCTGCTGGATGAGTGTCTGCTCGGCGGGGATCCAGAGCGCATCCTGATCAGGTTGGGCGAGCGCTTTGGATTAGAAGCTGAATTGCACAAGTCCAGTATCACTGTCACCCATTGTTTGGAAGGAATTATGGAAGATATCGATGAATTAGATGAATCAGGCGAAGATTTTCCGCAAGTTGATTCTGGTAATGAGGCAATAGAGCAAATCCCTGTCCGGCTCTACTTTGATTTGGGTGAGCGCGTAATGACGCTTGGGGAGTTGAAGACGCTTGGGCCGGGGTATGTCATTGAGCTTGGCCGGGAACTCAGGCGCTCTGTTGCAATTCGTGTGAATGGAAAAAAGATTGGAGAAGGAGAGTTAGTCGATATTGATGGAAGTATTGGCGTTTCGGTGCTTGCTATCAATACACCTATGCAATGACCTAAGCGAATAATCCAAGGGTAAAAACGATCTTATGAGAACCATAGACCCAGTTGCACTTGCCTTCGCGCTTGGTCTATTTGCCTTGCTGCCGCTCTTGCTAGTTACGACAACTTCATTCTTGAAAATTTCGATTGTTCTCGCACTTGTAAGAAATGCACTCGGCGTTCAACAAGCGCCACCCAATATGGCTATTTATGCCCTTGCTATTCTACTTTCTGCTTATGTGATGGCGCCTATTGGTCATCGTATCGTTCAAGCCGTTGCTGACGAAAAAGATCCCACCATGTCAGTCAAGGCCTTGCTGCAGGTTGCGCGTAAATCAAGTGAACCGATTCGTGAATTTTTGGTGAATAATAGCAAGCCCCAGCAGCGCGAGTTTTTCTTTTCCACAGCAAAGAAACTGTGGCCCCCCGATCTGGCAAGCGAGAGTAGCAAAACGGATCTGCTGATTGTTACGCCAGCGTTCGTAGTTTCTGAGCTGACAGCAGCATTTGAAATCGGGTTTTTACTTTTTCTTCCATTCATCATCATCGATTTGGTCATCTCGAATATCTTGATGGCAATGGGGATGATGATGGTGTCGCCAGTGACAATTTCCCTGCCATTGAAGTTGTTTCTGTTTGTGATGGTTGATGGCTGGTCACGCTTGATCCATGGGTTGGTTGACACCTATATCCACTAAGCAGGCGCCCGAACGATGGAAATCAATGATCTCAGTTCTAACTTGATTCAGGCCATGCTGCTGGTGCTGTGGCTATCTTTGCCACCGATTGTGGTCGCGTCTGTGGTCGGCATCTTGTTCAGTTTGATCCAGGCGCTCACGCAAATTCAGGAGCAGACCTTGTCTTTTGGGGTCAAGTTGATTGCAGTTGGACTGACACTTTATCTGACTGCCCGATGGGTGGGTGGCGAGATTTTCAATTTTACGCAGATGCTTTTCGATGGTTTTCCGTCGATGATCCGGTGATATGGAAACCATCATTATCGAGTACCCGTCAGCCGTTATGTTGGCTGCATTTTATGCATTACCACGAATGCTAGCGATGTTCTCAATGCTTCCGATGTTTAACCGACAGGCTTTGCCTGGTTTGCTTCGAATCGGTGTTGCCGCAGCTTTCGCCATATTTCTTGTACCTTCGCTTCTCGGTAGTTCGCTTGAGCAGTTGCGGCATGGCGGCCTGATGATCTCAATTCTCGCAAAAGAGGCGTTGGTTGGATTTTTGATTGGATTTCTGGTAGCGATTCCGCTGTGGGCGGTCGACATTATGGGGGCGTATGTTGATAACCAGCGTGGCGCAAGTATTGCGGCCACGATTAATCCGCTGACAGGTCATGATACTTCCCCGCTGGGCGAGTTGTTTTCCCAGGCAGCACTCGTGCTTTTGCTGATTTCGGGTGGCATGTTGATGCTACTGGATCTTGTGTATGCAAGTTATGTCCTTTGGCCGGTATTCAAACTTTTGCCGACTTTCAGCGATCAGACACCGATGCTACTGCTCGCTCAGCTCGATCGTTTGGCATTGCTGGCGGTGTTGTTTAGTGCACCTGTCATTTTCGCGATGTTTTTGGCAGAGGTTGGACTTGCAATCGTAAGCCGATTTGTACCGCAGCTTCAGGTTTTTTTCATGGCGATGCCAATTAAAAGTGCAATCGCCATGTATGTGTTTGCGGTCTATGCAGCGACGCTGCTTGGCTATATATCTACTGAGATAGCAGGGTTTCCTGATGGCGTTAGTACGCTAATTAAGGCGATTTTTTCAGGAGCCGATCGATGAGCTCTGAAAAGACAGAACAGCCCACCGAGCACAAGATCAGGAAGGCTCGGGAAGAGGGCCAAGTCGCCAAGAGCAAGGACTTTACTCAGGCGTTACTCGTGGGGGCGCTGTTCGGTTACATGTTGCTCGATGCGGAGGGCTTGATTCAATCGTTTATTGAGATCATGGAGCTTCCGTCTCAACTGTACGGTTTGGAATTCAGGGATGCGATCAGGATTGAGATCAACCAGCTAATACGCGCAGGCGTTGTTATTTTGTTGCCCTTTATTTTATTGGTTGTTGTTGTTGCGATTTTTGGTGAAATGATTCAAACCGGTGTCTTGTTGGCCTTCAAGGCATTGATTCCGAAGGGTGATCGCCTGAATCCAGTGGGTAATTTGAAACAGATGTTCTCGATGAAGAATTTTGTTGAGTTCTGTAAATCGATTTTAAAGGTGTGCTTCCTAGCCGTTCTCATTTGGATGGTTCTGTCCGATTCATTGCAAAGTTTGATTCTGCTCCCCGCAAATGGTCTTGGTGCTTTTGGCGTGGCATTGGGTGGCATGCTCAAGACGCTAATCATTTACTCGTTTATTGCTTTTTTTGCGATTGCACTCGCAGACCTCGTCTTCCAACGTTACAACCATCGTAAGCAACTGATGATGTCGATGGACGAGATCAAACAGGAGTACAAGCAATTGGAAGGTGACCCCCATATGAAAGGTCATCGTAAAGGTTTGGCCAAAGAGATTGCAATGGGTGAAATGGTGATGAAGACCCGGAAGTCAAACGCAGTCGTCACTAATCCCACCCACCTCGCTGTCGCCTTGTTTTATGACGAGGCGGTTACGCCTCTACCCGTCGTGGTGGCGAAAGGGAAAGACGAGGTGGCGCATCAAATGGTGCGAATGGCACGCTCATGTGGAATTCCGGTCATGCAAAACATCGAGTTAGCCCGCTCGCTGACGGAATTGTCCAGAGTTGACCAGTACATTCCTTCTGAGTTGATAGAGCCGATTGCCGAGTTTTTGATTGCCCTACGGCGCTACGCCGGCCGATCATCAGCGGGAGGCTCCATTGCTTAACTACGTTCACAATGGTCTGGCCGGCTACCTCGCGCGGCATCGTAAGCAGCAGCCAGTTGAGCGCGTTGATGGTGCGATCGTGTTGTTTTTTGATAGGCGCTATCGGGTGTTCTGCCGTCCAGCCCCACATGGTGATCTGGTGCTAGAAAGTCGGATCATTGACCTGCCTTCTGATCCGTATCAGGCAGAGGATATGGTACGGGAATGCCTATTGGCTTCGTGGGTAAGGATGTTGGACTCTTCGGATATTCCGACCTTATCCGATGATGAATTATCAATCGTCATCCAACAACGAATACCGTCCGACGCTAGCGTCGATGAAACTGAGTCTGCACTCGAGTCCTATATCAATGCGCTGTCGGATTGGCGCAGAATTTTCAAGATTGTCTGAGCTTTGGCCAAGATGCGATTTTATCGACACTGCCGCTTAGTATTTTTCTCTCTGGTGATATTCGTTTCACTCGTCATGCCTGCTTTTGCGGCGCCTCCGCCTTGGCCTGATGCGAAATTCACTTACCTTGCAGATCGGCAGGAGCTAGTAGACGTATTGGGTTCTTTCGCACGTTCTTTCGGTCTGCAGTTATCACTGTCTGATGCAGTGATTGCGCACAAGGAGAAGGTGACCGGCAAGTTCTATACAGCCACTCCCACAGAATTTTTGAATCAACTCAGCGCCAGCTATGGACTTCAATGGTTTTACTACAGCGGAATGCTCTACGTATGCAGAAATTTTGAGAACTCGACGCGGTCAGTGTCACCACAGGGCATTAGTTTGCAGGAGTTTCGCAAGGCATTGATCGATTTGGGTGTTGTTGAGGCCAAATTCGGCTGGGGCGAATTACCAGATCGGGGGGTTGCCATGGTGTCCGGCCCGCCCGCCTATGTCGACTTGGTGGCCTGGGCAGTTGCGACACTTCCGCTTCCTCAACCGGCGCAGCAAATTCGGGTTTTTCGCTTGAAGCATGCACAAGTCAATGACCGTGTGATCTCCTACCGTGACCAGCAAATCACGACTGCAGGGGTTGCAACTATTCTGCGTAACCTAGTGACCGGGCAGGGGGGCACTGGGGGCACTAATCTGACCAATCTGCCGCAGCTCGCGGCCATCGCAGCGCCGATGCGGGAAATCGTCCCTGCGCCTGTCGTCGAGGATGGTCGTGGCGGGCCCGGTACGAATCCGTCCTCCGGCTCAGGCCCGCAGTCTGGTCCACGACCACAAAACCAGCCGTTGCGCCCTGTGATCCAGGCAGATTCACGTTTAAATGCCCTGATCATTAAGGACATTCCACCCCATATGCCAGCGTATGAGGAATTGATCAAACTGCTGGACGTGCCGACCAAGCTGATTGAGATCGAGGCCGTGATTGTCGACGTCAACTCGAGCAATGTGGCTGATCTTGGCATTGATTGGGGCGCACGCGCAGGTTCTGTTGCGGGTGGATTTGGCAGGCCCGCTACGACACCCGACAACATTACCGGCACCATCATCTACGGGCGTGATGTCAACCCGACGACGGTCATTCCGAATGCGGGTAACTTTCTCATGGCACGTGTGCGCGCACTGGAGGGAAAAGGTAGCGCTCGCATAGTGTCCCGGCCCTCTGTGCTTACGGTAGACAACCTTGGCGCACTGATTGATTTATCCGAGACCCTGTATGTTCAATCAATTGGCGAGCGGGTAGCGACGGTGGTGCCGATTTCAGTCGGCACAACGCTGAAGGTTACGCCCCATATTATCGATACAGCGAATGGCCAAGCAGTCCATTTGGTGGTTGATATCGAGGATGGTGCGATACAGGACACGAGTAGCCAGACCTTGCCCCGTATCCGGCGAAGCACGATCGGTACCCAGGCAGTGATGAACGTGCGCGAAAGTCTTCTCATTGGTGGATTTAATGCGGAGTCGGATATACGCGCGACCGACAAGGTTCCCGGGCTTAGTGATCTGCCCGCAATTGGTGCATTTTTCAAAAAGAAGTCAACCAAAGTCGAGAAGCGAGAAAGGTTGTTTCTCATTACACCAAAAATTCTCTCGGCAGGCGTCGGCGAAGAGATCGCAGCGCAGTGACCCTTGTTCCCAAAAAAGCTATGGCTCAGAAAACCGAATCTAACGGCGAGATCAAGCTGTCACCCCCTGCTGATACGGATACCCTAGGCCGAGCATCATTACCCCTGCACCCGAGTGTTTTTGGCCCTGCTATCGCGGATCAATTTGCGGCACTGATTGTCCGTCATTGGCGAGAACTGATCCGCTCCGGTGAATTTAACGCAGCATGTGATCTTGACATAATCGATCTCTGTCCCGGCGACGGCGCTAGTGGCAGCATGTTATGCGCTGCTATCGCGCGCCGTACCAAGGGTATGCCGCCGCTACGTTTTCGATATCTCCCCGTAGTGCCCGCAGCGGATATCGATCCGCATGTGATGCGCACATTGTCGGAGCCACCCGGTATCGTCTGCAAGCTACACTGGAACATCGCCGATCCTGCGGGTCAGCCTCATTTGAGTAGCGATGATGAAGTCTACCGACCAGGTAATGCCGTTGTGTTGTTAGCGCAAGATGCTTGGTCGCAGTTGCCGCAAGAACTGTATGCCGTGCATTACGGTAAGCTACTGCGGGCCAATACTGCACTGATCGAAGCGAGTGAGCATAAGTCGTCTGAGCAGCAACTCTGGTCGGACGCAGACCCCTTGGCTTGGGGTGAGCGGCTTACACCGCTCGTCGATCACTACTTACGGGAGTTGAATAGCTCGCCAGTCGCTTTTTCCGCCATTGCGATTGATGTGCTCAGCAAGACCCTTGAGCTATCCGGTAGAAACGCGTTCATTATTTCTGTTGGTGATGGACATTCGCGTGAAAAGCGTCTGAGGCTGAACTCATTCGCCCAAGTGATTGATAGTTACCGCAAGTCTCGAAAGCTACCCGTCAATTTTCAACTGATTGCCGAGTGGATGCGCGCCAATGGCGGTGAGGTTGTTGATGTAGCGATTTCGACTTCAATAAATCTTCAGCTAACACTCATCAGCCCTTCTGCGACAAAAGAGCGCCTGCAGTCAATCTCACGTTGTGTCGATACGGCATTGTTTTCGTCAAGCCATCATCTGATTGAAGCCTGCAAAAGCCTGGGTACCTCGGTTAGCCTAGAGACACGTTTGAACTTACTTCAAATGTCGCGTCACGATCCCCGTGTGTTTGCGGTGGCGGACGTGCAAATCGTACAGGGGCTCAGAAAAAATGCACTAATCGATCGTGATGCCTGGCGCAGCGCATTAATGCAGGTCTGGCAAAACCATCGTATGTATCCTACGGATCAATCTTTGCACCGACGGATCGCAACCGTTGCTATGCATTGCAATCTTTGGGGGCTGGCACGCAAGATTCTTAGAGTAGGTTTGCAGACTGTTGGAGAGAATGCGGAAGACCTCGCTAATTTCGCCTGGTGCGAGGCAAGGACGGGTCAGTTACGCGAGGCAAAGTCACTCGTTGCGCGGGCGCTGGCCCTAGACTCATCGAGTGAACTGGCGCTAGAGATTGATCGCCGACTCTCGCATCGACTAGCCGCTCGCGATCATCAATGGTTGGTCGACTTGCGCCATGAATCCTTACCGATCATTCTTGAACCCTTGGACGATAGCCACGCCGAGGCCTACTGTCGTCAATATCGCGACCCGCAAATCGCTGTCATGACAGGTTTGCCAGCCTTGACATCGGCGGACGAGGTTCGTCACTGGATTCGTTCACAGCAGGATGAGGTGGGGCGCGTTAATTTCGCGGTGATGCACGCCGATGATGGTTTTGTTGGCTTCATCAATCTCTCGGTCTCGGAACATGCCGCCTTTTTTTGCTTTTGGACTGGCGTTGATTTCCAAGGATCCGGCTTCGCCACCGCAGCCGGGCGGCTTGCGTGTGCCTATGCGGCCAAAATCGGTGTGCCTGTCATGCTGACCTCGGCCTACAAGGATAACCATCGCTCCATTCGCGCGCTGGAGCGCATCGGCTTTACCAGGATGAGTATCCGAGCGTATCCGCCCGACCACGATCGTATTTTCTTTTCTATGATCGATCCCGATGCAGGCCCTGTGGATAGCGCAATCGAGTTAGTCAATTACTACGCCCGAGAAAAGCTACCTATGGAATTTGAGGGATACACAAAGACAGTATTCGAGCAAGCGGTTCACGACAGTCGGGAGACACCATGACCATCATCAACGCCTTCGGTATCGGCGCTGGCAGAGCGATAGCTGACGAGATCGACAATGATGCAGACAAAATTCGCAGGGACAGTCGACGGCGAGTCGATGCATTGAATTTCGTCGAGCGTGAGCGATTGAACAAGCGTTTCAAGCAGTTGGTCGGTGATGCTGAAAATTCTACTGACAAAGCAAGTGCCGCGCGTTCAGCATATGCGGCGTCAGCTACGTCGCAAGCGCTCAAAAATAGTGCGCCACAACTCGAACCATCCCACCAAAAGCTACCCGCCGAAGAACCGGAAGTGGCCGAAAACTTTAGGGTAATGCAAGATGCTGAACAGACGCTGGCAACGCGCCGCCCTGAGGCTGCCCTGCCGCCAAAGTTGTTATCTGATTTGGCAGGCGCTCACCAAGCTAGCGCTGACCAAGACAAGATCATGCGCACACGAGACGCGGTACAGGGGCATCTGCTGGATAGTCTGATTACTGATACACAAAGATCAACGGGCAGATTGACACGGGAGCGCGTGCAGTCGGCGCTGGATCGCCTGTCCCAGACCTTACGTGCGCGTACGCCCACAGAAATTAGCGATGATGAGCAGGATGGAGTGCTCGGCTATCTGGATTTTTTAGAGGGATTTTTTGAGGGGAGTAGCAATACTACCAAGCCCCCTGAACAAATTGCGGGGCTGATGGCAGATATCAGAATGCAGTTGAATTGTGTGGCTGACCCCGCGCGTGCGATGAGCATACAGAACACTCTGATCACCAGCCAAGCGGAGGATGCCATCCCATTCAAAGGTAGGGTGACAGAGCACCGTGGGGACAGAATCAAGTCCAAAACGGCGCACGCCGCGGACGAGGAGGGTTCAGTCAACGATATCGAGTCGCAAGCAGAAACGGCCGCCGCGGCTGTAAACCGAAGCGCGAGTGCGCCACCAAGCAGCCAGTCGTCACTGGGTAAAGATGCTCAGCGGCGGCGTGAAGAGACTATCGTATCCGTGACCTTGCGGTCAGTGTGATCGGCACCGACGCAAAAATCAGAATTGCAGCTTGACGCCCGCCTGCTCGAACTGTGCCCGAAGTACCGCGCGTGCTCTCGAGACCCGGCTGCGCACAGTGCCTAGTGGAATATGCAGTATGTCGGCCGCATCCTGGTAGGAGATTTCATCGACTGCGACTAGCCCAAGGACTTCGCTCATCTCGTTGGGTAAGTCACCAAACGCCTTCTCCGCCAGACTCAATAACTCGCGCTGACTGAGGCTATCGCTAGGGTCGAGCTCGCTAGAGGGAAGCCCGATCAGGCTTTCGTCTGTCTCAAATTTATGGACACGGTGTGGAGCGCGGCTAAGATAATTTCTCACCATGTTCATCGCGATCCCAAACAGCCAGGTAGATAGTTTCGAATCACCGCGGAAGGTGGCAATCGTTCGAGCCGCTTCAGCAAAGGCTTGCTGCGTGATATCCGCCGCATCATCTGGATGATCGATGTACTTGATCACAAAGCGGTAGAGCCGCCGCTGATGTTGCGCGATCAATTCTCTGAACAAAGCCTCCTGATTTAGCTGAAATGGTGCCAGTTCGGGAGCGGACTCGAGGACAGAGGGTTTGGATGGCGAAGCAACCGGTTCTGGCTGAACTTCGGTGTCGATTTCTGCGGAGTTTTCATCCAACGCAAATTCGTCCGGTTCCTCTTGGTCTTCATTGTTAAAAAGATCGAAGTAGAAAACTGACTCGGCTTGTGCGTCGATTGTCTCGGTTTGAATCTCGTTCATTGGCAAGCTCCTTCGCGCGGGTGATCGGCCGTCAATCCCATGAGTCGGATGTCTTAGCTGATGCCTCAGGTAACCACCCGAACGAGACATCAGAATTGGCGTATTGCCTGAGAGAAAATTTGCCAAATCGAATTTTTTGGCAGTGAATTCCTCAAAAAATGCGCAAACTACCTAATTCGTGGGATTGACAGGCGGAGCGTAGGTTGGCAGGGAAAGTGAGCAAATTGACATGCCAAAAGAACCACCCTTAATGCGAAAAAGTCATTTCTTAGGGTAGGGCGGTATCCGATTTACCTGAGGAAATAGGTGGGCTCGTATAATTGAAGGCTTTGATCCGTTGAAACCACGCGCAATGCGTTACTTGTCGACTCGAGGCTACCCCTCCACCCCCGGTTTTTCTGACATCCTGCTTGGCGGCCTTGCCCCGGACGGCGGTCTATATCTGCCCGAGCGTTATCCGCAAGTATCTGGGCAAGAGCTAGACGCCTGGCGCAAGCTACCCTATGCGGCACTGGCGGCGGAGGTGCTGAAAAAATTTGCTACCGACATCCCACCCGCTGATATTGAAGCGCTGGCTGCCAAGACCTACACGGCGGAGGTTTACTGCAATGGCCGTCGCGATGAGGATGCCGCCCAGATCACACCGCTTCGCCTGTTGGAGCAAAGTGCGGGTCGGTGCTTGCTGCTGCAGTCGCTGTCGAATGGTCCGACGCTCGCGTTCAAAGACATGGCGATGCAGCTACTCGGCAATCTGTTCGAGTACACACTGAAGCGTCAGGCAGTTGAGCTGAATATTTTCGGCGCTACTTCCGGTGACACCGGTAGCGCCGCCGAATACGCTATGCGTGGCAAGCAGGGTATTCGCGTGTTCATGCTGTCGCCACACTTAAAAATGAGTGCATTCCAGACGGCGCAGATGTTCAGTCTGCAAGACCCGAACATTTTCAATATTGCGGTCAATGGCGTGTTCGATGACTGTCAAGATATGGTCAAGGCAGTGTCGAATGATCTTGATTTCAAAGCCAGGCAAAAAATCGGCACGGTCAACTCGATCAATTGGGCGCGTGTCGTCGCTCAGGTCATTTACTACTTCCGTGGCTATCTGGCCGCGACGCAGAATAATCAGCAGCAGGTCTCTTTCACCGTACCATCCGGTAACTTCGGCAATATTTGCGCTGGCCATATTGCGCGCATGATGGGCCTGCCAATTCACAAGCTGATCGTTGCGACCAACGAAAACGATGTGCTGCATGAGTTTTTCCAAACCGGCAGTTATCGTGTCCGTAAATCTTCAGAAACGCTGCACACGAGTAGCCCAAGTATGGACATCAGCAAGGCCTCGAACTTCGAGCGTTTTGTCTACGACCTGCTTGGGGGTGATGCAGCGCGGGTTGCCTCGCTGTTCAAGAAAGTCGAGACCCATGGCGGTTTTGATTTATCGGGTCGTGCTGGCAGTGATGGTGATGAGTTTTCGCGTGTAGATCAATTTGGCTTTGCTTCTGGCAAATCCACTCACACAGATCGATTGAATACGATTCGCGACGCAGATGCGCGCTACCGGCTCACGATCGATACACATACCGCTGATGGCGTGAAGGTCGCGCGCGAGTACTGGGAGCCTGAGGTACCCATGATCGTGCTGGAGACCGCTTTGCCGGCGAAATTCAATGAGACCATCCGTGAAGCATTGGGCCGTGATGCCGAGCGTCCGGCAGGCTTTGAGCATATTGAATCACTGCCGCAGCGTTTTGATGTCATGGCACCCGATGTCGCCGAAATCAAGCGCTACATCGCGCAGCATACGGGTCTCTGATCTGAAGTTACAATCGTCGCCGAGACAAGATTAAAGCACAACAATGACGACGAAACAGCCCATGTTGAGCGTGCAAGAAGCGCTTGATTTTCTATTGCAATCCGCACGCGCGGTAGATGGCATCGAACTGTTGCCAACGCTTGATGCTACCGGTCGGGTACTCGCCGCTGATCAACAATCACAGCTCGACGTGCCGCCGATGGACAACACCCAGATGGATGGCTATGCCGTGCGTGCAAGCGATTGTGAGTCTGGCGCGGCCACGCTGCTTGTCTCGCAGCGTATACCGGCGGGTCATGTAGGTACGCTTCTGCAGCCGGGTACTGCGGCGCGTATCTTCACTGGTGCGCTGATTCCTGACGGTGCCGATGCGGTGGTCATGCAAGAGCAGTGCGCCTACGACGAGGCCTCAGGCAAGGTCACGGTTCAGCACTCGCCGCGTTCCGGTGAATGGGTACGTCGACGTGGTGAAGACATTCGTGCGGGTAGTACGATCTTGGCGCGTGGTACCCGATTGCGTGCGCAGGAGCTAGGGCTAGCCGCATCGGTGGGCCTAGCGTCTTTGCCGGTCTATCGTCGGCTGAAGGTTGGCGTGTTCTTTACGGGCGATGAACTCACCATGCCCGGTGAATCGCTGAAGCCGGGTGCTATCTACAATTCAAACCGCTTTATGCTGCGCGGCCTGCTCCAGCAGTTAGGTTGCGATATTGTCGATCTGGGCAACGTGCCCGATTCGCGCGAGGCGACGCGCGCAGCGTTGCGCGAAGCAGCTGCCGGAAACGATCTGATCATCACATCGGGCGGCGTCTCGGTGGGTGAAGAGGATCATGTCAAGCCTGCAGTTGAGGCGGAGGGCATGCTCAACCTTTGGCAGATCGCCATCAAGCCCGGCAAGCCATTGGCATTTGGGGAGGTACGGCGGTCTGTGCAATCGACACCGGCTTTCTTCATTGGTCTGCCCGGTAACCCAGTCTCGAGTTTCATTACTTTCCTGATTTTCGTTCGTCCGTTTATTCATACATTACAGGGTGCACAGCCCAGCCCACTGCGGCGCTACCCGATGCGGGCCGACTTTGCATGGGACAAGCCCGACCGGCGCAATGAGTTTTTGCGCGCGCGCGTGAACGAAGCGGGGGGGCTTGCGCTGTTTCCGAATCAGGGCTCCGGCGTTCTGACCTCCACCGTCTGGGGCGATGGCATTATCGACAATCCGCCCGGACAGGTGATCAAGCCCGGTGATACCGTACACTTCATCCCGTTTTCCGAACTGCTCAACTAGCATGCAGATTCAACTCAAATTTTTTGCAAGCCTGCGCGAAGCGCTAGGTACCAGTGGAGAATCAATCACGCTGCCGACCGACGTCAAAACCGCCGGCCAGGTTCGAGAGTTCCTGCGCGCGCGTGGCGGTGTCTGGGCCGAAGCGCTGGCTGACGGCAGGGCGCTCCGTATCGCCTTCAATCAACAAATGGCAGACTCCGCGACCCCGCTGAGCGAGGGCTGTGAGCTCGCTTTTTTCCCGCCAGTGACCGGTGGCTGATGACAGGCGAGACAAGATGACGGTACGCGTCCAAACCGAAGACTTCGATCTCACTACCGAGATAGCGCAGTTGCGCATGCACACGCCCAAGGTCGGCGCGGTGGTCAGTTTTATCGGTACGGTGCGTGACCTGAACGAGGGTGAACATGTCGCCGAGATGGAACTCGAGCACTACCCCGGCATGACCGAGAAAGCGCTACAAGACATCATTGATCAGGCCAAGGCGCGCTGGGATCTGTTCGAAGCGTTAGTAATCCACCGTGTTGGACCCATGAAGCCGCTCGATCAGATCGTGTTAGTGGCGGTGACCTCAGCACATCGTGGTGAGGCTTTCGATGCCTGCGAGTTCATTATCGATTACCTCAAGACCCAAGCACCCTTCTGGAAGAAAGAACAGACGCCTTCCGGCGCGCGCTGGGTTGATGCGCGTGTCTCGGATGACGAGGCGATGGCGAAATGGGATCCATCCCGCTAAGTCTCGCCTCCATCGCAGTCGGCGCCACCTTGGGTGCTTGGCTGCGTTGGGGACTCTCGCTCTGGTTGAACGCGCGACTTGCCACCCTGCCGCTGGGCACGCTGGCGGCCAACTTGATCGGCGCCTACTTGATCGGGCTCGCGGTTGGCTTTTTCAACGACTGGCCGCAGCTCTCACCCGAGTGGCGCTTGCTCGCCATTACCGGGTTTCTCGGCGGGCTGACCACGTTTTCCACCTTCTCTGCTGAAGCGGTGGCATTGCTGCAGCAACGCGACTACCTGGCCGTGATGCTACATACCGGCACGCATTTACTGGGTTCGATAGCGCTTTGCATCGCCGGTTTGGCCACCTGGCGTTGGCTGAGCGCATGAAGGGTGCAGGTATCGCCTTGAATTTCAGGCGGTGGCCCCAATAATCCATGTCATTGCCATGATTCTCCGGAGCCCTTGACATGCGTGTCGACAAGTTCACCACCAAGTTACAGGAAGCGCTGTCCGATGCCCAAAGCCTGGCCGTCGGTAATGACAACCAATACATCGATCCGGTCCACATGCTGGCCGCACTGCTCAATCAGGACGATGGCGGCAGTCGCTCGCTCCTGCAGCGTGCAGGCGTCAATGTTGGTGGGCTCGTCAATGCGCTGAAATCTTCCCTAGAGCGACTACCCAAAGTGAGTGGTAGCGGTGGTGAGGTACAGGTTGGTCGCGAGATGGCGGCGCTGCTGAATCTCTCCGACAAAGAAGCGCAGAAGCACGGCGATCAATTTATCGCCAGCGAGATGGTGTTGCTGGCGCTGTGCGATGACAAATCGGATGCCGGTCGTGTCGCACGCGAAAATGGCTTGAACCGCAAAGCGCTGGAAGCGGCGATTCAAGCGATACGCGGCGGGCAACACGTGAATTCCCAAGAGGCAGAGGGTCAGCGCGAGGCACTCAAGAAGTACACCATGGATCTGACCGAGCGTGCGCGACAAGGCAAGCTCGATCCCGTGATTGGTCGTGATGATGAAATCCGACGCGCCATTCAAGTGCTGCAGCGTCGTAGTAAAAACAATCCGGTACTCATTGGTGAGCCGGGTGTGGGTAAGACTGCGATCGTCGAAGGTCTTGCACAGCGTATCGTCAATGGTGAAGTACCCGATAGTTTAAAAAACAAGCGCGTACTCTCGCTCGATATGGCGTCCTTGCTCGCGGGTGCGAAATACCGTGGTGAGTTTGAAGAGCGTCTGAAGACGGTCTTGAAAGAATTGGCGCAGGATGAAGGGCAGACCATTCTCTTCATCGACGAAATTCATACCATGGTCGGCGCTGGTAAAGCCGAAGGTGCGATGGATGCCGGCAACATGTTGAAACCGGCCTTGGCGCGAGGAGAGTTGCATTGCGTTGGCGCGACGACGCTGGATGAGTATCGCAAGTACATCGAGAAAGACGCAGCGCTCGAGCGCCGCTTCCAAAAAATCCTGGTCGATGAGCCTAGTGTCGAGGCGACTATTGCCATTCTGCGTGGTCTGCAGGAGAAATACGAAGTACACCATGGGGTCGACATCACCGATCCGGCGATTGTTGCTGCCGCCGAGCTGTCCCATCGATACATTACCGACCGTTTCTTGCCTGATAAGGCCATCGATCTGATTGATGAGGCAGCATCGAAGATAAAAATTGAAATCGACTCCAAACCCGAGGTGATGGACAAACTCGACCGTCGCCTGATTCAGCTGAAGATTGAACGTGAGGCCGTCAAGAAAGAGAAAGACGAGGCTTCACAAAAGCGCCTGGGTTTGATTGAAGAAGAGATTACCAAGCTCGAGCGTGAGTACGCCGATCTAGAAGAGGTATGGAAAGCCGAGAAGGCAGGCGTTCAGGGTAGCCAACAGATCAAGGAAGAGATCGAGCGTCTACGACTACAAATGGAAGACGCGCGCCGCAAGGGCGACTGGCAGAAAATGTCCGAGCTTCAGTATGGTCGTATGCCCGAGCTTGAGGCCAAGTTGAAGCAAGCCGACAAGGGTGAGCAGGACACGGGCAAGCCCAAGCTGCTGCGTACCCAAGTGGGTGCCGAAGAAATTGCCGAGGTCGTCTCGCGCGCAACCGGTATTCCGGTTTCGAAGATGATGCAAGGTGAGCGCGACAAGCTGCTGCATATGGAAGACGAATTGCACAAGCGGGTGGTCGGCCAGCACGAGGCGATCACCGCTGTCTCGGATGCCATTCGTCGCTCGCGTGCCGGCCTGTCGGATCCACACCGTCCCTATGGCTCATTCATGTTCCTGGGGCCCACGGGTGTCGGTAAAACCGAGCTGACCAAGGCACTCGCCGCCTTTTTATTCGATACCGAAGAGGCACTGGTTCGTATCGACATGAGCGAGTTCATGGAGAAGCACTCGGTGGCACGATTGATTGGCGCGCCGCCGGGCTATGTCGGCTATGAAGAGGGTGGCTACCTGACCGAGGCGGTGCGTCGCAAGCCGTATAGCGTGATTCTGCTCGACGAAATAGAAAAGGCGCATCCGGATGTATTCAATGTGCTGTTACAGGTGCTCGATGATGGCCGGATGACCGATGGCCAGGGTCGCACGGTCGACTTCAAGAACACGGTGATCGTGATGACGTCGAATCTTGGCTCACACAAGATACAGTCCATGGAAGATAGTGATCCACAACTCATTAAACTTGCGGTTATGGCCGAGGTACGCGGACACTTCCGGCCGGAGTTCATCAACCGTGTTGATGAGTTGGTCGTATTCCATGCGCTGGATGACAAACAGATCGGCGCGATCGCCAGAATACAGCTAAACACTTTGCAGCAGCGCCTGGGCAAAATGGAGATTGGTCTGACGATTAGCGACGCCGCACTACACAAGTTAGCCGAGGCAGGTTTTGATCCGGTGTACGGGGCTCGTCCGCTCAAACGCGCTATTCAGCAGCAGGTGGAGAACCCGTTGTCGAAGGCGATACTTCAAGGGCGCTTCGGCCCGAAAGATACTGTCGAGATCGAAGTAGCCGGCTCGGAACTCGATTTCAGAAAAGAGAGCTGATGGTTTGTCAGGGTGATTTGCCGTATGCGTTACTCGAACGGTGGCTTGCGGCAGAGGCCCCGATCCAATCTCTTGGATCTTGAATCGGCGGGTGGTTAGAATCTCCTACGCCACTAATCCGCGAGGAGAAATCGAGTGAACTTTGCCACCTGCGACTTATGCGATGCCAACGAGGAGAAGCTGGCCGATGGCTCGCTCGTGATCTTGCCGCCCATATTCCAAAAATTCGGTAAACACATCCGCTTCGCCGGGCCCGCGCGCACGCTGAAAGTGTTCGAAGACAACGTACTAGTACGTGCCACATTGGAGACGCCGGGTGAGGGTAGTGTGCTGGTGGTTGATGGTGGCGGCAGTCTTCGTTGCGCGCTGGTCGGTGGCAACCTCGGCGTGCTCGCACAAAACAATGGCTGGGCCGGCATCATCGTCTATGGCTGCGTGCGTGATAGCGAAGAATTGAATCAGTGCAACATCGGTATTCGGGCGCTGGCAGCCCACCCTAGGCGAAGTATTCGCAAAGGTGTGGGCGAAAAAGATCTCGCGGTCGACATTGCTGGCGTGATGGTGCGCCCGGGCAATTGGGTGTATGTCGACGCGGACGGCGTTCTGATCTCTCACTTGCCGCTCAGCTAACCAGACGAGCGTTCGCCATACCGCTTTCCCCGGCGCTTCCAAATAGCGACATCGGTTTTTCATAATGCGGAAAAATAACGGTGCGCGGCAACAGAGGTTTCTTTCGCGGTAAGAAACTGGATTCCGTATCGCGAAACGCACTTTACAAGCTATTGATTAATAACAAATAAAATTTAATCCTCTGTCTTATATAAGACCTTGTTGCCACGCAAAAATCGGCCTACTATCTCTCCAACGGCGAAATTGTTTTTTCTTCTAACTGACGCTAACTCTCGGAGGGAACACCATGGCAACTCGTGAACAACAGGCTCAGGCACTGGCAAAGGACTGGGCAGAAAACTCGCGCTGGAAGGGCATTAAGCGCAACTACACCGCAGAGGACGTCGTACGTCTGCGTGGCTCGGTTCAGGTCGAGCACACACTCGCCAAGCGCGGTTCCGAGAAGCTTTGGAGCCTGATGCACACTGAACCCTTCGTCAATGCGCTCGGCGCGCTGACCGGCAACCAGGCCATGCAGCAAGTGAAGGCAGGCTTGAAAGCGATTTACCTGTCGGGCTGGCAGGTCGCTGGTGACGCCAACTTGGCCGGCGAGATGTACCCCGACCAGTCGCTGTATCCCGCCAACTCGGTACCGATGGTGGTCAAGCGCATCAACAACACGCTGACCCGCGCTGACCAAATTCAATGGTCCGAGGGTAAGGACGACATCGATTTCTTCGCACCGATCGTCGCTGATGCCGAGGCTGGTTTTGGTGGTGTTCTGAATGCGTTTGAACTGATGAAGGCCATGATCGAGGCAGGTGCATCTGGCGTTCACTTCGAAGATCAGCTGGCGTCGGTCAAGAAGTGCGGCCACATGGGCGGTAAAGTTCTGGTACCGAGCCGCGAGGCGGTTGAGAAGCTGAACGCTGCTCGCTTGGCAGCCGATATGATGGGTACACCGACCATTCTGGTGGCGCGTACCGATGCTGAAGCTGCTGATTTGCTGACTTCGGACGTCGATGATAACGACAAACCATTCTGCACGGGCGAGCGCACTGTCGAGGGCTTCTACAAGACCAAGCCAGGTATTGAGCAAGCCATCTCGCGTGGTCTGGCGTATGCGCCCTATGCAGATCTGGTGTGGTGTGAGACCGGCAAGCCGGATCTTGCATTTGCCAAGAAATTCGCAGAAGCGATTCATGCCAAGTTCCCAGGCAAGCTGCTGTCGTACAACTGCTCGCCGTCATTCAACTGGAAGAAGAATCTGGACGACGCTACGATCGCAAAATTCCAGAAAGAGTTGGGCGCAATGGGTTACAAGTTCCAGTTCATCACGCTGGCAGGTTTCCATGCACTGAACTACTCCATGTTCAACCTCGCGCACGGCTATGCACGCAACCAAATGTCCGCCTTCGTCGAGCTGCAAGAAGCAGAATTCGCCGCCGCCGACCGTGGTTTCACTGCGGTCAAGCACCAGCGTGAAGTGGGTACCGGTTACTTCGACGCAGTGACGCAGACGATTCAGCAGGGTCAGTCCTCGACGACCGCGCTGCATGGTTCGACAGAGGATGAGCAGTTCTTCGAGCGCAAAGTCGCCTAAGGAACGTCGCAGATCAACAATATGGGCGCTTCCCACAAGGAAGCCGCCCTGTGTCCGAAGACCAGTCGCACTGACTGGTCTTTTTTTTCGTGGGGTTGAAAACGAGAGGAATGCCGCCTGTTCCGCTAAAATCTGCCCGTACCGACTAGTCTCTTCAAGCGGGCACACGCCGCGCTTCTCGAGTTTCATTGCCACTTGCGTTTAGTCCAAGCTGACCGCGAGTTGCCGCCACGCCAACCGAAGACACCCGCTCATGTTTAGTTACCGTCATGGTTTTCACGCTGGTAATCACGCTGACGTGCTCAAGCATACGGTGCTGATACAGCTACTGGCGTATCTGAACCAGAAGCCCACGCCCTACATGGTGATTGATACCCATGCGGGTGCTGGTTTGTATCAGCTCGATAGCGACTATGCCAACAAGAGCGGGGAGGCAAGCGACGGTATCGCCAAGCTTTGGGAGCGCAAAGATTTACCGCCTGCCATCGCTGAGTATGTCGCTCTGGTGCGGGCGATGAATCCTGCAGGTAAGTTGCGTCACTATCCCGGCTCGCCGTTTATTGCCGAGCAATGCATGCGTAGTGAAGACCGGTTGCGTTTATTTGAGCTGCACAGCACAGACGCCAAGCTCTTGCTTGAGAACGTGCGCAAGCTGGAGGCGCATGCAGCTGCGAATGGCATAAAGCATCGCGGTAAACGTATCGCGGCCGAGCGCACCGATGGCTTTGCGGCGCTCAAAGCCTTGCTGCCGCCACCGTCACGGCGTGCCTTGGTACTGATCGATCCACCGTATGAAAACAAAGATGATTACCGCAAGGTCAAGCTGGCATTGGAAGACGCACAAAAGCGCTTCGCCTCGGGGACCTATGCGGTGTGGTATCCGGTGCTGTCGCGTCTCGACTCGCAGCAACTGCCCGAGCGCTTAAAGCGCGGTGCACAGTCCGACTGGTTGCAGGTGACGCTCTCTGTGGGGGCTGCCGCAGATGCAGACGGCCGGGGCTTGAATGCCAGCGGGATGTTTATTCTCAATCCGCCTTGGACCTTGGAGGCAACCCTGCGTGAATGCTTGCCATGGCTGACCGAAGTACTAGCAAGAGAGCGCTCCGCACAATTTACGCTGACCTCAGGTGGCGCCGCCAAACCCGTTAAGGTGAGTGAGTGAACAAGGCCTTCGTCAAGGAGTCCGATGCCGATGAAGACGACGATATCGGCGGACTGCTACCGATACCACCGGGCGCAAAGAATTACATCACGCCGCAAGGCTACCAGCGCATTCGCGATGAGTTATTGCAACTGATCGATGCCGAGCGGCCGGAGGTGGTGCGCGTGGTGCACTGGGCGGCATCGAATGGTGATCGCTCTGAAAATGGCGACTACATCTACGGCAAGCGTCGGCTGCGCGAGATTGATCGTCGAATTCGATTTCTCACCAAGCGTCTCGATCTAGCAGAAGTGGTCGACCCCAGCGTGCACCATGGGAGCGACCAAGTGTTCTTTGGTGCTACCGTCACCTATGTGAATGCAGCAGGCGACGAGCAAACCATTAGCATCGTTGGTGTCGACGAGCTTGATCCGCTCAATGGCAAGATCAGCTGGGTATCCCCCGTGGCGCGTGCGCTAACCAAAGCGCGTGAGGGCGATGTCATCACGCTGCGCACACCGGCAGGCGATGACGAGCTTGAGATCGTCCGTGTTGAATACCCCTTACCCGGCTAACGTACAATTCCCGTATGTCTATTGTTTTCTCAACGCTGAATCATCCGCTGCGTGTGCCGCTGGCGGCTGAGATTCACTCGCGGCCCCCGGTTCGGCTGGAAGCGCCGGAGGCGATTACCCATCTCGCGGTCCATGGCCGCAATGAGCCTCGCGCGCCGGGTGACAGGTTGGGGATGCAGTCAGCGCTATTGGCAGATTTCTGCGCCCGGTTTGGGGTGCCAGCACCCGCCGGCAACGCCAAGTATTTCTTTCATGATTTCGGGCGCTTCCGCTTGAAGTGGGAGTGCCATACCGAATTCGCCAGCTTCACCGTCGTCAATGCGACCTCATCACCGCTCGCAGGGGCGACACCGTTCGCACGTATGCCGTCAAGCGAGCTGCCGGAGGACTGGTTGCTATCGCTGCAAGGGCGCTTGCTTGTCGCCACCCACATCCTGCTCGATCACGCGACCGCTTCGGCCGAAGATCTTGCACCACAGATGCGGCAACTGTTTGATACCAACGCGATCGTCGGCAGCGGTGCCTCGCAAGCGGCACAGGTCTGGACTGATTTTCGGATACATGCCGACGGTTTTGCGCGCTTTGTGGTGCTCGACGCTGGCCTGAAGAGCATGCAAGCAGGGCGTTTGGTACAGCGCTTGTTGGAGATTGAGACCTATCGCGTGATGGCCTTGCTTGGCTTGCCGATGGCACAACAGGCAGCGCCTGTGCTCAACGATATCGAGGCTGAACTAGCCTCAGTCACCCGTGAAATGGTCGCCAGCCATAAGCCTGGGCGCAGCGAAGAAGAGGGCATGCAGGATGAGCAAGATCTGCTGCAGCAGATCACGCTACTCGCATCTCGGCTTGAGCAGTTATCGGTCGATGACAGTTATCGTTTTTCTGCTTCGCAGGCTTACTTCGGCTTGGTGATGGCACGTATCCACGAGCTACGTGAGCAGCGTGTTGAGGGTGTGCCGACTATTGAAGAATTCATGCAGCGCCGACTCACACCGGCCATGAATACCTGCACCGCCACTGCGCATCGTCAGGAAGTACTGGCAGAACGTATCGCCAACACCAACTCGCTGCTACGTACCCGTGTCGGCATTCGTCAGGAGCGGCAGAACAGTCAGATTCTGGAATCCATGAACACACGCGCTGCGCAGCAGCTGAGATTGCAGCAAGCGGTGGAGGGTCTGTCCGTCGCGGCGATCTCTTACTACTTGGTGGGCTTGCTCGGCTACCTTTTGAAAGGTGCCAAAGCCGCTGGCTTACCGGTCAATACCGATCTGGCGACCGGCATAGCGGTGCCGGTGCTGGCGGTGGTAGTCTGGATGGGTTTACGCGCGCTGCGCCGCAAGTTTCAGAGCCCAGCGCGTTAGAGAGAGGTGCTTGCATTAGCAAGTTCCTGTCACGCTTCAGGAAGGGCAGCGCAAAGGCCAATCGGTCACCGATCGATGCGGCTGTCGCTTAACCCTTGTCCCGCAAAATTCTGGCAACCCCGCGCACCTGCCTTACGTTCCGCATCAAGCGCGCCAGATGAATCCGGTCTTCTACTTGCACGGTAAAGCGTAGCTCTGTCAGTGGTCCTTCTCGTCGGCCTTCATCCATACCGACGTGCACAATATTCGAGTCGGATTCATTGATCTGCGCGGCCAGTCGGGCCAGCAAACCTTTCTCATCGGCTACCAAAACGCTGATGCGGCAGTTGGAACGACTTGAATAATCCTCAGCCCACGACACATCGATCCATCGGCCAGGGTCTTTGGCACGTGAGCGACGCGCGAGCTCGCAATCGCTGGTATGCACGACGAGCATCTGATCACGGCGTAGATTACCGGCGAGTAGGTCGCCCGGGATGGGCGAGCAGCAGTGCGCAAATTGCACCGAGGAGGAGGGCTCTTTGCCACTGATCGTGACTGGCTTGATTTTATGTTCGGGTACGGCGCCCGTCTGTGTGACCGAGTCGGCGACGGGTGTTTCCATTAGCCCTTGAATGTGGCGCGCCACCAGTGTCGCCAGTCGGCGGCCGGTACCGATATCGGCATTAATGTCAGCCATGGATTTAGCACCGGTATCACCCACCAGCTTGTCGCAGACTGCCGGAGGCACAGTACCGGGCAGCTCCAGCGAGATCAGTGCCTGCTCTAGTAGCAACTCGCCCACTTCAATTGCCTGCTCGCGGTTCATCGAGCGCAGATGATGCCGGATGGCAGAGCGCGCACGGCCGGTACGCACAAACGACAACCAGTTCGGCGTCGGCTGAGCATCGTCGGAGACATCAATCGCGACAATATCGCCATTGTGCAGCTCAGTTTTTAGGGACGCAGCTTCGTGATTGATCTTGGCTGATACAGCATGGTCGCCAATGTCTGTGTGAATCGTATACGCAAAATCCAATGCAGTCGCCCCACGCGGTAGCGCGATAATGGTCGACTTCGGTGTGAAGACGTAAACCGAGTCGGGGAACAGATCCACTTTGACATGCTCGAGAAACTCGGACGGATCACCGGTCTGGTGCTGGATGTCCAGCAGCGACTGTAGCCAGGCATGAGTACGCTGCTGCAGATCGGTCAGCGTCGTATCCTGGTTCTTATACAGCCAGTGCGCCGCCACACCCGACTCGGCGACATGGTTCATCTCAGCAGTGCGAATCTGGAACTCGACAGGGGTGCCGTAGGGACCGATCAGCGTTGTATGTAGTGACTGATAGCCATTCAGCTTAGGAATGGCGATGTAGTCTTTGAACTTGCCAGGCATTGGCTTGAACAGCGCATGCAGTACGCCGAGCGCAACATAGCACTGCTCGAAACTGTCAACCACCACGCGGAAACCGTAAACATCCAGCACCTGAGAAAAACTGAGGTGCTTGTTGCGCATCTTGCGATAGATGCCATACAGAGTTTTCTCGCGACCAGCGATTGACGCTTCAATACCTGCCTTTGCGAGGGAGGATTTGACCGATTCGAGAATCTTCCCAACCAACTCGCGCCGGTTACCGCGTGCTGAGCGAATCGCTTTGGCGATGGTTCGTTGGCGCAGCGGGTAGAGGTAGGAGAAAGCGAGGTCCTGCAGTTCACGGTAAAGATTGTTCAGTCCAAGGCGATGGGCGATCGGTACATACACCTCCATGGTCTCGCGTGCGATACGGCGGCGCTTGTCGCCACTCATCGCGCTGAGCGTACGCATGTTGTGCAAGCGATCGGCCAGCTTAACGAGGATAACGCGCACATCTCGTGCCATCGCCAGCAGCATCTTGCGGAAATTTTCAGCTTGGTGTTCGGCCTGACTCTGAAACTCCAGCTTGTCGAGTTTTGAGAGGCCATCGACCAGCGAGGCAACAGGCGCGCCAAAGCGCTCGATCAATTCGTCTTTGAGGACATCCTGATCTTCCATCACATCATGTAGCAACGCAGCCATGATCGCCTGCGCATCAAGTTTCCATTCGGCGCAGATTTCAGCGACGGCAATCGGATGCGAAATATACGGATCACCGGAGCGACGCACCTGACCGAGATGCATTTCGTCGGCAAAGCGGTAGGCGTCCTTGATGGATTTCAGCTCAGCCGGCGTGAGGTACTCGGCGAGCGCATTGTTCAACTGGGTCACGGATGCAACACGCACCCTCAGGGGTGCATTGGCATCGGTCGGTGGAGTGGTATCAGCAGGCGAGGCGGCAGCCGCCTTGCGGGAAGGCATAGCGCTCGGGTCAACGGCGGTCGGAGGCATTGCTGTTCCGGCCCGGATCGGGTTCGCCGTTTTAGGTGGGGACTTTCTTCAGCATCTCCAGGCCAACGTGACCTGCGGCGATTTCGCGCAGCGCAGTGACAGTGGCCTTATCATCGCTATCGACTTTCGGCGTGTGGCCTTGAGCCAGCATACGCGCACGATAAGTAGCAGCGAGACAGAGCTGAAACCGGTTGGGAATTTTTTTCAGGCAGTCTTCAACGGTGATGCGTGCCATGGGTTCTCCGGTGGTAAAACGAGCTATTCAGGGTTGGATGCCGAATCCGGCAAAGAGATCGCCGAATCTTGCTGCCTGCTGCCTGAAACGGCAGCGACTTGCGCGCGCGATACCGACAAGCTGGGACAGCGCGGCATCGAAATTTGCATTGATAATAACATAGTCGAATTCAGGCGCATGGGCGATCTCCCCGGCGGCATTTTGCACGCGGCGTGCGATCACCTCATCACTGTCCTGGGCCCGTTGTTTTAGCCGCTGCTCAAGCGCTTCGATTGATGGCGGCAGAATGAATATCCCGACTGCGTCAGGAAACTGCCGCCGCACTTGTTGTGCGCCTTGCCAGTCAATTTCTAGCAAGACATCTTGGCCGGCGCGAGTATGCTCTTCGATCAGTCGCTTTGACGTGCCGTAGAAGTTGCCATGCACCTCCGCAGACTCAAGGAACTCCGCTTTCGCCTGTCGTTCGAGAAATTCCGACTCGCCAATGAAAAAATATTCTCGCCCATGCTGCTCCCCCGGACGCGGCGCACGGGTGGTAAACGAGACGGACAGTACGATGTCGGGCTCCTGCGCCAGCAGCGCATTCACAAGCGAGGATTTACCGGCGCCGGAAGGCGCCGCCACAATCAGTACACTACCGGCGCTAGCGTGGGACGAACTCATCAGCATCACTCAAGATTTTGAACCTGCTCGCGCATTTGCTCAATCAGAAGCTTCATCTGCATTGATGCATCCGACAATGCCTTGACCGCTGCTTTCGAGCCCAGTGTATTCGCTTCGCGATTGAGTTCTTGCATCATGAAGTCCAGACGCTTACCGACCTGGCCGCCTTTTTTGAGAATCTCGCGGGTCTCGGCGAGGTGCCCTGATAAACGCGTCAATTCTTCAGCCACGTCAACCCGAATGCCGTAAAGCGTGACCTCTTGGCGGATACGCTCATGCATTTCTTCGCTAGATACCGCAGGCTTGGCATCGCCAGTCGCCAGCCCCATGGCTTCCTGCAAGCGATCAATCGCTTTCTGCCTGAACTGATCGACTGCCGCCGGTACCAGCGGCGTGATGCGCTCAACAATGGCGTCGATTTCGTCGATGCGCGACAGCAGCATGGCCATCAGTGCCGCTCCCTCTCGCTGACGTGATTCGATAAACCCTTCCAGCGCCGCCTTCAGCGTTGCCTGCACATCGGCCTGCAAGCTATCTTGGGACAATTCAGCCTCATGCAGCACACCAGGCCAGCGCAATAATTCATTCACGGACAACGGGCGCGCTTCTGGAAATCGTGTCAGCACGGCTTGCTGAGCGGACTGAAGTGCGGACAGCAGCTCATCATTTGCCGCCAAGCTTGCGCTGCGCTCCTTGCGCCCGAAGGAAAGTCGGCATTCCACCTTGCCGCGCGACACGCGTGCCGAGATCGCCTCGCGCAGCATCGGCTCGAGCATGCGCAAATCGTCATTGATCCGGAATTGCAGGTCCAGGAAGCGTGAGTTCACGCTCCTGATCTCCAGCGTAATGCTGCCGGCATCGCTATCGCGGTTGCTGACCGCGTAACCGGTCATACTGCTGATTGTCAAATCCCACCCCTGTCTTTACAAAAAGGCAATTCATCCACACAATCGCGCCCCTGGAAATAGCGCACAGCAAGAAAATCAGATGGCCGCTCAACACAACGCAGCTCTGCCCGAGGGTTTGGAACTCGGCGGATACCGGATTGTAAAGAAGATTGCTGTGGGTGGCTTCAGCATTGTGTATCACGCCATCGACGAAAACGGCCAGGACGTCGCGGTGAAAGAGTATTTACCCGCTGCGCTGGCAAAACGCAGCCATGGTCAGCTCGCACCGGTGGTGGCGTCTGAGCATGCCGAGTTGTTTCGGCTGGGCATGAAATTCTTCTTCGACGAAGGCCGTGCGCTGGCGGCCATTACCCACCCGAACGTAGTGCGCGTGCTGAATTTTTTCAGGTCGAACGACACCGTCTACATGGTCATGGGCTATGAGCAAGGCCGCTCGCTACATGAACACATTGCGCGGCGTAAGCAGAAGGGCGTCAAGCCATTGGTCTCGGAGCGATCGATCCGAATTGCCTTCGCCCAAATCATGGATGCCTTGCGCGAGGTGCATACCCACAAGCTACTGCATCTGGATCTGAAACCGGCCAATATCTATCTGCGAAGCGATGGCACCCCGATCTTGCTGGATTTCGGTGCTGCACGACAAACCTTGCATGCCGATCTATCCAACTTACATCCCATGTACACCCCAGGCTTTGCTGCGCCAGAGCTGCATGCCAAACGCGAGTTAGGGCCCTGGACCGATATCTATAGCATCGGAGCGTCGATTTTTTGCTGCATGCTCGGCACGCCGCCGCAATCATCGATTGAGCGCAAGCGCGACGACCATATGGAAACCTATTTTCGCGAACTTGAGCGCTTGTATTCGAAAGAGTTGATCGCTTTGGTGCGCTGGAGTCTCGCGCTTGACCCCTTACAGCGCCCACAAAGTGTTTATGCGCTGCAGAAAATGATGCGACCCGTAGAGCAACTCACCGAGCCATCTGCAGATGCCACCAGCCCACCCAGCTTGCTCTCACGTTTTCGACGTGTGATTCGGTAACCATGCGCTTCGCTATCTATCAAGACAGCCATATCGGCGGTCGTGCCAGCAATCAGGATCGTATGGGCTACTGCTTCACACGCGAAGCCTTGCTGATGCTATTGGCCGATGGTATGGGTGGTCACCAAAACGGTGAAATCGCGGCGGCACTCACACTGCAAACTATGGGTGCACTTTTTCGTGAGCGAGCGACGCCAGATATCAGCGATCCCTCTGTCATGCTTGATGAGTTGATCTATGCCGCGCACCAGTCGCTATTAGCGTATCGGGCCACGCACCGCTTACCGGACACACCCCGTACCACCATCGTGGCCTGTCTGGTGCAACATGGCCAGGCCTGGTGGGCGCACTGTGGGGATTCACGGCTGTACTGGCTGCGTGGCGGTCGCATACTCTCGCGCACCGTCGATCACTCGCATATCGAGCGACTGGTCGCACTCGGTCGCGTGTCGCCACATGAACGCGCTAACCATCCCGAGCGTAACAAGCTCTACAACTGCGTGGGCGCGCCGACACTGCCGCAGATCGACAAAGCGCCCCCGGCACGGCTGCAATCCGGCGATCAGCTGCTGCTGTGCTCGGACGGCTTGTGGTCGTCCATCCGAGAGCATGAGCTGGCCTACCGATTATCTGTGGCCCCGCTCGAGCAATCGGTACCCGAGCTGGTGCGGCAGGCGGCGCATGCGGGTGGCAAAACCGGCGATAATGTCACCGCACTAGCTGTGACCTGGCTGGATGATCTTCACGATCCCGGCGAAAGCTCTCTGATGACCGATGCGCTGCCGAACGATCGCGTGATTACGAGTATTCATCCATCGGGTAGCTAGCCTAATTTTCAGCATTCTCGAGGAACCCGTGGCAAACACTCACATAACGCGCCCCAGCGGGCGCGATGCGCACATCCTGCGCGAGGTCAGTATCACTCGTCACTACACCCGCCATGCCGAAGGCTCGGTGCTGGTGGCGTTTGGCGACACACGCGTACTATGCACCGCCAGTATCGACGACAAAGTGCCGCCGTTTTTGCGCGGGCAGGGCAAAGGGTGGCTAACGGCGGAGTACGGCATGCTGCCACGCTCAACGCACACGCGTATGGATCGCGAGGCAGCCAAAGGTAAACAGTCCGGGCGCACGCAAGAGATACAGCGCTTAATCGGTCGCTCACTACGCGCTGCGTTCGACCTGGAAGCGTTTGGCGAACGTACCTTGCAACTAGACTGCGATGTGATCCAAGCCGATGGCGGTACCCGCACTGCCGCCATAACCGGCGCCATGGTCGCTGCCTACGATGCATTTACCACCCTGGTTCAGCGAGAGGCGATCGCGGCGATTCCACTCAAGCATTTTGTGGCGGCGATATCCGTCGGCGTGTATCAAGGTGTGCCCGTGCTGGATCTTGACTACATCGAAGACTCTGGCTGTGACACCGACATGAACGTGGTGATGAACGACGCCGGACACTACATTGAGCTACAGGGTACTGCCGAGGGTGACGCATTCGACCGTGCCACTATGAATCAGCTGATGGATTTGGCCGAGTCAGGCATACAAACGCTGATCGCGCGGCAGAAGGCAGTGCTCGATCTGGCATGACGCAATCGCTGGTGCTCGCATCGAATAATGCTGGCAAGCTAGCCGAGTTTGCGCAGCTGCTGGCGCCACTCGGCTTTGCAATCAAGTCGCAGCGCGAGCTCGATATCCCTGAGGCAGAAGAGCCCTTCGGCACTTTCGTCGAGAACGCGCTTGCCAAGGCGCGCCATGCATCACAGTTATCAGGTCTTCCCGCACTTGCGGATGATTCCGGCATCTGCGTACCCGCATTGGGTGGCGCGCCCGGTGTGCAATCTGCGCGCTATGCAGGCGAGCCGCGCTCAGACGCGGCCAACAACGCCAAACTAGTCCACGATATCGAAGCCTACGACGACAAATCAGCCTACTACTACTGTGTTTTGGTGATGGTGCGGCATGCGGAAGACCCACAGCCCATTATTGCTGATGGTGTATGGCATGGCCAATTAATCGAGCAGCCGCGCGGGCAGGGTGGTTTTGGCTATGACCCGTATTTCTTTTTACCGAGCCTTGATAAAACTGCTGCAGAGTTATCGGCAGAAGAAAAAAATCGGCTTTCACATCGCGGCCAAGCGCTACGCGCATTGATCAACAAGCTCTCATGATCCCGATTCATGCCGAGACGTTGCACAGCGTGCCGCGCCGTGTGGTCGAGACGTATCTCAAGCCCGGCATACTGAATCTTGCCGCGTTGCCGCCGTTATCTTTGTATGTGCATTACCCGTGGTGTGTGCGCAAATGCCCTTACTGCGACTTCAATTCGCATGAAGCGAACGGCGAACTTCCTGAGCGTGAGTATCTTGATGCACTGCGCGCCGATCTGGAACAGTCATTGCCACTGATCTGGGGCAGAAAAATCATCAGCATTTTTATCGGCGGTGGCACGCCCAGCTTGTTGAGCGAGCAGGGGCTGGATAGGTTGCTATCAGATATCCGCGCCTTGCTGCCATTAGATGCAGCGGCAGAGATCACGATGGAAGCCAACCCCGGTACCGTCGAAGTCACGCGCTTTAAAAGTTATGTCGCCAGCGGTGTGAACCGTTTCTCTTTAGGCATACAAAGCTTCAATAGCGAACACCTACAGGCCCTTGGGCGGATACATGATGCTGACGAGGCGCGTCGTGCTGTCGATGCCGCACTGACTTGCACCGACAATGTGAACCTTGATCTCATGTACGCACTGCCTTCGCAGTCTGTTGAGCAGGCGCTTGAAGATGTAGAGACGGCACTTCAGTTTCAGCCCTCGCATCTATCGCTTTACCATCTGACGATGGAGCCGAATACGGTATTCGCGAAATACCCGCCCGCGTTGCCCGACGACGATACCAGCGCCACCATGCAGCAGAAAATTCAGCAGCGTATGGCTGCAGCGGGGTTTGAGCATTACGAGGTATCGGCCTTTGCAAAACCCGGCCGCCGGGCGCGGCATAACCTCAATTATTGGGAATTTGGTGATTATTTGGGCATAGGCGCTGGTGCACATTCAAAGCTATCTTTCCCGCACCGTATCATCCGACAAGCCCGCTTCAAACAGCCCGCAAGTTATCTGCAGCACGCAAGTGCCGGCAAAGTTATTCAGGACGAACACGAGATCGAGCGCGAATCTTTGGGATTTGAGTTCATGCTGAATGCGCTTCGACTGACTGAGGGTGTACCGACTCGCTTATTCATTGAGCGCACAGGCCAGTCCACCCAGATCATCGAACCTGCCTTGCAGCGCGCCGAGGCGAAGGGGCTGATTCAAGCGGACCATCAGCGCATCCACCCCACAGAGTTGGGGCAGCGCTTCTTGAATGATCTGCAGCAGATGTTCCTGCCTGATTGAAAATTGCGGTAAGGACCAACTGGCTTGGGTATAATTCGCGTCGTTGTTTCCGGGGAAGCGTGGCCGAGTGGTTTAAGGCACCGGTCTTGAAAACCGGCGAGGGTTTGCGCCCTCCGTGAGTTCGAATCTCACCGCTTCCGCCACTAGCGCCTATGAAAGGCGCTTTTTTTTCGCCTTTTCTCCTATGGAGAGACGTCTCAACCAGTTTGGCAAGTACCGCAGCCAGGCTATTTTGTTGTTATTTCAGCGGGGTGCTTGCTAAATTCAGGGGGTGGGTAAGTTCAATACTCCACCTGTCTTGAAAAGAATTACTAAAGTTCATTTTTAGTAATACCGTCTTATTGCTCACATTCCCTACCCACAGATCTATAGTTTCGTTTCCGCTGAATGTCTCTCCTTTAGTCGTTGCACCTTTAAATTTTGCCTTTGCGACGATTTTAAA
The DNA here is from genome assembly GCA_027485795.1 of Oxalobacteraceae bacterium. Taxonomy (GTDB): domain Bacteria; phylum Pseudomonadota; class Gammaproteobacteria; order Burkholderiales; family Burkholderiaceae_D; genus Pernthalerella. Next base: position 87,565 of record JAIXQK010000105.1, read on the forward strand.
AGCATCGAATTCACCAATCTGGATTTTTATTTTTTCTTGCTTTGTTACTTTCACTTCTTGTGCTGTATCTGAACTGAAGGTTTCACCTAAAACCTTGAAACTCTGGCTCCACTCATCCCCAACTTTAATATTCTTATCGAATAATTTCATCGGTGGATCAAATGAACACTTTTCAAAATTTCCCAAACATACTTCATCACCCACTGTTCCTGGCCTTGGTGATTTAATAGGAATTACTAGCTCACCTTTCTTGAAGCGGGCCACAAATGAGGTGTCGTTTATTTCATCAATAAAATAACTTAGCTCCGACGCTTTGCCCGAGCGGAAATCTTTAAAGGCATAGGTTATCTGGTTGCCCTTCTCAAAAGGAGTGGTATTCGAAAGAATAGACTGACTTGAGGCAGCAATTGGTAGCGCCAAAGCCAAAATACACATAAAAAACTTTTTCACTTTTTCCTCCGGATCTAATTCCTGAAAGGTAATACGAACCTTTGACAGTTGTACATGGGTACTATGAAAATTTTCAAAAACAACTAATGAAGCGGGTAATCGCGTTCCTACCCATACCCAGTTCGAAAACTGCTTGGCTTCGGCTATTCGGTAGTAGCCAAATCCAATAAAAGCCAGAAGTTGTTGAAAATGTAATATGTCGATGGAAAGTGGCGATCCACGGTGCCTTTATGATGTTTCCTTGCCCATCTGAGACGCCAAACTTTAACAGCTATGTGCGTGTTGCATAGCTTCGGAGCGCGTCCGGTATGCCCCCATGAAGCAACTGGCACATTAGGTGTACTTTATTAATACTTAGTTACTGCAAGTATTGGTCCTAACTGCCAATACGTCGGGGAAGATATTCACGACGCATTGGAGATTTATCGCTTCATTTAGTCGAGCGACCAATACGCCCCGATCGTACCCTTGGATTTCGGTTCACCCAATGGGTAGATAGCCCCTTTTATACCCCATCAGCCCGCTTTGTCTGCCTGTCTTTGCGTCGCAAAATCTGCATACCAGTGCAGCGAACCCGGATTGCTCATCGCATCTGGATTGGCGATCTTGTCGATCGGCGCGCCGAGTAGCAGTTTTTTGATCGGTAGCTCCATTTTCTTGCCGGTCAGTGTGCGAGGTATTTCGGGCGCGGCGAACACCTCATTCGGTACATGGCGGGCGGAGAGTCGAGTACGTATCTGGTCGCACAGATGCTGCTTCAGCGTCTCATCGAGGGGCTGCCCTTCGCGTAGCACCACGAAGAGCGGCATATAGGACTCGCGACCGAGGTATTCAAGGTCGACGACCATGCTGTCGAGGACCTCTGGTAGTTCCTCGACCACCCGATAAATCTCTGCAGTGCCCATTCGGACACCGTAACGATTGATGGTCGCGTCAGAGCGTCCGTAGATCACGGCGCCACCGCGCGGCGTGATTTTTATCCAGTCGCCATGCCGCCACAGTCCGGGGTAGTGGTCGAAGTAGCTGTCCAGATAGCGCTTGTTACCCGGGTCATTCCAGAAATACAAGGGCATGGAGGGCATGGGCTTGGTGATGACCAGCTCTCCCACCTCATCGATCACTGGCTCACCTTGTTCGTCAAGTGCATGCACAGCCACCCCCAACGAGCGACACTGCATCTCACCCGCATAGACCGGTAGCAGTGGCGATGAGCCGACAAATGGGGCTGCTACATCCGTGCCCCCGCTGATGGATGCCAGCAGCACATCAGGATGTACCTGCTGGTAGATCCAATGAAACGCCTCATCAGAGAGCGGCGAACCTGTCGAACCGACGCTGCGCAGCGAAGAAAGATCAGCGATGTTGTGTGGCTCGATACCCGCTTTCATGCAGTTCGCAAAGAAGGCCGCGCCGACACCGAAGAAAGTCAGCCGCATATCTTCCGCAAACTTCCATAGTCTCGATAAGTCGGGGTAACCGGGGTTGCCATCGTAGATGCAGATCGTCGCACCCACCAGCAGGCCGCTGATCTGGGCATTCCACATTACCCAGCCGGTGGTACTGAACCACAGAAAACGATCATCCTCGCCAAGATCCAGCGAGAGCGCATGCCCCTTCAGGCATTCCACCAACGACCCGCCGTGGCCATGAACGATGGGTTTTGGCATACCCGTGGTGCCAGACGAGTAGAGTATCCAGAGCGGATGATCTGCCGGTAGCTGTTCAAAATGAATAGAGTTCGCTCGCGCTGCGGGGTGGTTGAATAAATCTTGCCAGCGCATCGCACCGGGTAGTGCACTCGCAATATCCAGCGTCGTATCAAGATAGGGGAGGAGTACTGTGTGCTGCAGCGTGGGTAGTTCATCGCGCATCTGCTGCACGACTTCCAGACGGTTGAATGCCTTGCCGCCATAACGATAGCCATCCACGGCAATCAGCAGCTTGGGATCAATTTGCCGAAACCGATCCAGAACGCTCGAGGCGCCCATATCAGGCGAGCACGACGACCAGATCGCACCAATGCTGGCACAGGCATAAAAAGCGATCGCCGCTTCGGGGGTGTTCGGCAGGTACGCCACCACCCGGTCGCCGGGCCCAACGCCGAGCGCACGTAAGGTATTCGCAACTGCCGTGACCTGATCGCGCACTTCACCCCATGACAGCGTGACTCGGCCACGCGTTTCGGACTCGGCCACGATGGCGTCTTTGTTGGCTGTTGCGGGGTCGGTATTGAAACGGAATAGCTGCTGCGCAAAATTTAGCCGTGCACCTTCGAACCATGTGGCACCAGGCATTGGATGACTGGACACAACTTGCTGGTATGGCACCGAGTACTGAATATCAAAATAATCCCAGATCGACGCCCAGAATTCTTCGATATGGTCTACCGACCATTGCCACAAGGCCTGATAGTCCGTGAAGTGCTGATCTCTTGCAGCTAGCCACTGCAGGTAATGTTTGACATGACTGCGGGCCAAGCGCTCGGCACTCGGACGCCACAGGCATGGGGGTTGTTCTGACATGCAAGACTTTCGTTAGAATTTTTTTTCGTCGGATGATACGGCTACGCCGCCGGGAGATTTGCCCGATTTGTGAGCGATCGAGCTCCCGTAAATTATCGGTTCGTAACGCCCTCGCGGTCTTTCTTATACTGATCGTATTCAGGCATTTGCTTCGTGGTCGCTCCCTCAGCACCAACGGGCGACTGCGCTTTCTGGTTGGCGCGTATACCTTCATAGACGCCTCGCTCAGTCACTACCCCGCACGATCCGAGCAAAAGCAGTGCTGAGATTGCCACTAGTCGCCGGTTGATGATCAATCTACTGCCCTCAAAGCGCTGCCAGTACATCGGGGCCCTTGGGCACGATACCGGTCGGATTGATATGCCGATGAGAAAAGAAATAATGAAAACGGATCTGTTCCATATCAACCGTCTCAGCGATACCGGGAAGGTGATAGATGCTAGCCATATACCGATGCATGGCTGGGTATTGTGCGATTAGTTTACGGTTGCACTTGAAGTGGGTGTGATACACCGCATCGAAACGAATTAGTGTCGGGAACAGGCGAATATCTGCTTCAGTGAGCGCATCGCCACAAAGAAATGGCTGACCTTGGAGGATATGCTCAACACGGTCAAGTGCGTCAAACAGCTCATCAAATGCATGCTCATGCGCTTGCTGGCTTTGCGCGAAGCCGGTTCGGTATACGCCATTATTAATGCTGGGGTAAGTCCAGGCATTCACTGAATCGATTTGGCTGCGAAGATTTTCTGGATACAGGTCGATTTCCGGATGCTGCGCAATGGTATCAAATTCCGTATTCAACATTCTGATGATCTCAGACGACTCGTTATTGACGATCGTGCCAAGTTTCTTGTCGAACAATACCGGTACTGTGATGACGCCTGCATAGTCAGGGGATGCGGCACGGTAAATCTGTTGTAAATAACTGTGAGTACCGACTCGATCACCCGTAGCGCCATCGAAATCTGTGTCAAACGACCACCCCTTATCAGTGAGGTGAGGGTGCACAACGTCCACACTAATCACGTCCTCCAGCCCCTTGAGTGCGCGCACCATCAGCGTTCGATGTGCCCAAGGGCACGCGAGCGATACATACAGGTGATAGCGATTGGGCTCGGCAGCGTGCAGATGGCTCGATTCTCTCGATACCGTGCCGCGGAAGCTGGTTGCTGCGCGTACAAATGCGCCTTCGGCTGATATTTCATTTGACCAGGTATTGCCAGTCGTTTGTATGGATTGCGTCATGGGTTTAGGCCCTGGGTCGGTCATGTTTTGTCTCATTGGAAAGTTTACCTCAGTCAACGCAGAGATTTCCTTTATCCAGATTTGAAAAACAATGATATTGCGGTTGAGGTTAGTGCGCTGCTCCCGGTGCCAGAGATACGCCAGGGAGAGAAGTAGACCGCAACTTGCGCGCGAGCGAAGGTGTAGTTACGCAAGGCACTAATCGGCTATGGCGAGGTATGACTTACTACAAGGCGGGGCAGCAGGCCGCCCACAGTGCAAACAAGCGTTTCGCTTGAACAGTTCAACGTGTGCCAAGCGCATCACATGAGGTTGTAGAGGTAGGCGCGCCGGCGGCACGACTGCTGTTTTGATTAGCTATTCCTGACCCTTGGAGCGCCTGGTTCAAGGGGGGGTAATTGCAATATGAATAATCAAAACCGTTCCGCAAACACTTAATCTAAGCTTAATCTTCAGCGCATACCATCCGGCCATCTTCTTTAGAACGGTCAACCGGTGCTATGTGCCTTGTCCTCCCAGAGCGTTACGTTTTTCAAAACATTCCGGCCCATGGAAAGCGCTTGCCGCTGGCTGTTGGTAGCTTTGATATCGAATCAATCGACCGCTCGCACCCTGCGCGGGCGAGTATCCAGCAGTTCATCGCTGATCGGTTCCGAGCGCAATACGATGCTGATATTCAGCATTTTTCCGATGTGCTGTTAGGTTCCCGGGGGACTAACGGTCGTTGGGTTGCAGCAGTCGGCTTGTCGCACCTTGCGAGCAAGCAGGCCTTCTTGGAGCAGTATCTAGACCGGTCGGTTGAGGAGGAGATTTCGGTTCGTCAAACTAGACCCGACGATTCATCTCTGGTGTATCGGTCACAGATTGTCGAGTTAGGCAATCTTGCCGCAACCCAGCCGGGTGCCTCGCGTGCGCTGATACTCAAGTTAGCACCATTCCTTCGCGCACAAAATATTCGCTGGGTCACTTTCACCGGCCCCCGCTCCCTCTTTAATTCGTTTATCAAGTTCAACTACAAACCGGTGGTCATCACGACCGCAGATCCTGCTCGCTTGCGTGGTAATCGAAATATCTGGGGTAGCTACTACGAATCTTCACCCAAAGTCATGTTCGGAGATGTAAATGCCGCCTATTCCAACTTTGATTACGCGCCTTATTGACTCACAGGCGCGAATTACGGATGTCGCCGGCACTACTTTGGGGAGATCCAAGCTTGATGACGCGGTCCAAAGCCTAGCGAGCTATTTGGGTACACACTTGCCGTCGAGAAGCATTGTCGCGTTGTACTCAGATAACTCTCCCGACTGGTTGATCACGGACTTGGCCTTGCAGCAGGCGGGCATGGTTTCCGTGCCTATCCCTGGGTTCTACGCGCCATCCCAAATCAAGGCACTACTGACCCAGTACGACATTAGTGGATTCATTTGCCCGGCATTGGCACCAGTCATTGACGTCACCTACGCCGCAACGTCCACCCCCCCACCGGGTGTCCAGTCGTTGGCGTTTTATATCAAGCAAGCCAGCGCACCAATTTCACATCCCTACGGTCAAGGTACCAAGCTGACATTCACCTCGGGTAGCACGGGTAGTCCGAAGGGAATCCCACTCGCACCCCAACAGCAGTGGGACCTTGCTAGCGAATTGGCAAGCCAACTTTCCTCACTGGGTTTGCAACGACACCTAGCCATGCTGCCACTGCCGGTTTTGTTGGAGAACGTCGCGGGTCTGTATACCGGATTGAAATTAGGGGCAGAGATTGCTATTCCGTCGGTGTCGGTCGTTGGTTTGACAGGTTCATCCGGTTTCAATGCGAAGACGGCGATCGAGGCAATTAACCAATTTCAAGCCGACAGCATTATCTTGTTGCCACAGATGCTGCGCGATATCGTCTTTGAATTAAAGGCATCGAGCCACAGAATCCGATCATTGAAATTTATCGCGGTTGGTGGCGGCAAGGTCAGTGAGAGTCTGATTACAGAAGCGCGTTTGCTCGGTCTTCCAGTGTATGAGGGCTATGGGTTGTCCGAGGCATGCTCGGTGGTCTCACTCAATACCCCGCAAGCCGACCGGGTGGGTAGTGTCGGCAAGCCGCTTCGACTTGGGTCAGTAAAAATATCGAGTGACCAGGAAATACTTGTCAAGCTTGGCGAAGACGACTGGCTTGCCACCGGTGATTTAGGGTCGATCGATAGCGACGGTTTCTTGTCTATCACCGGCAGAAAAAAGAACGTAATCATCACTAGTTTCGGCCGGAATGTTTCCCCCGAGTGGCCAGAGTCAATTTTGCAGAGTTTTCGGGAGGTTTCCCACGCGCTGGTGTTCGGGGATGACGAGCCTAAGCTATCGGCGTTAATCATGCCCTCCCAAGCGAATTGTTCGATCGATGCAATGCAAGCAGTCATTGATGAGGCGAACCGCGTTTTGCCCGATTACGCCCAGATCGGGCGCTGGATGTTTGCTGATAAGCCATTTTCAGTGCGCGATGGTTCTCTGACTGCGAACGGGCGACTACGGCGCGAGCAAATACGACAGAACTATGAAGAACTAATCCAAATTAACTCTCGAGACTAGGAGCGCAGGATGGCAGGTTTTTACGAAAGACTCGTCGCAGAAACTGAAACGGAACGATCAAATCTCATCAGCATCCCAATTATTCAGCAAGCACTGCGCGGCGAAGTCGATAAATCCCAATATATCGATTTTCTGCAGCAAGCTTATCACCACGTCAAGCACACTGTACCGCTGTTAATGGCATGCGGCTCGCGCATGGGCGGCAATCATATGTGGCTCCAACCAGCTATCGCGGAGTATATCGAAGAAGAGATTGGGCACGATGAGTGGATATTGAATGATCTGAAGGCTTGTGGTGCAGATGCAGAAAGTATTAGGCACTCACAACCCAGCTTCGAAACCGAGATGATGGTGTCATATGCCTATCATCAAATAGACCGCGGTAACCCCATCAGTTTCTTCGGCATGGTGTTGGTCCTTGAGGGCACCAGCATCGCTTTGGCGACCCATGCTGCTTCCGCAATCCAGCTGTCGCTGGGACTACCAGACCATGCTTTCACCTACTTGAATTCACATGGCAGTCTTGACCAAGGTCATGTGAAGTTCTTTCAGAATTTGATGAATCAAGTGAATCATGAGGCTGATCAGCAAAGCATTTTGCATAGTGCGCGCTGCTTTTTCCGGCTGTACGGCGACATTTTCTTGTCATTGCAGCCAGCAGTAGTGGTGAAACACTTAAACCAGGAGTGGCATGTTGAATGATATGAAATACAGAGTATTGCTGACGGGCGGATCGCGTGGGATTGGTAAGGCAATCGCCCTGGCTTTGTCGGGTAAAACAGAACGTCTTTACCTCGTGGGAAGAGAGCAGTCGGCACTTGAGCAAGTCGCCTCAGAGCTGGTAGGTGTTGATGTCGTCATTTTGGCAGGCGATCTTACCGATTCCACCTTTCAAGATCGTATAGTCAATGCTGTCGCAGAGGGCGGTGGGATTAATCTGTTGATCAATAACGCGGGGATCAGTGACTTTTCGGCATTCGAGCAGCAGCGACCCGAAAGCATTGAGCGGCTAGTGATAACCAATTTGCTGACCCCGATTCTCCTGACCCAGCGTCTGCTGCCCATGATGCTGCGTGAGTCTCAGGCGCAGATCATCAATATAGGCTCAGGTTTTTCATACATTGCCTACCCGGGTTTTGCAGCATATTCAGCCTCGAAATTTGGTTTGCGCGGATTTGGTCAAGCCTTGAGCCGAGAGCTGGCAGATACAACGATAAAAGTCCGGTTTTTTTCGCCCCGTGCGACGAAGACCGATATCAATCCGGCGGCTGTCAATTGGCTTAATCAACAGCTATCGACCGCGGAGGATTCGGCGCAAGAGGTGGCGCAACAGTTCATGAATTTTCTGTCGACCGATCGAGCTGAATATCAGGTCGGATTCCCGGAGAAAATTTTCACCAAACTTAATCAAATATTGCCCGCATTGGTCAGTCGGGCGCTGTATGCAAAGTTGCCGGTCATTCGTCAGGCAATGGCTTTTTCTTCAATCAATTCATGAGGCTCAACATGATGAAGCAGCTTTTGGCAGTTCTTTTTTTCTGTATTTCATCCTCGGTATTTGCAGTGAGTCCGGAGGTGACTCGGTTGCAGCAAGACTGGGCTGAGATCAAATACAAGGCACCAAAAAATCAGCATGAGCAAAAATTCGGTGCGCTTTTGAAAGTGGCCGAGGATTTCGCGAGCAAGGCGCAAAATGACCCCGATCTGCTGATCTGGCACGGGATCGTGGAGGCATCCTTTGCGGGCGCACGCGGTGGTTTGGGCGCGTTGGGTAACGTCAAAAATGCCAAGAAGTTATTTGAGCGGGCTATCGAGCTCAAGCCCAATGCTTTGGAAGGTTCGGCGTACACCAGCCTCGGGTCGCTGTATTATCAGGTTCCGGGATGGCCGATTGGCTTCGGTGATAATAAGCTTGCGCTCGAGTATCTGCAGAAAGGACTTTCTGTAAACCCAGATGGGATTGACCCTAATTACTTCCATGGGGATTTCCTGTTCAAGACGGGTGATTTTGCAGGCGCAGAGCGCGCTTTGCGCCGTGCCTTGAATGCACCGCCACGCCAGGGCCGCGAAGCTGCCGATCAGGGGCGCAGGGGTGAGATCGAGCAGTTGCTCGAGAAAATTGCACAGAAAAAGAAAGCAGCGGGTACTAAGGGGTCTGATTGAAAATTCTGGTTGTTGAAGATGATGATCTGATTGCAACGGGTCTGCATTTAGCACTGAGTAGATTAGGCCATGCCGTTGATCGCAGTGGCAACGGCATGGATGCACAGCAGCTGCTATCCGACCAAACGTATCATCTGGCGATTCTTGATCTTGGTTTACCCGGGAAGGAAGGGCTAGACGTTTTGCGCGATGTACGCAAAGTCAACTCTGCGATCAGCGTCCTGATTCTGTCTGCGCGAGACGACATCAAGAGCCGCGTAAAAGGCTTGGATCTCGGCGCGGATGATTATCTGATCAAGCCCTTTGAGTTAGATGAGCTGCTTGCCCGCGTTAGGGTAATAGAGCGGAGACATAAAACCGGCGAGTCTGCTGTTTTGGAAGTCGGCAGACTTGCGTTGGACTTGGATTCAGTCGTCGCCAGATGGGACGGTAAACCTGTCGATTTACCAAAAAGCGAGTGGACTTTGCTGCGTATGCTCGCAGAGCATCCGACCCGTGTATATACCCGTTCTCAGATTCAAGATGTGCTGTATGGTTGGTCTGAGGCGGGCGAGAGTAATGCGGTCGATGTCCATGTGCATCATCTGCGAAAGAAAATCTCTCCGGATTTGATCAAGACTGTGAGAGGGATAGGCTACCGCTTGGGCGATCTCAACTAATGCATACTCGTTACTCTAGCCGCCGGCAGATTTTGGTGGGGATTTTTGTCGCCATGCTGCTGATTCTGGGTGGTGTTGGTTGGGTCGCGAAATCAGTCAGTGAGCATGAGACCAAGCAGGTATTCAGCGCCCGACTAGCGACCTCTGCGCGGGTGTTGGAAGCCTTGGTGGCGCGCCAGCTCGAAGCAGCGACGATCAATAATCCGATTATTATTTCGCTCCCGCCCGAGCTTGAGCAGCCGGGTAATGATCACGTCCGAGAGCTTGGTCATCCCTACGAAAACGAGCTGGTATTTCAGGTATGGAGTGCCGATGGGGTGCTGTTGGCGAGATCTCAATATGCGCCTACCGAGAGGCTGGCACCGCCGATCCCCGGCTTTAGTAAAAAACAGGCTGTTGGGCATCTCTGGCAGTTATTCGTTCTGCAATCGGGCTCGGTCTGGATCGTAGCCGGCGAACGGGATGATGTGCGTGCCGAGATAGCACAAGACATTGGCCTGAGTATTTTGCTTCCATTGATTATTGGCGGTCTGCTGCTGATATTTACCGTCAACCAGCTCGCCATGAAAAGTATCCGTGCGGTCGAAAGAATGTCGCAGGTGATTGCTGAGCGTGATCCGCTTTCGACTGAACCGATAGATGCACGTTACATGCCCACCGAAATTGATCCGGTTGTCAAGGCGATTAATTCTTTGATCAAGCGATCCAACGAGCTTGTATGGCGGGAGCAGCGATTCATTGACGCGGCAGCCCATGAGTTACGTACGCCAATCGCAGCGATCCAGCTCCATCTGCAGAATGCCCTGCGTGCGGATAAGCCAGTTGAGCAGCAAAGCTCGCTCGAAAGCGCAATTGAGGCCTCTCGTCGCGTAACGCGACTCGCGGATCAATTATTGTTCTACAGTCGGCTCAACGCAGAAAATGCGGTCAGTGAAAAAAAATCAATGAATCTCACTGAGACCAGCCAAGAAGTTGCTGCAATGATTCAGCCTCTGCTGGATAGGCGACAGCAGATCATTGAGTTCAATCCGGATTCAGTGCCGAATATCTTCGCTGACAAAAGCCAGATTGAGCGCTTAATTCGTAATCTGCTGGAAAACGCAGCGATTCACGGGCAGATGCCTGGGAAAATTGATCTTGTATTGCGATTAAGCCCAAATCATGTGGAGCTGATTGTTGAAAATGATGGTTCGTCGATACCGGACAGCGAGAAAGAGCGGGTTTTCATTCCGTACTACAGCATCTCGCGGCAGTCTGGGCTGGGAAGCGGATTAGGGTTGGCTATTGTGAGCCAGATCGCCCAGCAGCATGGGGCAGAGGTGATCATTCAAGACAAAACCGCAGGGCAGGGTACGCGGGTAACCGTGCGTTTCCCCACATCGACAGGCGCGGAGACCAACCCTAGTCAAGAAGGGGATGTAGGTATTTCTAACGCATAGAACGGCAGCGCCTAGCTACTCGAGCTTGCAGGATCAGCTGTCGTGTTCGTATCGTCGGGGGCAGCGCTTGGATCGTCTTCGACAACTTCTTTCGCCACCAAAAATCTACCAGCGCCAAAGGTGTGATAAGCCTCATCGAAAATCTTGCTGATCAAGTCGAAATTCAAGAACAGCATCTTGTTCTCGCCTTTTATCTTGATATCGACCAACCCCATCAAAAGTAGCGCCTCGGCGGCGATACCGATATCGATCACTGAAAGATCAGTTTTGCGGGATAAATCAATCAGGCTAAGTCCAGGTCTGCCCGCTTCCATCAGCGTGCGGATCAGTTTTACCCGCTTCTCCGTAGAGAAGCCGCCGAAAAATCTTGCGAATTCTTTTGCGTCCATGCTTTTCCTGAGGCTTGGATGAGCCGATAAGACTCTGCCTTTGCATAATCATATCAGCCTGCCTTGCATAGCGGCGAATAATGATGCTAGTGGTTCGGATGGGTAAGGGTCTGTTGGTTATCGTCTGAGGATATTGCCGCCATCCGCTACCAAGTGGGATACCGCTGGCGTGATAAGCTCTCCACCGCTCGGGTATTTGCCGCCGTATCGCTCACCTAAAATAAAAATATGTATTCATTTATTTGCCGCTTTTGGCGGTCAGTTATTGTATTTTCGTTTGTTTTTTCTGGAGTTTTCAACCTGCTACTAGTTGGGCCTGCCCAGGCAGAGGATTCGGCAGTGTCTGAAGCTCAAGCGGTGCCGGTACCCGCCAGTTCGGTTGATATTGCCAAAAGGATTGATCCCACTGATTTTAAGAATCGTTTTGACTTACGCTCGGAGTACGTCGAGTATTCGAACGCTACCATGCAGACAATCGTGCCGCGAGTCGAATATGCGATGAGTAAATCGCTGGGTTTCCGGGTCGAGCTCCCCTTGTTGCGCTACGATCCCGCGAGTAGTGGCGACAGTACCGGTATTGGTAATTTGCTGACGCGCGTTGCCTGGCGCGCCATGCGTACGGAAGCTTATGCGGTGGTGGTTGGCTCCGACCTGAGCTTCGATACGGCGACAAGTCCGACCTTGGGCTCAGGTAAGCATGTACTGGCTCCGTTTGCTTTTGCAGCTATAGATTTGCCGCAGGCAAAGTCGGTATTTTTCCCTTATATTCAGTATGGCAAAGCGGTAGGTGGTGATGCGAATCGCGATGATGTTCGGCTGAGTAATGTGCGAGCATCAATTCTGACACGCTGGCCCGCGAAAACTTACAGCTTTATTGAATACAGCTGCTGGATTGACCATCAGAACGCGAACCGGGCAAGTTCCCAAATCAAGGCAGAACTGGGTCAGTTCATCTTGCCAAAGACCGGTTTCTATGTTCGCCCTGGTACCGGCCTGACCGGGACGGATGGGCCACTTGGCATGCAGTGGAGTTTGGAATTTGGTATGCGGCATTTCTTTTGACCAGCTTGGCGGTGTAGGCTGACTTCCCAGCTACGAGCGAGGGTGTGCTGATTTATCCGCGGAGGGGCGTTTCAATGAACCAAATTGTTGCGACATTACTGATTGCTGGATTATTGCCGATTGTTTGCGCAGGTATTGCCAAGTGGCGCGCGAAGGATTTCGATAATAACCAACCCCGCGCCTGGATGGCGGAGCAGGACGACTGGCGCGCTCGGGCAAACGCGGCGCAACAAAATAGCTTTGAGGCATTCCCATTCTTTGCTTGCGGGGTATTGCTTGCCTTGGTTACCCAGACGGACCCTGCTATCGTTGCGCAAACCTGCTGGGTGTTTATTGCAGCACGCATTCTTTACATCTACTGTTATGTCACCAACCGGGCGACACTACGGACGATTGTTTGGCTGGTCGCTTGGATCGCAGCGATCCGTATTTATCTGCTGGCGATTTAAAGCCACAGTCGCTCAAGCTTTATCCTGGCTATGAAAATTCTTGATCATCTCGAAGAGTGGCTGATTGCTTTCTTGATGGCGGCAGCAACGCTGGTAATTTTTCTTGCAGTGGTCCATCGCTATGCATCTGGCCTCGCGGTACCTGTGCTGCAAGACCTATTGTTGCGCATCGACACAAGCTGGGCACAAGAGCTGACAATTTATCTTTTCGTTTGGATGGCTAAGTTCGGTGCCGCCTATGGTGTGCGTACCGGGATCCATGTTGGTATCGATGTTCTGGTCAACCGCTTGCCATCGCCGCTACAACGTCGCTTCATTTTGTTCGGCTTGCTATCAGGTGCTTTGTTCACCGGTGTGATTGCAGTACTCGGTGCGGACTTCGTACTCGAGCGTTCGGCGACGTCGAGTACCTCGGAGGTGATGGAGGTACCGATCTGGGTCGTCTACCTGGCGATACCGTTGGGTTCAGCATTAATGTGCGCGCGCTTTCTGCAAGTGGCGTGGCAATTCTCGCGTGGTGGTGAGTTGCCGACGCACGACCATGCGCATGTTGAGGGTTTGACCGAGGATGTCGCAGAGGGTCGCCAATGAATGCCGCGCTGATTTTCATTCTGTTGATTGCGCTGATGCTGACCGGTATGCCGATCTCGATCGCGCTCGGCCTGACGGTGCTCACCTTCCTGTTCACCATGACCGATGTGCCGGTACAGGCGGTGGCGCTGAAGCTGTTCACCGGTATTGAGAAATTCGAGATCATGGCGATTCCGTTTTTCATCCTGGCGGGCGGATTCCTTACGCACGGTGGCGTGGCGCGTCGCATGATTGATTTCGCGACCTCGATGGTCGGGCATTGGCACGGTGGGCTGGCGCTAGCCGGAGTGCTGGCGTGCGCACTGTTTGCTGCAGTGTCGGGGTCGTCACCTGCAACGGTGGTTGCGATCGGCTCGATTATCTTGCCGGCGATGGTACAGCAGGGGTATCCAAAATCATTTGGTGCGGGTGTGATTACTACTTCGGGTGCGCTCGGCATTCTGATTCCACCATCGATTGTGATGGTGATGTATTCGGTATCAACCAATACTTCGGTGGGCAAACTGTTCATGGCGGGTGTGGTACCCGGATTGATGCTGGCATTTCTGCTTGGCCTGACAACGTGGGTACTGGCACGCAAAAAAGGCTATCCGCGCATGGCGCCTGCCACATGGGCGGAACGCGGCCGTGCGTTTCGCGATAGCGCCTGGGGCTTGCTGCTGATTGTGGTGGTGATGGGCGGTATCTATAGTGGTCTGTTCACGCCAACTGAAGCGGCTGCGGTATCCGCAGTCTATGCCTGCGTAATCGCAGTATTTGTTTATCGCGATTTGAATATCATAGATATAGGTAAAGTGCTCCTTAGCTCGGCGGCGATGTCGGCCATGCTGCTTTACATCATCACGAATGCCGTGCTGTTTTCATTTCTGATGACCAGCGAAGGGATACCGCAGGCGATGGCGGCGTGGATCATCGACAAGGGCTTTGGCCAGGTTGGCTTTCTTTTGGTCGTCAATCTACTGCTGCTATTAGCTGGCAATGTGATGGAGCCTTCATCCATCGTGCTGATCATGGCGCCTATACTGTTTCCTGTCGCGACTGCGTTGGGTATTGACCCGGTACATTTCGGTATCATCATGGTGGTCAATATGGAGATCGGTATGTGCCATCCGCCTGTAGGCCTGAATCTCTACGTGGCCTCCGGCATTACAAAAATGGGCATCACTGAGCTAACGGTGGCCGTACTGCCGTGGCTAACGACCATGGTCGGTTTCTTATTGCTGGTGACCTTCGTGCCTCAGATCTCGCTATGGCTGCCGCGCTTGCTATTCGGTGGCTGACGCCCTGCTTGGGCTAGATCGTTCAGGTAGCAAGGGTGCTTGGTCAGTAAAGCTAGTCGTCGCCGACAAGTACGCATTCAATAAAAAGCTTCAAGCGAATTAATGGAGAAAGTTAATGGATCTCGGCATACGTGGTAAACGTGCACTCATCGGTGGCGCCAGTAAAGGCTTGGGGCGTGGTTGTGCTGAAGCCTTGGCGAAAGAGGGCGTACATGTCACTCTAGTGGCGCGTAATGCCGCGAACCTCGAGGCAACGGTGCAGCAAATTCGCGCTCAAGTCGGTTCTGCGGTCGAGGTGAACTTCGTTGCGACCGACATCACCACGGCAGAAGGCCGCCAGCAAGTGTTAGCCGCCTGTCCCGACCCCGATATATTGGTCACTAACGCGGGCGGGCCCCCACCGGGCGATTTTCGGAATTGGGAGCGAGAACACTGGATCGCTGCGCTCGATGCCAACATGCTGACGCCGATTGAACTGATACGCGCCACGATTGACGGCATGATGGCGCGCGGCTTTGGTCGCATCATCAATATCACCTCGGGTGCGGTGAAGGCACCCATTGATATTTTGGGTCTCTCGAATGGCGCGCGCACCGGTCTGACCGGTTTCGTAGCGGGTTTGTCCCGCACCGTGGCGCATAAAAACGTCACGATCAACAACATGTTACCTGGGCCGTTTGAGACCGATCGTTTGCGCGCCACCTTTGAAGCGTCGGCCAAAGCGACTGGACAAGAGATCGAAACCTTGATCGCTGCGCGTCGTAACGGCAACCCCGCAAAGCGTTTTGGCACTAGCGAGGAATTTGGTGCGACTTGTGCCTTCTTGTGCAGCGTTCACGCAGGTTTTATCAACGGGCAGAATATTCTGCTTGATGGTGGTGCGTATCCTGGTACTTTTTAATATCTAAATTTATTCGTACGGAGTTCAGCATGACAACCCCGCACCGTTTCTTTCGGGTTTTTACCAAGAGCTTGTTCGCCTTGCTGATGTCGGCATCGATCGGCCTTCTGCACTCAGCGTATGCCGCTGACCCTGTCATTACCATCAAGTTTAGCCATGTGGCTGCAAAGGGTACGCCAAAGAGTGATGCTGCTGAGCTGTTCAAAAAATTAGCCGAGCAGCGCACCGGCGGTAAGGTGAAGGTAGATGTGTACCCAAACAGCACGCTCTACAAAGACAAAGAAGAACTCGAAGCGTTGCAGATGGGCGCGGTTCAAATGTTGGCGCCCACGCTTTCCAAGTTTGGCTCGCTCGGTATTCGCGATTTCGAGGTATTTGATCTGCCGTTTTTATTTGAGAATCGTGCTTCGGTACAGCGCATTACCAATGGTCCATTGGGTCGCGAGATGTTATCGGTGCTGGAGCCTAAAGGTATTAAGGGGCTCACGTACTGGGATAATGGCTTCAAGATGATGTCGGCCAACAAGCCGATCCGGTTGCCTGGAGACATGCGCGGCTTGAAGATGCGCATACAAGGCTCGAAGGTCATTGATGAGCAAATGCGCACACTCGGTGCGATTCCGCAGGTGATGTCCTTCTCAGAAATGGTGCAAGCCTTGCAGACCGGGGTGGTTGATGGTGCGGAGAACCCGCCACTGAACTTCTACTCACAAAAGGTGTACGAAGCGCAGAAGCATTTAACCGTCACCAACCATGGCTACATTGGTTATGCGGTCATTACCAATAAAAAATTCTGGGACGGCTTGCCAGCAGATATACGCACCACGCTTGAAGGCGCACTGGCAGAGGCCACCAAAATGAACGACAACGCTATCGAGCGCGAGAGCGCAGCGGCGATGGAAGCCATCCAAAAAACAGGCCGCACTGCGATTCACCGACCGAGTCCCGAGGAATTGGCGGAGTGGCGCAAGGCCTTACTGCCGGTACACAAGAAGATGGAAGACCGGGTTGGCAAGGCCTTGCTGACTAGGGTGCAGAAAGAGGCGGGCGTCAAATCGCCCTGATGTGGAGTCTTGGATCTCGCTATTGATCAGCGATCCATTTCAGGACTCCTCTGAACGCGCCTCAGGGCGCGTTTTTTCTGTGGCAAACGATATTTTTAATGAATGGCTTTGATAAAATCGGTGTGTTTATGTCATTCAAGGAAACCAAAAGCCATGAGATCTCTGGCCGTTATTTCTCTTCTGGTGCTTGTGCAAATTCCCGCTGCAGCTGAGTGGATTAAGCTTTCTGAAACAAAGCGCGGCAAGCAGTTTTTTATTGAATCCAATGAGATAACTGTTCAGGGCGACCAGAGAATTGTCATTGAGCTAATTGACAATAAACGACCCGACAGAGATGGTGATAGGTCTGTTCGTGTTGTCCGTGATTATGATTGCAAAGCGAAGCGTTACAGGGTGATAAACGCCGCTTACTACAAAAGCCCGATGGCAGAGGGCGAGCCGTCGATGTCAGTAGAGGGCACGATGGGCTGGACCGAGATTGATCCGAACACCCCAGCACGCGCGATTTTGGATCATGTCTGCGCGATTAATTAATCGGCAGCGTCCGAACCCCTATCCGGGTAGCGGTATCACGCCATAGGGCCTCTATGGCCGCCCCGCGATATGTCGCGCGGTGTTCAATACATGCCGGTGCTATTTGTCGCCTTGTCTGACGCACTCCAGCGTCTTGTGCCAAAACTTCAGCCCGGAGCCACCGTACTCTTCCGGCAGCATCAGCATACTGAGGTGTACCGCCTCAAGTTCTTTCATGCGGTGGAAATTCATTAAGCCGCGACGATCCATCTCTTTGTAGGCGACGCAGTTTGCACCAATCTCGCCGAGGCTTGGGTCTTGCGCATGAGCACATTCGTGGAAGTACACAAAGTCCCAAATCGCTGGAGCACCTTTGGCATTTCTTTTGTGGGCCTCGGCGTCAATAATGATGGTCGGCCAACCGCTGGCATCTAGCCGCATGACCGCGACTGCTCGACCAAGTTCGGGATTTCTGTCTTCGGGTTTGCGGTAGGAATTCCATATTTCGGTTGCGACCCCGGTCTTGCCGCTATGAGAAAACTCGCACTGAACCTGGTCGCCGTTTGAGAGCGGGAATGCGTAGACAGCGCGCTGCGAGGCGAGTAGTGCACCCATTAATAGCAATGCTTGAAGGACCGTTTTTATTGCACTCATGGTATCTCGCTGTTTAGTAAATATTTTGCGAGGCTCGGGCTATATTCCGAAGTAGTTAATCGCCCGCCTTATCTCAATCGCTCAGTGTAGTGCGGTCTTACAAATGAAAAGAGCCTACCATAATCGGTAGGCTCTTTCGTAGCGAGTTAACTGCTACCCGCTTATTTACCCAGCTTGAATACCATCACAGTACCGCCTTGAGGAACCATGGTGACCTGAGCGTCGAGTGCATCAATACCTGATTGCATACGCTGCGCATCGATACCCCAGCCTGCCTGTACAGCGATGTACTGCTCGCCATCGATTTCAAACGATGATGGCACTGCAGTGACGCCGGAAGGCATGTTGTACTGCCACAGAACCTTACCGGTTTTTGCGTCGAACGCGCGGAAAATCTTGTCGTTCGTTCCGCCGGTGAAGATCAGGTTACCACCGGTGGTGAGCAGCGGCGACCAGATCGGGCGATCAAACTTGTGTACCCATGCCAGTTTGCCGGTGTTCAAATCCCAAGCCTGAAGCTCGCCGATCGTGGCTGGCTTTTTGCCATCCTTGTAGCGCAAGCTGCCGAGCACGCCGTCAATTGGGTAGCCGATATAGAGGTCGCCTTTTTTGTAGGTGATCTCGTCGGCCTTCGGCAACTCGGAGCACAGGTTGTTGTTAGCAGGGATGTAGAACAGCTTGGTCTTAGGATTCCATGCCTCTGGTGGCCAGTCTTTTCCACCCCACAACGATGGGCAGAAGTTCACTGCTTTACCCATGCCAGGTGTGCGCTCTGCGCTGTAGCTTGGGCGACCTGTCTTGCTGTCAATGCTAGTAAAGACGTCGTTGTGAACGTATGGGATCGCATTCACAAAATCAATCTTACCGCTCTGCTGGCGGTCTAGCATCCACAGGTAACCATTACGTCCAGCGTGGATAGCACCGTTGACTTTGCGTCCTTTGACTTCGGTGTTCACCAAAACCGGTGCGCTGACCTCATCCCAGTCCCATGCATCATTGTGGTGATACTGGTGGTGACCTTTGATGTCACCGTTATCCACATTCAGCGCGACTACCGAGGTGCTGTACAGGTTGTCACCCTTACGACCTTCGGTTGGCCAAGGTGCAGGGTTACCGGTACCCCAGTACGCGATATTGTTTTTCGCATCGTAGGTGCCAGTGATCCAGACGCTTGCGCCACCCTGTTTGTGGGTGTCGCCTGGCCATGTGTCACCACCTGGTGTGCCAGGTGCAGCAGTCATGAAGGTACGCCATGCTTCTTTACCAGTATCTGCATCGAAGGCTGCTACGAAACCACGCACGCCAGTTTCACCGCCCGAGGAGCCGACCAGGATTTTGCCTTTTGCAGCTAGTGGGGCCAAGGTGATGTAGGAGAGCGCTTTGACGTCACCAACTTCTTTATCCCAAACGACTTTACCGGTGACGGCGTCGAGTGCGATCAGGTGTGAGTCAACTGTTGCAACATACACTTTGTTGCCATAGAGCGCGACACCACGGTTGGTGTTATGCAGCATCAGCAAATCAGCTGGGATTTCTTTTTTATAGCGCCAGATTTCTTTGCCGGTCTTTGCATTGAATGCGATGACCTGTGCATTCGGGGTCGTCACATACATGTAGCCATTGTTGACGATCGGCGGGGCTTGGTGGCCCTCAGTCACGCCCGTTGCGGAAGACCATGCCAACGTGAGTTTCTTGACGTTGGCGGTATTGATTTTGTCGAGCGGGCTGTAACCCCAACCGCTGTAGTTACCACGGTACATCAGCCAGTTCTTTGCTTCTGGATTTTCAAGTCGTGCGTCAGTCACTGGGGAATACGGACCCAAGTTACTGCCTGCTTGGGCTACGACGGCAGTCGCGCCCAAGATGGCTAGCGCCAGCGTTTTTAGTTTGAAACTCATTTTTGTGCCTCCTCGGTTATGTGGGCTCTAGGGGGTAAGACCAAAACTACTCTCCAGCTTTGGGCGGGAGGGTTGCTGCAATCGAGAGAAACTCTCCGTCTAGGGCTAACGGAATAGCTCTCAGCGCACTTGACGCAGGGCCGGCGACAACTTTAGCCCCATCGAAAAGATCAAATTTAGAAGCGTGGCAATAACAGGCCAGCACGTTTTCTTTTGACATCCAGGTTTTGACGTCACAGCCCTGATGCGTGCAGATGCTGGAATAAGCCACCACACCTGACACCGATCTCGCGCGTGTCTCTGGTGTCATTTTTTCTTCTGGCAGTCGAATCACGACTATTTTGTTCAGTCGCGATTCATTTTTCGGTTTTTCAGTGGCTGCATCAAACGGGAAAGCGAGAATGGGTTTGGCCATTTGAATATCAGCCGGACGCAGCGGTTTGAAGTCAGCTTCCGCGCCTGCATCCACCAACAGTTGGGTCCCAGGCTTCGCTTGCGCGCTGCCTGGCGTGAGCGCGATCGGGCTGACTAATCCGGTCGCCATAATGCTGATGACGCGACGGCGATCAGCGTTGGTAGCGCATCCTGAGTCGGGTGGGGATGTCACTTCAGTTTTGTCAAAAATCCGCTGTTTCATAGTGGCTTTGCTTATTAGCGATTAGTTAACTCGGGGGTTTTTGTTTGCTTTGCCGAGTGTCTCCACCTCGGCCTCCCCGTATCAAAGCATAGTATTCGGAACTCTGAATTCAAGTCAATGGCGCAACTCGGATGTTGCTCAAATCTTTTTCCCTTGAGCGACCAAACACTTAAAAATATTCAACTGAGTCGAGAGCGCCCAACAACTCAGCGACTAATCAAGAACTCAACAACTCAGCCGTCAATCAATTCCTGCTCATCGACCCAGCGCCATCGTTCGGCGGGGACGATTTCATTTTGGATATGCCAAATGATCAGGGCAGTCGCTTAAGCCGTTTGCAGATCAGCATTGTCATTCGCATATAAATCCCTTAATGCCCGATGCAGAATCTTGCCCGTGGCTGTGCGCGGCATTTCTTCATCCGAGATAAACGTCACTTTGCTAGGGCATTTGAATCCTGCCAGACGCTCGCGGCACCATCCGCGCAAATCTGATTCGGACAGTAGCTCGTTATCGTGGAGTACCACGATGGCGCTCACACTTTCGCCCCATTTTTCATGCGGCACGCCGATCACCGCGACATCCTTGACTGCTGGGTGTGCACCAATCACACCCTCGACTTCGGAGGGGTAGACGTTCTCCCCCCCACTGATAATCATGTTGCTCTTGCGATCAACTAACCAGATATAGCCATCTTCGTCTCTACGAGCCATATCGCCCACTGAGCACCAAGGGCCTTCAAATGCGAGCGAAGTTTTCTCGTTGTTATTCCAGTAGCCGTCAAACACATAAGGTGTGAGCGAAAACAATTCGCCAACCTCGCCATCTTTGACGTCCTGACGGTTTTCATCCAGCAGGCGAATGGGTCCGCTTCCGGCCCATTCGCGCCCGACCGAGCCGAGTTTTGTTAGTTGCTCGTCTGGGGGCAATAAAGTGACCCAGCCAGCTTCGGTCGAGCCGTACAGTTCATACAGTTGACCGTTCTTGAAAAAATCAAGTATCGCTAA
>JAIXQK010000136.1 GCA_027485795.1 Oxalobacteraceae bacterium
ATATTCGTAGTGGGCGGCGATGGCTCCGGTGGAGTCAAGGTATTCGGAAACGTTCCCGTTGCCATCGAATGTCGGGAAATAGGTGCCAGTGCTGTCGGTGACAGCAAGCAATCCGCCGACTCCGCCCGCGCCTTGCATGCTTCCTGATAGATCAACTCCCCAGATGTAGGTTTTCGTAAGCGCATAAGTTGTGCTGTATTCGGCGATGGGGTTCCAGCCGTCGTAGATGGTGATTTTTGTGGTGCTGCCTACGGTTTCGGCGATGCGGCGGGATTGGGCGTCGTAGGTGAAGTTTACTGTGGCACCGCCGTTGACCTGTGCTTGGATCAATCGATTCTCGCCGTCCCAGACCAAGGTGCTGTTCGCGTTGACGTTGGCGGGAAGTGGGCCGCTGGTCATGTTGCCATCCGCGTCGAACGCGGGGTTATTCGTTATGGAGTTATTCGTTATTTGGGAATACTGGTTGAGCGCGTTGGGGGTGTAGGTGGCGGCGGCGGGATCATTCGGATCAATACTGCCTGTTGCGGCACGCAACCGGTTGCCGATCATGTCGAAGGCGTAGGCGCGGTCTAGGCCGGGGATGGTGCTGTCGGCGCGGGTGACTTGACCGAGGGGATCATAGCCCCAGGCGATATCGCGGGAGCCGGCGAAGGCGGTGCCGGTTTGGGCGACGTTGCTGCGCTGGCCGAGGGCGTTCACGAGGTAATCATACTTCTATACGGTGGTGGTGCCAGCTTTGTTTTCCTTCACGTCGAGGATGTCGCGGTTTGGCTCGTAGGTGTTATTTGGGGTAAGGTGTCACATTTTAACATTTTTAACAATTTCCCACTCAGCATGTTAAAATGCGACACCTGACCCCAAATTACTCCACCTGATCTACGGCGTCCTATAAAGCGAAAAACCCTTCAACCCCGACATCCTCAAAAAAGTACAAATTACCCCTTGATTTCAACGCCGCATCTGACCCCAAATACACCGATCAATAAGACCACATTTATGTTATTTAGCGGGAACTGACCCCATTTACGACCAACCCTTCAACCCAAACCACCTAAAAAAAGCAGAAATTACCCCTTATCTCAACGCCGCATCTGACCCCACACCAAAGACCCCACACCAAAGATCGGGTATATTTTGTCTGTCACTTTGAATATGGATACGATTTAGTAAATTTCACCGCGATCTGGTAAGCCTCACTTAGCTGACTTTTAGTATCCTCTAATGGATCAATGATTGAATCCTTGTCTGACAATCGATCAACGCAATCTTTTATAAACATTTCGGTCAGTGCTTTTGCATCTTCACAGTCACGTTCCGATTGCCGTTCATAAATCAGAAGTATTGATGAAAGATTTCCTAAAAGCCCTGTGTATGCAATCCTAGCCTCATTAGATGATTTATTGTATTTAATTTTGTAATACGTTATGAAAAATGCTTGAATTATAATTACAACTAATAAAATTGCTGACAGTCGATTTTTGAGCATGTGCATATTTTTCGTTAAAATTATAAACTTGCACAAGGAGAGCCGTTTTTCCAAGAGTCGCCTTTAGACCCTTCTTTAGGAATATTATTCTTTTCGGCATCCTTAATTTCTTTGCCTGCTTTATTAAGTGCAGCTTTACCACTTTTAGTTGCTGTCTGTTTTGCCGCAGTAAGTCCTAATGAAGCTAATCCTTTGACATTATTCGGACCTGAAACAGTGATTCCGCCTCCTATCGCAAAAATATGAGATACAACTTCTGACTTTCGCTTTCCATTTGCCTTTTTGATTTCACCGGTTTCTGAACATACGCAGTCAACCTCGCCGTTACCCTCGTATTCAATCGTAATATTTTCATCTTCAAACAAGAGAGTCGCTGTACCTAACCCGGGTGTGACCGAATATAAATTGAGTCTAGTATTTACATGCTTCCAGCCGGTCGTCGTGATAGTTTCTGGCTTCTCTGTCCACTCCAGCCCTAAGACATCCCACCGATTTACCGAGTCATTGCCAACCATTCCATACAGGTTGATTCCCCCCTCTTCCCCAATCGGATCCCTGGATGGCCATCTGCCGGTGACCGGGTCGTAGTATCGGTAACCGTAGTAATAGAGTCCGGTGGTCGCATCTAGCGGTTTTGTTGAGAAGCGGTGGGCGAAGTCGTTGGCTTTCGGGCCTGATGCTACTGTGGTTTTTCCGAACGGATCGTATTCGTAGTGGGCGGAGACTTCCCCACTTTCATTCAAATACTCGGAGACGTTTCCATTCCCATCATATGTGGGGAAGTAGATAGACGTTATTGAGTTATTTGTTATTAGGGAAGTCATTAAGAGGCCGCCGACACCGCCTGCGCCTTGCAGAGTGCCAGACAAGTCGATGCCCCAGAGATAAGAATTTTGAATGGTGAATGTTGAATTTTGAATGGCGTATTCGGCGATGGGGTTCCAGCCGTCGTAAACGGTGAGCTTGGTGGTTCTGCCTACGGTTTCGGCGATGCGGCGGGATTGGCTGTCGTAGGAATATCGGACGAACGAGCCGGTCGTCCCTACCGTGGCTTGGATGAGGCGGTTTTCGCCGTCCCAGACCAAGGTGCTGTTCGCGTTCACGTTGGCAGGGAGGGCGCCGCTGGTCATGTTGCCATCCGCGTCGAACGCGGGGTTATTCGTGATGGAGTTAGTCGTTATGTGGGAATACTGGTTGAGCGCGTTGGGGGTGTAGGTGGCGGCGGCGGGATCATTCGGATCAATACTGCCTGTTGCGGCACGCAACCGGTTGCCGATCATG
>JAIXQK010000106.1 GCA_027485795.1 Oxalobacteraceae bacterium
TTCAATTTGCTGCCCATGTCTCACCTGTTGAGCCAGGCGAGCGGATCGATTGCCCGCCCTTGATGCCTGAGTTCGAAGTATAAACCTGAATGTTCATTGCCGCCGCTGTTACCCACGGTAGCAATCACATCGCCCGCCTTCACCCGATCACCGGGGCGCTTCAGTAGCGATTGATTATTGCCATAGATGCTGAGGTATTGCCCACCGTGGTCAACGATGATCAGGTTGCCGAAGCCACGCATCCAGTCGGCGAAAATCACTTCGCCGGCGCCTGCCGCATGGACATCGCTCCCCTCGCCTGCTTTGATAAAAATGCCCTTCCAACTCGGGCCGTCCGGGCGTTTGGCACCGAAAGTCGCGGCCAGCTCGCCTTTGACGGGCAGTTTTCCTTTGCCTCGTAGCGCGGCGAAGGCATTGCCATCGGGCGGTGGCGGCGGCTCGGGGACGGCCTGCTGCGTTCGCTCGGATGTTTTTGCGGGTTCTGGCGGCTTGGTTACGGCGGTGGTGCGTCCTTTGTTTTCCGTACGCGCCTTGTCTGCCAGCGCCTTTTCGCGCGCAGCGGCTTCGGCCTTGTTACGTGCACGGCGACGTGCCTCCTCCTCTTCGGCTTTGCGCTGCTGGGCAATCACCACGGCCAGCCGATCAACCAGTGCGGATAACCGCGATTCATCGCGCGCCAAGTTGCCCGCCTGTTTGCGCTGCGCTGACAACTTGTCCGAGAGCTGGGTTGCCAGTACCTTGCGCTTGCCTTTCTCTTTCTCGAGCAAGGCTTTCTGCTCACGCTGCTCGGCGGCGATGTCCTCCAGCACCGCTCTCGCCTCTTCTGCATCGGCTTTGTTTGCCTCCACCGTTGCGATGTCCTGCTGAAGTTTTTCGATGGCTTTCACTTGCTCGGCCGAGACATAACCTAGATAACGCATTTCGCGCGCGATTCTGTTCGGGTTGTCGCCGGACAGTAGCAAGCGAACACGGTCCTCTTGGCCGGCGCGGTACTGCTCGCGCAGCATATGCTCAAGCCGCTTGCGCTGCTGCGCTACAGCGGTTTCCAATTGCCGCAAATCTTGGGACAGTGTTTGCAGCTTTTGCTGTGTACGCTGCTGTTCCGCCGCAAGTTCACGCAGGGTGCGGTTGGCATTGGAAATCGCTTTTTCAGAGGAGGCCAGTGCATCGGCGGCATGGCCATGCGCTTTCTCGGTTTTGACGATGTCCGCCTTCAGATCATCAAGTTTGCGCCTTAGTTCCGCCCGCTCTTGCTCAGCTTGCTGCTTTTGGCGCGTGCGCTCAGTAGATTTGGGCTCGGCGGCGACCGCAGTCCGCGCGGGAAGGTAAGCAAGCGCGAACGCAATGATGAGTAAGGCTAGCGGGTGACGAGCCGTTGGCATTGGTCCTAGCTGGCCTTGCCTTGGTGAGCGATGTTCTTGATGGCCGTTTCTATCGCAGCAGCATCGCCGAGGTAGTAGCTGCGAATGGGCTTCAACGCCGCATCCAGCTCGTAGACCAAGGGCTGCGCGTTCGGGATATTCACTTTCACGATATCGGCATTGCTGATGTCGTCGAGATGCTTGATCAGACC
Organism: Oxalobacteraceae bacterium; assembly: GCA_027485795.1. Taxonomy (GTDB): domain Bacteria; phylum Pseudomonadota; class Gammaproteobacteria; order Burkholderiales; family Burkholderiaceae_D; genus Pernthalerella. The sequence continues at coordinate 1,574 of JAIXQK010000106.1, forward strand.
GCGCAGGCTATTGCCATGAGCACAAATCAAGATTTGACGACCTTCGCGCACCGCCGGCACGATCACATCATTCCAGTAGGGAAGCACCCGCTCAACGGTATCTTTCAGGCACTCGGTGAGCGGTATTTCCTCGCGCCGCAACTCGGCGTAGCGCGGATTGTCGAATGAGACTCGCGGGTCGTTCGGGTCGAGTGCCAAGGGCGGAATATCGTAGCTACGGCGCCAGATCATGACTTGCTCCTCACCGTATTCCGCTGCCATATCTGCCTTGTTCAGGCCTTGCAATGCGCCGTAGTGCCGTTCATTCAGCCGCCAGTTATGCACGACCGGCAGCCACATCAGATCCATTTCTTCGAGTGACAACCAGAGGGTGTGGATGGCGCGCCTTAGCACGGAAGTGTAGGTGATATCGAACTGGAATCCGGCTTCTTTCATGAGCCGACCAGCCTCGCGGGCTTGCGCCTCGCCTTTTTCGGTCAGGTCGATGTCAGCCCAGCCGGTGAAACGGTTTTCGCGGTTCCAGATGGACTCGCCGTGGCGCATTAAGACAATTTTGTACATGGAGCGGGTGCAGCAGGGATGCGGTTGAGGGAATTGGTCGGCTTGAAGGTTTACAAGTAGCGGACAACTTTGTGAAGCGCGTTATTTTATAATGCGCGGCTGAGCCCTAACGGATTTCCACGCTGTGACATTCTTGATCGACAACATCGCACTCATCCTGATCGCACTTATCTCGGGTGGTGCGCTCCTCTGGCCGCTGCTGTTTCGAGCCAAGAACACGCTTTCGACACTGGAAGCGACCCAGCTCTTGAATCAGGGCAAGGTCACGATTCTGGATGTGCGCTCGAACGACGAGTTCGGTGGCGGACATCTGCAGCAATCGAAAAACATCCCGCTCGACCAACTTGGCACCCGTGCCAGCGAAATCGACAAGCAGCATCCGGTGCTTCTAGTATGCGGCGTTGGCACCCGTGCAGCGCGTGGTGCCTCGGTACTGCAGCGCGCCGGCTTCGACAAAGTCTATGTGCTCGGCGGCGGTTTCAATGAGTGGCGGTCGCAGGGATTGCCGACCGCAAAGTGAGTTTCAACGAAGGGAGCAGCAGCGAGATGGGCGCGAAGGTCACGATGTACACGACAGGAGTATGTCCCTACTGCAACATGGCAGAACGTCTCTTGCAGTCCAAAGGCGTCGCCGAGATCGAAAAAATCCGGGTGGACCTCGAACCCGAGCAGCGCGCCGAGATGATGGAGAAGACAGGTCGTCGCACCGTTCCACAGATTTATATCGGCGAAACCCATGTCGGTGGCTTTGATGACTTGTCCGCGCTGGATCGCGCGGGTGAGCTCGAGCCCTTACTGCGCGGTTGATCTCAGCCGTCATTGCCGAATCAACCCACTACCCGAACATTTATTCACCCAGCCGCTTAGAACGCCGTGCACCTAGCGCGGTACCCAACCCTCCTAAAGAAAGCAAGTCATGTCTGATCAAGATTCTCAAGAGCTGCAAGCCAGTTTCAACATCCAGCGCATTTACCTGAAGGATATGTCGCTAGAGCAGCCGAATTCGCCAGCGATTTTTCTGGAGCAGGAAGGTCCGGGCATCGAAATTCAGATTGATGTTGGCAATCAGAAGCTGGCCGATGATATTTACGAGGCCACCGTCACCGTGACTATTACCGCCAAAATCCGCGACAAGATCGCTTTTTTGGTCGAAGGTAAGCAAGGCGGTATTTTCGAATTACGCAATATTCCCGAAGATCAGCTCGAGCCCCTGCTCGGCATTGCGTGCCCCAACATCATTTACCCCTACTTGCGCGCCAATATCGCCGACATGGTGACGCGCGGCGGCTTCCCCCCGATTCATTTGACGGAGATCAACTTCGAAGTGTTCTACCAGCAGCGCAAGCAAGCGCTGGCGCAAGCGCCCAACACGCCAGTGCAGTAATTCCATGCGGGCCCGGCGTCTCTCCTTGCTGTTACTGATCGCCGCGATCACGGCGCAAGTGGGTGTCGCACGGGCTGCCAGCGAGTTCAAGGCGATTGGACCGGGCCCGGCGATCATGTTCGATGCGCCCAGCATCAAAGGTCGTAAACTTTTCGCGGCGCCAGCGGGGATGCCAGTCGAGGTGGTGATCACCAGCGGCGACTGGAGTCGGGTGCGTGATGCAGCGGGCGAACTGGCGTGGGTTGAAAATAAATCACTCACCAACAAGCGGATGCTAGTGGTGGAAGCCGCGCAAGCCGTAGTCCGCAGCACTGCCGACGATACAGCACCCATTGTGTTCACCGCTGGCAAGGGCGTGCTGCTCGAGCTGGCCGAGCCGGTGGCATCCAGCTGGGTCAAAGTGCGGCACCGCGACGGTGACATCGGTTACGCCAAAGCGAGCGACGTCTGGGGCGAATGAATATCGCAATCCTTGGTGCAGGTGCTTGGGGAACAGCGCTTGCAACGACGCTGGCATCGCGCCAATCCGTTGTACTCTGGGCCCGCAACCAGGCGCAGACCGACGCACTGACTTCCACCCATCAAAATCAGCGCTATCTGTCGGGCATCACGCTTCATCCCGCGCTGACATTCACCACCCAGCTGGCAGATGCCGTTGCTCACGCACGCGCAGGTTTGTTGATCATTGCGACACCGATCGCAGGCTTGCGCCCACTGCTGCGTGAGTTGCAGCCGCTAGCGCCGACCAATCTGGTGTGGCTGTGCAAAGGCTTCGAACAAGAGTCAGCCTTGCTGCCGCATCAGGTGGTGCAGCAAGCATTAGGTGAAGGCTTACCTATGGGTGCGCTGTCAGGGCCCTCATTTGCGCTTGAGGTGGCGCGTGGGTTGCCGTGCGCGCTCACCATCGGCTCGCCGAATGCAGAATTGCGCAACACGGTAGTGGTCGCCGTACATGGTGCACATATTCGTGTCTACGCGACCGATGACCTGATCGGTGTTGAGGTCGGTGGTGCAGTCAAAAACGTGCTCGCGATCGCCACCGGCATCGCCGATGGTTTGGGTCTGGGCCTGAACGCACGCGCCGCTTTGATCACGCGTGGCTTGGCTGAGATTACTCGGCTTGGTACCGCACTCGGTGGTCATAGCGAAACCTTCATGGGGCTGACCGGTCTCGGTGATCTGATACTCACCTGCACTGGGGATTTATCGCGTAATCGGCAAGTGGGATTAGGACTGGCAGCGGGCAAATCGCTGGATGACATTACTGCTGAATTGGGTCATGTCGCTGAGGGTGTGCGCTGTGTGCAGGCAGTGCGACAACTAGCAGTGGCGAACAGCATTGAGATGCCGATTGTGGATGCAGTCGCGCGCGTGCTGTTCGAGCATGCAACCCCTCAGCAGGCTATACACGCCTTGTTGGCGCGCGATGCGCGTGATGAAATCGACTAAGCGCATTACCCGGCAGCAGGCCTGCCGATTACTCGCCTTTACCGTTCAGTCGCAGCAGACGAATCAGATCACGCTTTTTTGCCTGCCGATTGGCGGCGTTGGTCTTGCGGTGGGGTCCGGCAGCGCGCTGCTTGGCGGCGACAGCAACTGGATTACGCGGCTTTAATGCGCGCTGTGATGACTCGATACGAAACGATAGCTTCTGGCGATTGCTGACCGATTTGCGTGCCATCTTGTGCGGTTGCGCTATTCAGTCGCTCGCTTCAGAGCACATAACGCGACAGATCTTCATTGGTGGCTAGCTCACCAAGCTTGGCGTCGACGTAAGCGGCGTCGATGGCGATTTCATCGGTGGGCTGAGTACCTGCAGCGAACGAAATCTCTTCCAGCAGTTTTTCCATCACGGTGTAGAGTCGGCGTGCCCCAATATTTTCGGTTTTTTCGTTCACTGAATACGCAATTTCTGCCAGCCTACGGATGCCATCCGGCTTGAACTGGATATTCAGATTTTCGGTCGCGAGTAGCGCCTGGTATTGGCGCGTCAGGCAAGCATCAGTGGCGGTCAGAATGCGCTCAAAGTCTGCGATCGACAGCGACTCCAACTCGACCCGAATCGGGAAGCGCCCTTGCAGCTCGGGGATCAGATCCGAGGGTTTGGCCAAATGGAAAGCGCCCGAGGCAATAAACAGAATGTGATCGGTTTTCACCATGCCGTATTTGGTGTTGACGGTAGTGCCTTCGACTAGCGGCAGCAGGTCGCGCTGAACACCGGCACGCGAGACATCGGCGCCTTGAGCATTGGAGCGCGATGCGATCTTATCGATCTCATCCAAAAATACGATACCGTTTTGCTCGACATTGCTGATGGCGCGCTGCTTAAGCTCATCTTCATTGACCATGCGTGCCGCTTCTTCTTCCAGCAGCAGTCGCATGGCTTCCGCGATTTTCAGTTTGCGGGATTTAGTACGGCCAGCGCCCAAGCCGGAAAACATCGACTTGATTTGCTCGGTCATTTCTTCCATGCCAGGCGGCGCCATGATCTCCATGGTAGCGCGTGGCTCAGCGACCTCAATCTCGATCTCTTTGTCGTCCAGTGCGCCTTCACGCAGACGTTTACGAAAGGTTTGCCGCGTACTGCTGGCATTTTTGTCTTCTGTCTGACCAAACCCAAAATCACGCGCGGGTGGCAGCAGCGCGTCGAGGATGCGTTCTTCAGCAGCATCCTGCGCATTTTGGCGAACACCACGCATCGCCTGCTCACGGCTTTGCTTGATACCGATCTCAACCAAGTCGCGAATGATGCTGTCGACATCACGGCCGACATAACCCACTTCGGTGAATTTGGTGGCTTCGATTTTGATGAAAGGCGCATCCGCGAGTCGGGCGAGTCGTCGTGCGATCTCGGTTTTGCCGACACCGGTCGGCCCGATCATCAGGATATTTTTTGGTGTGATCTCATGCCTTAGCGGGTCGGGTACTTGCTGCCGACGCCAGCGATTACGTAGTGCGATAGCGACCGCGCGCTTGGCCTTGGCTTGACCGACGACATGTTTGTCGAGCTCGGTGACGATTTCTTGTGGGGTCAGGTTCATCGGTATCAGTCCAGCGTCTCGATGGTCAGCGACAGGTTGGTGTAGATGCAAAGCTCGCCTGCGATGCCGAGTGATTTTTTCACCACCTCCGCTGGGGCAAGATCGGTATTTTCGAACAGCGCCAGCGCTGCGGCCTGGGCGTAGCTGCCACCCGACCCAATCGCACCGACCCCTTTTTCCGGCTCCAGCACATCACCATTGCCGGTAATGATCAGTGTGGCTTCTCGGTCCGCTACGAGCAGCATCGCTTCGAGCCGGCGCAGCATGCGGTCGGTGCGCCAGTCTTTGGCCAGTTCGACCGAGGCGCGCAGCAAATTGCCTTGGTGAGCCTCGAGTTTGGATTCGAAGCGCTCCAGTAGCGTGAATGCATCGGCGGTACCGCCAGCGAAACCAGCCAGTACTTTGCCGTGAAATAGCTTGCGCACCTTACGTGCCGAACCCTTCATCACCACATTACCCAGGGTGACTTGACCATCACCGCCGAGCGCGACTTGCGCACCGCGACGAACCGAAAGGATAGTGGTGCCGTGAAATTGTTCCATGTGTTTCTTTGAGGTAGAACCGCTAGCGCGGTCAGGGCAGACGATGACTTATGTTCAGCTTGCCTTCGCCACTGATCAGTTGCAGCAGTGTCGATGCCAGACGAGGCATATCACGCCATTCTACCGTTTTGCCCCGCGCCAGATCTGTGACGCCCGCCAGTAGCGGCGCAGCGGCGTTGAACTCGATCAGACGCAACTGCCGACAGTCGAGCACGATATGGTCAAGTTGTTTGGCGCCTGCGCGTAGTGATTCCAGTAACTCATCCACTGGGTAGCAGATTTGCTCCGGCAGCATCAGATCGGAGACCGTCGCAACGTGATGCATCGCCAAGCCCATCGGTGCGGGGGGCGATAACTCGTAGGTCAGGCAGTAGGCCACGCAGGCATCTTCGTAGCTGACCTCGTCGCCACTTACTCGCAGTAGCTCGATCAATAGTCGCCATGCGGCGTCATGCGCATCGCGTCGGCCTTGCTGGATTTCTGCGCGTAATAAGTCAATCAAAGTCGCCGAGTACGCGATACGGATACCCTTTCCCTCCTGCTGCCAGCGCGAAAGCAGCGCTAGCATTTCGCTACAACCGGCGATATCAAGCTCGGTGATGCTGCATAGATCAAGCGTTAGTTGCGAATGCGATGTTGCAGCCTGCGCAAGCTGTGCTAGGGCAGGTGTCGAGCTTCCTAGTAGCTTGCCGCGGAAAGCCAACAGCGGGGTCGACGAATTTGGAGCAGAGTGAGCTTGATGGTGGGTGCGCCATTGCGGCGGCGAAGTTTCGAAGCGTTCAGCGAAGCGCAGGGCCAGCGCATCGAAGTGGGCTTTGTCCTGATCGAAACCGGCAAGCTCAAGGAGCAGTTGCCATGCGATAGGCTCAGCGGGATCATCACTCACTTCGGCGACCGCTTCCAGCAAGATCGATGCAGCTGCGTGGGGCTGTCGATTCGCATACAGAATGCTGGCTTCATGAATGCGTTGCTCGACACTATTGCCGATCATGAGGCCGCTCTCGCCGCCGCTCTCACCGCTATGAACGCTATCGAAAAAGGGACCGATCTCTGCCGTGATCTCGGATTCGATTGCATCAATCTTGCGCGTGGTCGCTTCACGTTCAGCCAGGGTGGCCTGACGGATTGAGCGCACATTTTTGATGGAGCCGGGAGCCTGCTTACTGAACAAATCGCGGAATTTCACGAGCGCATTGTCATTGGTTCGGATGCGCTAGAGAGTAATGCGATGGGCCGGATTACCCAAACACCAGTGGCATCCCACCAACAATCCGGCCATCGCATACTTGCGCGTGCTAGAAACGCGCGCGCACCCCGACGATGAAGTTCCGACCTGGCTGGGGAACATAGTCCTTCAAGAGGGATGTTGATAGGCGAATCTCTTCGTTCAACAAGTTACGAGCGCTGGCGAACCACGTGAGTTCGTTCTCGCCTATGCGCTGCCGCCACGAGATATTGGCATCGACGCGTGTGTAGCCGCGAGTGACTTTCTCGGTGGAGCCATCCTCATCCTGATAGACAGGGCTGGTGGCAAGGCGATTTTGCGAACTCGCATTCAGTATAGATAGCGATGAACGCCAGTTCGCATCTTGATAGCCTATGGTGGCGCCCACCCGCCGAACCGGCTGAAGTGGAAGGTAGCCCAGATTGTTGAGGTTACCGCGAGAGTCGTCTGTGAACGCACGACCGAACCAGCCGTATTCATACAAGTTGTAGCTGGCATCCAGCTCATAGCCGCGAATGGTGGCGTCGGCTTGGCTGAAGGTACGAAGCACAGACATGTCATCGATTGGGTTCGCCGAAATATCTTCTAAGCGGCCGTACACAAAGTTGCTGACTTTATTTTGGAAAAGATTGCCCTTCCAGCGCAGCCTGTCTTCGGTTTTCTGCAGCGACAGATCGATATTCTGTGAGGTTTCTTTTTTAAGGCTTGAGCTGCCAACGTCGAATGTTTCCGTCGGATGGTGCGCACCACCGGAATAAAGTTCTTCAGTCGTCGGTGCCCGTTGCGCGAGTGACAGGGTGCTTCCTAGGGCATAGCCCGGGGTGAAGCTCCACAAGGCACCGAATGAAGCCGAGCCCAAGGTGAAGTTACGATTGGTGGCGCCGATTGGTCGTCGGCCGACTTGTTCGATACGAGCGCCGGCATTCAACCGCACATTACCGATATCCGTTTCTTCCACGATGAATGCCGCCGTTGAGTTGGATCGAGTGCGAGGAACCGTCGACTCACTGGGGTCTTCAAGATTCAATGCCTGCACCGTCGAGCCATCGGTTTGCATACCTAACCGACCGCGCCAGCCAGCGACGGGTTGATGCGATAGCTCGATACGAGACTCCAGAGAGCGATTGGTGAATCTGACATGAGGATCGACACCGCCATCTAGCTCGGTGTGATGGTAGTCACTCTGACCAAGCTTGATTCTGAGTGCATCAAAACCCTCGAAGGGTGAGCGGATCAGGCTGTCAACATCAAATCGCGTCTGCAAAAGATCGATCTTCGAGGATTCATCGCGGCCGCGGATGCCGTACAACTTGTCAATCTGTGACACCGAGGCGCCGACATAGCCCCAGGATTGAATCATCGAGGCACCCACGCCCAGATTATTCTCACGATTGCCGGAGAAAGTGAGGCGACCGGTATCGCCATCGCCCTCTACGCTGCTGTTACCCGGAATGCGGTAGTCACCTGCGCGCAGAAGGTTGCCGTCCACATGCAAACCAATATTGCCGGCAGCCCTGTCGGCAGTAAATGCAAACGCGCTAGCGTTATCAACACTACTTGCTCTCAGCTCCGCTTCACCTGTCGGGCGCGCTTCCAAGCGTGTGGGGATGCGTCCGTTCACAATATTGATTGCCCCGCCAATCGCACCCGAGCCGTAGAGCAAGGTGGCAGGGCCGCGCAAAATTTCAATTTGCTGCGCACTGAGTGAGCTGGCGCCGACTGCGTGGTCATTCGAGATAGCCGATAAATCGCCATTACTCATCCCGTTTTGCAGAATTTTTACGCGTGGACCTTCCAGACCGCGAATAACCGGGCGTGAGGAGCCCGTACTGAAACCGGATGAGTGAATGCCAGGCTCTTGCATCAGGGTTTCGCCGAGCGAGCCCCCGATTTTGTCGCGTAGGTTGTCGCCTGACAGTACGCGCGCCGGCGAAAGAATGGTGGCCTGCTCTTGCGAGCCGAATGGGTCGGCCGTAACAACGACCGGGGCAAGGGATTTATCTGCTTGTTGTGCAACGCTGGTCATACTCATGCCAGCAAGTGCGCACGACACAGCGTGCGCCAGAATAGAGCGACGAAAGCTCATGATCATCTCCACAAATAAGAATGTCCGCCGCTGTCGGTCAAAGCCGAGCGACGCCTGATGCGTGATGTCAGGCTTGGTGTGGAGGTGCGCGCGAGTTGAAGTGGCGGGTGAAGAGGCGGGCGATACCGCCGCGGGTAGGTAGGTCTACCTCGTTACTGCTGCGAACGACCGGCAGGATTTCCAAGCCGCTGGTATGCAAGCTTGCGCCAAGGGTAGCAGCATCAAACGCCGCACAATGAGCGGATGATTGGGTGTGCTCGATCGGCTCCCAGCCAGATGCCGACACACTTTGTGCGGTCGCTATGCCGCTGTGTGCGATCGCGTGCGTAATGCCAAGCCACTGCGCCAGCAGCAGACTGAGCACCAGCAATGCGGCCGTGAAGGCGCGTTGCGGGGATCGGCGCGGAGGGGTGTGAGCCATTAACGTGATTACAAACGGAGCCAAGGCAAGGAAGCGCCACAATACTAGCGCAAAAACGCCAGTCTATGGCGAGGCGGTGGCGCCGAAGATCTGTCCACAACAGGGCCCAACAACTACCAGCAAGATGCCGCCAGCTACGCTGGCGAGATTTCGCTGGTGTTCTACTAGCCGCGTTTAGTCGCCGTAGAGTTTTTGCTTCAGCTCGCGCCGTTGCTGAGCCTCGAGCGAGAGTGTTGCTGTGGGGCGAGCAAGCAGACGCGGGATGCCAATTGGCTCGCCGGTTTCTTCGCACCAGCCATAGTCACCGGAATCAATTGATGCGATCGACTGCTGTACTTTCTTCAGCAGCTTGCGCTCGCGGTCGCGGGTGCGGAGTTCAAGTGCGTGCTCTTCTTCGATGGTGGCGCGATCAGCGGGATCAGGCACCAGCACGGTTTCACGCAAGTGTTCCGTGGTTTCGTCGGCATTTTTTAACAGATCGCGTTCAAGCTGCTGTAGGCGGGCCTTGAAGAATGCGAGCTGTGCAGGGTTCATGTAGTCCTTCTCACTCATTTTCAGAATGTCTTCTTCGGTGAGCAGGGCGCCATTAGTCGACTTTGATGTCTTGGTTGTAGTTGCCACGTCGCTTGCTTTCATTGCTACGAATCGGTGAATTCTACCCAGAGGCTTGTGACCAACTTTGCTGGTGCACAGTGCTTTCGGGCTTTGGTTTCGAGGCCCACATCATGTCTCCGTGAGGGGCAGGTCGAAATCGGCGGCTATTGTAATCACATTGTTGTCCCGCGCGACAAGCTTTCGGCTATTTTCAGCCAGTTTCATTCAGGGAATTCTCGGCCACACGGAAAAAGGTTTTCAAACTTGTACCGAGAATCAGGCAAGACACTGCGTTAAGCCCTGAGTGAACACTTCTTTTGGCAGGTTTTGCCCAATGAAGACAATTTTGCTGCCGCGTGTCTCATCGGCCGCCCAAAGCGATCCAAGATCGCTACCCATGGTCTGGTGCACCCCCTGGAAGATCACCTTGCGGGTGGCGCCGCTCATCCAGAGTACCCCTTTATATCGCAGCATGCGCGGCCCGAAAGCCTGCACTAAACCACCGATAAACTCTTCCAGCTTGGCTGGATCAAACGGCCGGTCGCTACGAAACACGAAGGCCGCGATATCGTCGGTATGCCCGCCATGGGCATGGCCATGATCATGGCCGTGCGCGTGGTCATGGGCGTGATGGTGATGCGTGTGATCATGATCATGCGCGCAATGCTCATCGCAAGCATGGTCATGTGCGTCATCCTTTAGAAAATCCGGATCAATTTCGAGTTTCTCGTTCAGGTTGAAGCCGCGGATATCGAGAATCTCTTCAATCGGCGCTTTGCCGAAATCGGAGCGCATGATCGGCGCGCGAGGATTAATGCGTTTCAGTCGAGTCTCCAGTGCGCTGACGGATTCCGCAGAGCACAGGTCGGTCTTCGATAGCAACACGCGATCTGCAAAGCCAATTTGGCGTTGGGCTTCTTCAAAGCGGTCGAGTTGCTGCATTGCGTGGCTGGCATCGACCACGGTGATGACACCGTCGAGTAAATACGAAAGACCAATCTCTTCATCCATGAAAAAGGTTTGCGCTACCGGGCCCGGATTCGCAAGGCCGGTGGTCTCGATCACGACACGATCAAACTGCAGTACGCCGTCGCGCCGTTTTTGCGCCAGTTGCCCGAGGCCAGCGATCAGGTCTCCACGTACCGTGCAGCAGATACAGCCGTTACTCATTTCGACAATCTGCTCGTTACTCTCTTGAACCAGAATTTCATTGTCGATGTTTTCTTCGCCGAATTCATTCTCAATCACGGCGATTTTCATGCCATGAGGTTCGCGCAAGATACGGTTCAGTAGCGTTGTTTTGCCTGCGCCAAGAAAGCCAGTGAGGATGGTGGCCGGAATCAGTGCCATGGTGCTCCAAACAAAAAAAAGAAGAAATTCGCGTCAGCTTTGTTTTTTTGCGCGCGGATGCGCAGCGTCATACACCTGCGCTAGTCGTTGGAAATCGAGCGAAGTATAGACCTGGGTCGAGGCAATTGACGCATGCCCAAGCATTTCCTGTACTGCGCGCAGGTCCCCCGAGGACTGCAACAAATGGGAGGCAAACGAGTGGCGCAATACATGGGGGTGTACATCAGCCGGTATACCAAGCGACTGCGCATGCGCTTTAATCCGACGCTGCACCTCGCGCGACGAGATGCGATGTCCACGTGCCGACAAGAACAGCGCATGCGCATCGTCCTCAGGTTCGGTACGCACGATCTGCGGCCGAGCAGCTAGCCATTCGCGCAGTGCGATGATAGCGGCGCTACCAATCGGCACGCTGCGGCGTTTGCTACCTTTGCCTGTGACTGTCAATTCACCCGCGTCGAGATCAAGCCAGCTGAGCGACTCATAGCTAGCTGTTTTCATATGCCTCAGGTCCAGGCTGGTCAACTCGGCGACGCGCAAGCCACTTGAGTACAGCAGCTCAAACATCGCCCTACTGCACGCATCGCGGGTGGCGGATGTTTCATCACCACTCACTGCAGACGACACCAGCCGCACTGCATCGTCCACGCCCAGCGCCTTGGGCAGTGCCTTGACTCGCTTGGGCGCGCGCACGCCGTCCACTGGGTTTGATACCACCGTCTGGTACAGCGCTAACCAGGCAAACATGCCGCGCCACGCAGACAGCTTGCGTGCAATGGAGCTAGGCGATAAACCGCGCGCGTGTAGCTGGCTGGTGCAGCGTCGAATATCGGCTTGCGTCAGCTTGGCAAGCGGGCGTCCGGACAGATTTTCGGCCACCAATAAGGCGAGCTGATCAAGATCGCGCCGGTAATTCTCGAGCGTATGCGCCGATAGCTTGCGCTGGGTCTGAAGGTGCGCCAGATAGCCGGCAATATCTTTGTCGGCACTGGTCACGGCGGTCGCCTTAGTCGATCAGCGGCTGAAGCCGCGCGCTGGCAATGTCGCTGATCCGAGCCAGAATATCGGTGGCCAGATCGGCGGCAAATCGCTGAGGGTCCGGTGAGCCCAAAACCATCAGGCCAAAACTGGTCTCGGCACCGGATTTGCGAAGCGGTAGCAGCGCTACTGATTGCATCGACGTTGCATCATCCAGCCAGAGTGTGCCAGGCTGCCGCGCTGCGGCGCCGCATACTGGGTTGCTATGGGTATCGGCAAACGCACGCGCGTCTTCGTCATCAATGATGAAGTCCGCATCGACAAACTCGGCTTTGGTATTCCACAGGCGGATCGTCGCGGCGGGGACGTCAAAACATGATTGGGTTGCGCTGATCAATGCAGCGGGGAGCTCGGAGGGCGATTGTTCAATCAGTAGCTGCAGCGTCCATTGGTGTAAGTTCGCCATGATTAACTCGTTGCCGCTGGCATTGCGCATGAAGGCGGCTAGTTTGAGTTCCAGCTGCCGAATCTTGTCGCGCAGGATTTCCACCTGCCGCTCTTGCAGGGAAACGGTACGTCCGCCGAGTGCGGTCGTCAGTCTGAGCCCCGCAACGATGTCTGGATGTTGTTCAAGGAATTCCGGATGCTGTTGCAGATACATTGCAACCGCGTCGACATCGGGCAGTGAGGTCATGGCGTTTTTCAGGTCAGGTAGAAATGGCGCGTCAGTACGCAACGCCGAATCAATTCGTTCGAAGTTTGGCATACGCGAGTTGGCGCATAACGGATTTTACCCGTACCGAACCGCCTACCGACAAGCGATAAAAAAACGGCACCCGGAGGTGCCGTGAAGAGAGGAGATTACATTCGCAGAAAACTCTGCAGGCTGAAACCAGACCAGCCTATCCATCAACGACCGCGCGGGTCAGCAATGAATCTTGTGTGAGCCGAACGGCTCGCTCTACATCAGAACACGTGCCGCAGGCCGAAATTGATAGCCTTGTTGCCGGTGCCAGCCTCAGAGTTATTGCCGACCGTATATCTGGCAGTGCCATCGTTGCTGATGGAGCCATATGCGGCGTACATGTTAGTGCGCTTGGATAACGCATAGGTGTAACCAATGCCCCACTGGTCAGCATCATTTTCAGCCAGGGCTCCTTGGCCGGCCGCACGGATATAGGAGGCGATAAACTTGTGCGCGCCATAGGGGATGGTGAAGCCGACCAGGTAGTTATCACTCTTGCCCAGAGCGGCCCAGTTGTTATCAGAGTAGGCGCCAAAAATTTTGACAAACTCAAAGTCGTAGTTGGCGGCTAGCAGCGTGCTCCGTACGACAGCTGTGTCGGTAGGGTCATTTTTGTTGTAGTGCGCTAGACGCACGTTCAGCGTTTTGCTGTCATAGCCAATCGACCCGGTGACAACACGATTGGCATCGCTGTTGCCGGCGGTCTCGCCAAATCCATAGCCAATCTCGGCGCTAAAATTTTCAAAAATGGGCGTTGTGTACTTGACCGAATCATTCATCCGGAGTGCACGATCGGGTTCAGCTGTGGCTGCGGGCATCATCAGGTTCTGCGCATTACCCGCAAGACCCGAGGCGAACGGGTCGGCGATTTGGTTCAGCGTAAGAAAGTAGGAAGTGTATTGGCGGCCGAGTGTCAGGGTACCGAAATCGCCCTGCAGGCCGACAAAGCTTTGACGCGCAAAGCCCGCACTTTGGTTGAACCCGCCTTTATCGGCAGCAATGCCTGTTTCAAGCACGAACAGTGCGTTGAGTCCGTTGCCCAGATCCTCCTTACCCTTAAAGCCAAGGCGGGTACCTGACTGGGCGCCGCTGGTTAGCTTGTTACCAGTAGCGGCTGGACCACCAGGCATGCTGCCGAAATCGCGAACCAAGCCCATATCGACGATGCCGTAGACCTCAACTGTCGACTGCGCTTGAGCGGCGCCAGTTAATACGCCGGCCAGTGCCAGCGCGAGATTCAACTTCTTCATTTTTTTCCCCAAGTGAGAGTTTTAGAGCGATCCGCACGAGTCGGATGCGCAAACATTAATTATCGAAATGAAAACAAGGACAACATCGGTTTTGTCAGCTGTTCGCGCTTGGGGCGCTCGTTGCGAGTTTGCAAATGACGTTGTTTTATTGACACTGTCTTGCGTTGACGTAGCTGTGGTCAGGCCGCAGAGTTCGAATGTTTTTGTTTTGATAATTCTTCTAACCAGCTCTCCCCATGGCCAACCGAGAGGAACTGCTGATCATTCGCTCCGCCCGTGCTGGTCACCCACAGGCGCAACTGGCACTCGGCAAACGTTATCTATTTGGCAGCACCAACCTGCCGCAGAGCCACGCGACCGCACTGCATTGGTTGGAGAAAGCAGCCGAGCAAAACCATCCCGAGGCCTGGATGCTGATCGGCGAACATGTGTCGTTTGCGGTGGCGAGGCAGGTAGAAGATCCGCTACGGGTTGCGCTCTGGTATGAGCGTGCGTTTGAAGGCAAGTCGGCGAGGGCAGGCTTGGTATTTGCGATGCTGGTGTTCAGTTGCTGGACGCGTGCCGATGACGGGCTGCGTCAGAAGTCCATTCGCGCGTTGAAGGTAGCTGCAGAGGTAGGTATTGCTGACGGGCAGTGGTTACTCGCACAGCAACTCGGCATGCATGAACTCCTGGCCCACAGCCCGCAGGCAATCTCCCCACAAGTTCATCAGCGTCGAGCACAAATCATCGAATGGGCAGCCAAGGCAGCGCTCGGGGGAATAGCCGAGGCACAGCAAGCGTTGGCCGAATACTGGTGGCAACAAGGTGACCTCACCAAGTTCATGCTGTGGGGACTGCCCATCGCACAGGAGTGGGACCGCAAGGCGCATGGTCCGATGGCGCATCGCTGCAGCTTGGGCAAGGAGCAGTTCACGCTGCTTTTGCGCTGCGCCAAGGCCATTACTGCGCAGCCCGACGCGAACCTCAGGTTGGCGGAGCGGTACCTCAAAATTGCGGCAGAGGGCGGCGACCCCAAGGCACAGCTGGCCTATGGTCTGTGGGCTGCGCGTATGGATGAAGAAGGTAATCGGATCCGGCGCATGCCGGGTGTTGCGCACTACAAGCGGGCGATTCGTTGGCTCTCGCTCGCAGCTGAAAATGGCGAAGCGGCGGCCTGGTTTGCGATATCGCGCATCTACCTCAAACCAGAATTTTCACGCCGAAGCATAAGTGAGTCGCGTCGATGTTTGGAAATGGCGGGTGCGGCTGGGTATAGGGCTGCACAGCTCGAGTTGGCGCAAATTGCTTGGCGCTCACGTCGACTTGACCCGCTTGGAGATGTACGCGCGGTGTACTGGTTGCAGAAGGCGGCGAGTCAGGGCGATACAGAGGCGGCAGCGATGCTGAATAGAATTTCGCCACCCGTGCGTCGATCCGACTGGGCAACCGCAGCGCGCGCCTCGTTTAACCGCGATATCAGCAGCCAATATCCGTTTCTGGCAGCCCGGGTGGAACTCGCCTATTGGTTCGGTTTGAACCGAGCCGAGGCCTTGTTAATTGATGTCGAAGCCTCGGATCACGGGCACTGTCTCGAAGTTGATATTCGCGAGTCACATCCGCGTAGCCGACGTCGACTGATACAGATACTCACCGGTGAACAAAGACGGGCATTGGAACGTGCAGCGCGAGTATTCGACATCGCGGATACGCGTGGAGAGCACGGACCCGAAGGCAATTACCGACAGCGACTGTATCGATTCCGCAGTATTTTTGGGCAGCAGCGCGGCACGCAAAATCGCCGTGTCTAGGTTTCGGTGCGCTGTCTGGCAAGCGAGCTGAGGCAAATAAAAGTGGCGGGCTAAATGTCGAGGCTGCCTTCAAACACGCTGACGGCCGGTCCAGTCAGAAAAACCGAGGCATTGCCACCGAGCCAGGCAATGGTGAGACGACCGCCTCGCGTCTCAACCGCCACTGGCGAATCAAGATCGCCACGCAAAATGCCTGCAACTACAGCGGCACAGGCACCGGTGCCACAGGCGAGCGTTTCACCTGCGCCTCTTTCATAAACACGAAGCTTGATAAGGTGTCGGTCGACGACTTGCATAAAGCCCGCGTTCACACGCCGAGAAAAGCGCGGGTGATGCTCAACCGCTGGGCCGTGCCCGCTCACAGGCGCTGAGTCAACGTCTTCCACCCATTGCACTGCGTGTGGATTCCCCATCGATAGCACGGCGATGTGAATCGGATGGTCGTCAATCATCAAAGGCCATAGTGATAGACCACCCTCAGGGTGGGATTGCAAGCCCTCGGTGTCGAACGGAACGCGTTGCGGTTCCAAAATAGGCGCACCCATGTCCACTGTCACTTGGCCATCATCTTCAAGGCGCGGTGAAATCAGTCCAGACATCGTCTCGACTCGAATCTCGCGTTGCTCACTCAGACCTTTTTCGACGACGAATTTGACGAACGCGCGTGCACCATTGCCACATTGTTCAACTTCACCACCATCCGAATTGAAAATCCTGTAGCGAAAATCCACACCCGCTTGTGTCGGCCGTTCAACCACGAGGATCTGATCAGCACCGACACCGAAGCGGCGATCTGCGAGTTGCCGACATTGGTCGGATGTCAAGTTGACTGACTGTCTGACCGCGTCGATGACGATGAAATCGTTACCCGCGCCGTGCATTTTGGTGAACTTCAGCTTCATGGATCAGTCTCGGATTTTTGAATAATTGAAGTGCTGCTTCATCAGGGTAAGTACGCCGCTCGGTGACTGCTCGAACCTCTCCCTAAGCAGGCAAGGCAGTATCTCGTCAGCCACTAACTTGCCGGTGCAAGCGCTAATCGTACACGGAGGGTATGCCTTCGGGCCGGGTCTTGAAGCGTTTATGTGACCAGAAATACTCGGACGGTGCTTGCTGAATCTGGTTTTCAATAAAGGTGTTCATGCGCCGGGTGGCGGCCTCAATATCATCCCCTGGAAAGTCCTCCCACGCCGCATGAAACTTCACCCGCCAGCCTTGGTAGTTGGGCCTGAATTGCGTGGTCACTGGAATCACTTGTCCCTGCGTTGCCGCTGCAAGGCGCGCAGGGGCTGTCAGCGTGGCTGCGGGCACGCCAAAAAATGGCACGAAGATCGACTCACGCGCACCAAAGTCCATGTCGGGCAGCATGAGAAATGGACGGCCACTGCGCATGGCTCGAATAATCGGCTTGATCCCGCCGCTACGCGACAACAAGAAGCGATCGGCTTCATCCTGCGTAGCGAACCTTGAGCGACCTTCGCGCAACGCTTGATCGAAAACTTTGCTGCGTTGCTGTGTGTAGATCGAGCAGAGTGGTCCCTGCATGGTAATTGCGACGCCTGCCACCTCCAGACAAACGAAATGCGGACATAAAAAAATAGTGGGCTGCTCAATCGACGCCTGGGTCGGTACGAAGGGATCAACTTCGATCAGTCGGCGTAGCCGCTTCGGCGATCCCCACCACAGAATGCCGCGCTCTAACACACTGCGCGCATAAGCCCGGAAATGGGCACGAGCCAATGCTTCACGCTCGTCCGCCGACAGCGCGGGTAGACACAGCGTTAAATTCGTCAGCGTGATCTTGCGCCGCTCGCGCATGAGTAAAAACAGCAATTCGCCAAATGCTTCGCCGATGCGGCCGAGTATCGGTAAAGGTAACCAATGCAATAGCCAGATCACCCCAAGGATCAAGCGCATTTCGACGCTCCGAGGACAATAAGCGACCGCGACGCTAACAAAATGTAAAGCTCGGGAATTGGAATCACGGGAGAGTGGCGCAGGAGGCTTTGCTGATTTCGTGCAAGTTGCGTAAAATAACACGCGTTTCATCCGCCGAGTTAACAGACAACTTGCGAGGCGGCCTACAAATTTCGCTAAAGCGTCGCAGGCTCACTGAGTTGACCGCGACATCGTGTTAATCAGTTTTTAGGAGCTTGCATGTCCAACGAGTACTTGTTCACTTCCGAGTCGGTGTCCGAAGGTCATCCGGATAAAGTCGCCGACCAAATCTCTGATGCGATTCTTGACGCCATCCTGGAGCAGGATCCGCGCGCTCGCGTCGCCGCTGAAACCCTCTGCAACACCGGTTTGGTGGTGCTGGCGGGCGAGATCACCACGACGGCGAATGTGGACTACATCAAAGTCGCGCGCGATACACTGAAAGACATCGGCTACGACAACACCGACTACGGTATCGACTACAAAGGTTGCGCCGTACTGGTGGCATATGACAAACAATCACCCGATATCGCTCAGGGTGTCGATGAAGGTAAAGGCCTTGATCTCGACCAAGGCGCTGGCGACCAGGGCCTGATGTTTGGTTACGCGTGTGATGAAACCCCTGATCTGATGCC
Organism: Oxalobacteraceae bacterium; assembly: GCA_027485795.1. Lineage (GTDB taxonomy): Bacteria > Pseudomonadota > Gammaproteobacteria > Burkholderiales > Burkholderiaceae_D > Pernthalerella. The sequence goes on from JAIXQK010000106.1 coordinate 20,114, forward strand.
TGCGGCGATTTACTACGCCCATCGTATCGTTGAGCGGCAGTCTCAACTGCGCAAGGATGGTCGACTGCCCTGGCTGCGTCCAGATGCCAAGTCGCAGGTCACGCTGAGATATGTCGACGGCAAGCCGGTTGCGATCGACACCATCGTGCTGTCGACGCAGCATGCGCCTGAAGTCGAGCACAAGCAGATCGAAGAAGCCTCGATTGAAATGATCATCAAGCCAGTGGTGCCCGCCGAGTGGTTGAAGGACACGCGCTACTTGGTGAACCCGACTGGGCGTTTTGTGATCGGCGGTCCGCAGGGAGATTGCGGCCTCACCGGGCGCAAGATTATTGTTGACACCTACGGCGGCGCAGCGCCTCACGGTGGCGGTGCGTTCTCGGGCAAAGATCCGTCGAAGGTCGACCGTTCGGCTGCCTACGCGGGTCGTTATGTCGCCAAGAACATCGTTGCCGCCGGTCTGGCATCCAAGTGCCAGATTCAAATCTCTTACGCGATTGGCATTGCCAAACCAACCTCGGTCATGGTGACCACCTTCGGTACTGGCAAGGTCAGCGATGAAAAAATCGAACAACTCGTGCGCGAGCATTTCGATTTGAGACCAAAGGGCATCGTGCAAATGTTGAATCTCTTGCGTCCTATCTATCGCAAGTCGGCTGCTTACGGCCACTTTGGTCGCGATGAGCCGGAGTTCAGCTGGGAGCGCACTGACAAAGCAGCCGCGTTGAAAGCAGCTGCGGGTCTCTAAGATCGACTCAGCGTACGGGCAAGCGAAAAGCGACCCCGTACGCACGCTTTGGTTCCGCGTTAGAGCGCGATAGTTTTTCTGAACTAAGCCCGGTTAACGTCCTTGTTTCGCGACTGTTAATCGCGTCGCTGTTGCTACAGTCGGCCCCTTCGGGTTTACGTAGTAGCGACAGACTATGGGCAGCAAAATCGCACGACGTTTCTTCAGCGTCGTCGCATCCGTAGTACTTGCGATGACTGTCGCAGGTGTTCCTCAAGCAGGTCAGCTTGATCAAACTACATCGAACGCACACCTGAGACGACACATCAGGCTACCGCAACTCGTGACGGAAGAGCCTACGATAGAGCGACTGATCGTCACGCCCCACGCCATTCTCGGTGCCAGATTACATGCACAACTTAGCAGGGATGACGCGACGTATTTGAGTGCAGCCAGTAGTCAACACCTCGCCGTCGAACGCAAGCTGGGTAGTCGATCTCATTTATTAAAGCTGGCGCGGAAACTCACCCTGACGCAGGCGCGCGCGTTGGCAAACCGTTTGCAACAGACCGGTGAGCTGCAGATGGTGGAGTTCGATTTACTAATGCACGCGCAGGCCAGCACGCCGGATGATCCTGCTTATGCAGGGCCACCCGGTCAATGGAGCTATTTCATGCCGACGATGGCGCAACCCGGGGGATTGAATTTGCCCGGTGCTTGGGACCTCACATTCGGCAGCGCAAGCGTCAATGTCGCCGTCATCGACAGCGGTAGTCGTCCGCACATTGATTTGCAACCATCGTTACCGGGCTATGACTTCATTAGTAGCGTGCCGATGGCAAACGACAGCGATGGCCGTGATGGCGACGCCACGGATCCGGGCGACTATGCTGCCGCGGGTGATTGCGGCGTCGGTAGCCCCGCCACCTCATCAAGCTGGCACGGTACCCATGTGAACGGCACGATTGCAGCGTTGATGAACAATCAGCGCTTCGGCACGGGTATCGCGCCGGGTGTACGAATTCTGCCGGTACGGGTGCTCGGTCGCTGCGGCGGTTACTTGTCCGATTTAATCGATGCGCTGCGCTGGGCGGTAGGTATTGATGTCGCCGGTGTGCCGCATAACGCGAACCCCGCGCGCGTCATTAATCTTTCGCTTGGGGCGGTGGGCACCTGCTCCGCCTCGTTACAAAGCGCAATCGACGACGTGAATGCCAGAGGCGCGATCGTCGTCGCAGCAACGGGTAACGACAGCACCGCTCAGCTGCAACAACCGGCTAACTGCAATGGCGTGATTGCGGTGACGGCTCACACCATTGATGGCGATGTGGGTGATTACGCCAACATGGGTAGTCAGACGACGATCAGTGCGCCGGGCGGTGGTTGTGGTGCGGCGTCAGTCAATTGCGTGGTGGGGCAGAGCGCTAATGGTGTCGCTATCTACTCGCTCGGCAATACCGGCGGCACGGTGCCCGCCGAGGATGGCGCTGCGCTCAAGTACGGCACCAGCATGGCTGTGTCCCACGTGGTGGGTAGTGTCGCGCTGATGCTGTCGCTGTCGCCTGCGCTGACGCGCGATCAAGTCGTCACACTGCTGCGGCAGACGGCCCGACCCTTCCCCGCAGGAACTGCTTGCACGCTGAGTGAGAACCAAGGGCTGTGCGGCGCAGGGATGCTGGATACCCGTGCTGCAGTGTTGGCGTTGGCAGACGCACCCAGCCCGCCGCCGCCAGCGCCTTCACAAGCGGTGCCGCAACAGACCAGTGTTGGCGTATCCACCGCGTCACCCATGGGCGGCGGCGGCAGCATGGATAACGACACGCTGCTCATACTCTGCGCACTCTTGATTTTCGTTCGACATCAACGCCGATGATGCTGCGCTCGCCTGCGTGGCGCTTGACCGTGGTGATTGCAACACTGAGCGTGCTTGCGAGTGTCACACCCAGCGCATTCAATGTGCTGGCTTGGCAGCGTGAGGCGATGGCGGGAGGTCAGTGGTTTCGGCTGCTCACTGGCCATCTCGTGCATCTCGACACCCATCACCTGCTCATCAATTTGCTCGGACTAGTGATCGTGACCGACTTGCTGCTGGTGCGCTGGCAATGGCGCTCACTGATTGGCTTGTTGCTCGGTAGTGCATTTGGTACCAGCGCCTTGCTGTGGTGGTTTGCCCCGGCATTAGTTTGGTATGCGGGGCTTTCAGGAGTGTTGCATGGGTTATGGTCGGGCGCTGCCCTGTGCGGCCTGCACCAAGTAAATCACCAGCCAGAGCGCCGTTGGAGCATCTTGGCTTTATTGGCCTTGGCGCTCAAGCTTGGCTGGCTGAATCATCCATCCGGTTCAATGCCAGTAGTGCCATCTGCCCACCTTTTCGGCGCGATCAGCGGCTTGTTCTTTTCCCTATTTCATGGGCTCTGGCGGCGATTTTGCAAAATCGATTAAAATCGGAGGCTGCCAAGGAGCGTTGCGACGGATTTTCATCCGCCAGGCTTGGCAATCTGTGCAACGGCGCTCACGTTACTTTTTTCGTGTTTAATGAAAGGAGGGCGTGATGAGCGCCGTACTCAAAGCTGCTACTACCATCGATTACCACGTTGCCGACATCAGTCTGGCTGAGTGGGGCAATAAAGAAATCAAGATCGCTGAGACCGAAATGCCAGGTCTGATGGCGATTCGCGAAGAATTCGCTGCCAGCAAGCCGCTCAAGGGCGCGCGCATTACCGGTTCGTTGCACATGACGATCCAAACCGCCGTGCTAATCCAGACCCTCGAGGCGCTGGGTGCAGAGGTTCGCTGGGCTTCCTGCAATATCTACTCCACGCAAGACCACGCTGCCGCTGCAATCGCTGCAAACGGCACCGCGGTATTCGCATTCAAGGGCGAGAACCTCGACGAATACTGGGACTTCACGCACCGTATTTTCGAATGGCCTGATAGCGGCTACACAAACATGATTCTCGATGACGGCGGCGACGCCACGCTGCTGTTGCATCTCGGCACCCGTGCTGAGAAAGATCAGAGCGTACTGGCCAATCCGGATTCGGAAGAGGCAGTGTGCCTGTTCAACTCGATCAAGAAAAAGCTCGCAACTGATCCGACCTGGTACTCGACTCGTCTGGCGAAAATCAAGGGCGTGACCGAAGAGACCACCACCGGCGTGCATCGTCTGTACCAGATGTTCAACGAAGGTAAGCTCGCCTTCCCAGCCATCAATGTGAATGACTCGGTCACCAAGTCCAAGTTCGACAACCTGTACGGTTGCCGCGAGTCGCTGGTCGATGCTATCAAGCGTGCGACCGATGTGATGATCGCCGGTAAGGTTGCCGTTGTTGCCGGTTACGGCGACGTGGGCAAGGGTTCGGCACAGGCGCTGCGCGCACTGTCGGCGCAAGTTTGGGTGACGGAAGTCGATCCCATCTGTGCACTCCAGGCTGCGATGGAAGGCTATCGTGTCGTCACGATGGAATACGCTGCTGAGCATGCAGATATCTTCGTGACCGCCACCGGTAACTATCATGTGATCACGCATGAGCACATGAAGAAGATGAAAGATCAGGCCATCGTCTGCAATATCGGTCACTTCGACAACGAAATCGAAGTCGTCGCGCTGAAGCAGTACAAGTGGGAAAACATCAAGCCACAGGTAGACCACGTGATCTTCCCAGATGGCAAGCGCATCATCCTGCTGGCAGAAGGCCGTCTGGTGAACCTCGGTTGCGGTACGGGCCACCCATCCTATGTGATGAGCTCGTCCTTTGCGAACCAGACGATCGCGCAGATCGAGTTGTTCACGAAGACCGAGAACTACCCAATCGGCGTTTATACCTTGCCGAAGCATCTCGATGAAAAAGTCGCGCTGCTGCAGCTGAAGACGCTCAACGCGCAGCTCACCAAGCTGACCGAAGAGCAGGCTGCATACATTGGCGTGAAGAAGGAAGGTCCGTACAAGCCCGATCACTATCGCTATTGATCGAAGCTCATCGGGTGGGTAGTGCCCGTGGCGCTACCCACACGTACCCACCAGCCGAGGTTCGATGCGCTTGCTGCTCATCTGGATCGTCAACACGGTCACCCTGTTTGTGTTGCCGCGTGTGCTCGATACCGTTCAGGTCGACAGTTTCACGACTGCGCTGACAGCGGCATTGGTGCTCGGCCTGGTGAATACCCTGATTCGCCCTATTCTGTTGGTGCTGACGCTGCCGATTACCTTCCTGACACTCGGGCTGTTTATCTTTGTGATTAACGGTCTGATGTTTTGGGTCGTGGCTGACATCGTGCCGGGGTTTCAGGTAGCGAGTTTTAGCGCAGCGATTCTCGCTGCCTTTGTCTACAGCGTGATCTCCTGGCTGTTATCGGCCTTCATTCCGAAATAAATCCATGTCACAAGCTATTTTCAGCGTTGAATTCTTCCCGCCCAAAACCGCCGAGGGCGTCGACAAGCTCAAGCAGGCGCGCCAGCAATTAGCGCAGATAAAGCCAGCGTATTTTTCCGTGACCTTTGGCGCTGCCGGTTCAACACAAGCCGGTACGCGCGACACCGTGCTCGAGATTCAGCAAGAGGGCTATCACGCTGCGCCGCATCTGTCGTGCATTGGTCGAACGCGGGATGATCTGCGCGCCATCATCAATGAGTACAAGGTGCACGGCATTCGCCACATCATTGCGCTTCGTGGCGACCTGCCGAGTGGTTTTGGCGGCACTTTTGGCGAACTGCACTACGCCAGCGATTTAATCGCCTTCATTCGCGAAGAGACCGGTGACTGGTTTCATATCGAGGCGGCCGCTTACCCAGAGATGCATCCGCAAGCGAAGTCGCCACAGGATGATTTGCAGAATTTTGTGCGCAAGGTAAAGGCAGGTGCCAACGCAGGCATCACCCAGTATTTCTATAACCCGGATGCCTACTTTCGGTTCGTCGATGACGTTACCCGCTTAGGCGCCGATGTGCCGGTATTCCCCGGCATCATGCCGATCACGAATTTCTCACAGTTGGCACGCTTCTCGGACATGTGTGGGGCCGAAGTGCCGCGTTGGATTCGTCTCAAGCTCGCTTCATTCGGCGATGACACGAAATCGATTCGCGCTTTCGGTCTGGATGTTGTGTCGCAGATGTGTGATCGACTGCTAGCGGGTGGTGCACCCGGCTTGCACTTCTATTCACTCAATCAAGCCGCGCCTACATTGGCGATCTGGGAACGATTGAGTCCGGCAGTGCGCGCATAGCGTGCATGGAATGCGACGACTATAAATCGCTGTGCAGTTGGTAATTAAAAGCGTCTAGTCCGTCAAAATGATATCCAGCGGTATGTCATGCGCTTCTGCGTCAAAGCTGACTTTAGCAAATGCATACGCAATACCGACCGCGCGTGGCCGAGGGTCTTGGGCAAGCGTTCGATCGAAATAGCCGCCGCCAAATCCGAGACGTAAATTCTGATCGGTGTAGCCGATACAAGGTGCGAGCACAGCATCCGGTTGCAGATACTCACCGCGCGCAACGGGCGCCAGCGTGCCGCTCGCATCCTTGGCGAGCGCATCGCCCGGCTGCCAAGCCACGAACACCAGTGGCTGCTCTCGCGCCAGCACGACCGGCATGGCCACCGCGATGCCATGCGCTGGCAGTGCCGCATAGAGCCCGGACATGTCCGGCTCCCCGGCAATGGCCAAATAAGCGCCCAATGTGCGGATGTGATTAGCCTGCAGCCAGCTTAGTAAATTGGCGACGATGCGCGCATCAGCGTCCGCCTTGACATCGGGCGCAAGTGCGCGGCGTGCCGCGATGAGTTGACGTCGAAGTTCGGCTTTGGAAGTAGCTTGGTTCATGAATGACAAATCGAAGGAGCGATCGGATTGGTTGAGTCACTGCGTGCTATTCTAAGACTATCGTATAGCGGTAATCAGAAAGTCATGAAGCATCACTCAAGATGGTGGATCGGCGCGGTTGTGTGTGCCCTCGTCGGTGTCAGTATGTCATCCTCAGTCGTATCGGCGGCCAACCGGCACGCAGTGGTCATTGGCAATAGCGCCGATGCAGATTTTGTCGCGCTTCGCGAAGCCGCATTGCGCGGTGAAACTGCTGAGTCGAATCGCCTCGCTAACCGGCTAGGTAGCTATCCGATTCAGTCGTATATCGAGTACTACAGGCTCTACCCGCGGCTGCAATCAACGCCTGAGGGCGAAATACGCCAGTTCCTCGAACGTCATGATGGCACGGCCATTGCCGACCGCCTGCGCAATGATTGGTTGTTATTGCTCGGTCGCGCAAATGACTGGCGCGTATTTGACGAACAGTACCCGCGCTTTGTGTTGAATGATGACACTCAGGTGAAATGCTATGCGCTGCAGTCGCGCTTGGCAAAAGGTGAAAACATCACCAAAGCGGCACGTGATCTGTTGCAGCAACCGAAGTATTACGGTGATGCCTGTGTCGAGCTGATCGGCAAACTGGCGGAAGAGAAAAAATTCAATGAATCGGATGTGTGGCGTCAGGTCAGGCTGGCCGTCGAGAGCGGTATCAGCGGTACTGCGCGTCGAATCGCCAATTACACCGACGTCAATGACAAGCAGCTTACGCAGGCAATCGACAAGCCCTTCGCCGTACTCGAGCGCGGCGCGGTCGGTGGTCGTGCCGCACGCGAGTTATTTCTGATTGCGTTGGGCCGTGCAGCGCGTGACAAGCTCGATAAGGCAGTACACCTACTTGAGAAAGCGCAGTCCAGGTTAAATGCGGAAGAAAACGCGATCGCATGGTCGCAGCTTGCGTTACAAGCATCGCTCGTACTGGATAAAGACGCACCGACCTACTGGCGTCGCAGCTTTGATGCGCCGATGTCAATCGAAGCTTATCAGTGGCGGGTACGCGCAGCGCTTCGGGTCGGCGACTGGCAATTGGTCGCGCGCTCGATTGATGCCATGTCACCCGAGCTGCAAAAAGATCCTGCCTGGCTGTATTGGCGTGGCCGTGCGCATGCAGCACTCGGGCGGAGTGAAGAAGCGAAACAGTATTTCCATCAACTCGCCGGTCAGCATCATTTCTACGGACTGCTGTCTACAGAAGAGTTATCACAACCGATCGTGGCCCCGGCCAAGCCAACACCGCCCAGCGCCGCTGAGGTCGCCGAGGCGAGCAATAACGCAGGTTTAGTCAACGCATTGAAGTTTTACGAGCTAGAGCTGCGCTTCGAAGGTAATCGCGAATGGAACTGGCAGCTACGCAAGATGAACGACCGACAATTGCTGGCCGCAGGTGAGTTTGCACGCCGCAATGATGTGCTGGATCGTATGGTAGCGAGTGCTGATCGCGCCAAAGTAGAGCTCGATCTAGCGCAGCGTTATCCGACACCGCATGAAGACATCATGCAAACGGCGACAGCAGGTATTGGCCTCGATAAGGCTTGGGTGTATGGCTTGATACGACAAGAGTCGCGATTCGTGAAAAGCGCACGCTCGGTCGTCGGGGCCTCGGGGCTGATGCAGATCATGCCGCGCACCGCCACCTATGTCGCCAAGAAAATCGGTATGAGCGGCTTCTCCCTCTCGGCGCTGAATGACACCCGTACCAATATCACGCTCGGCACACAGTACCTAAACATGGTGCTGTCCACCTTGGGTGGTTCGCAGACATTGGCGACCGCTGCTTACAACGCTGGTCCAGGGCGGCCGCGGCAGTGGCGTGCTCTGCTGGAAAAACCCGTGGAAGGTGCTATTTTCGCTGAGAGCATTCCTTTCTCCGAGACGCGTGGCTACGTCAAAAACGTACTCGCCAATGCGACTTGGTATTCATTGCATTTTGATAGTCATGCGCCCTCACTAAAAACGCGTCTTGGTATGGTGTCACCACGCGATGCCAACCTGATCGAACTCGGCGATTTGCCCTGAGGCCACCTATGCGACACCCCTCCATACTTTTGCTCGGCGGTAGCGGTTTTATTGGCACCCACATTGCGGCACGCCTAGCGGCATCGGGTCGTCATGTGATTGTGCCAACGCGGCGCTACAACCGTGCGCGCCACTTGCAGGTCTTGCCGACCGTACAAGTGACGGTTGCCGATATTTTTGATCCTGCAGTTTTAGACAGACTACTGCCGCGCGTTGACTGCGTGATCAATTTGCTCGGCGTATTGCACTCACGCCCGGCGCGGCCATGGGGACCTGCATTCGAGCATGCGCATGTCGCTTTGCCGCGCTTGCTGGCGCAGGTATGTGCACGGCATGGGGTCAAGCGGGTGTTGCACATGTCGGCGCTTGGCGCGGCCATCGACGGGCCATCGATGTACTCACGCTCGAAGGCTGCAGGCGAGCGAATTTTGCTCGATGCCAAAGACTTGCAAGTCACTTCGTTTCGTCCCTCGGTGGTGTTTGGTGCCGAAGACAGTTTTTTGAATTTATTTGCCAAGCTACAGTCGTTAGCGCCGCTGATGGCGGTGGGTGGTGCGGATGCAAAGTTTCAGCCGGTTTATGTGGGTGATGTCGCACAAGCCTTTGTGGATGCGCTCGATGATCCCAGCAGCATCGGTCGGGTGTATGAGCTGGTCGGCCCACGGCAATACAGTTTGCGTGAATTAGTTCGACTAGCAGGTGAGTACAGCGGACATGCTCGCCCTGTCATCGGCCTGCCCGATTGGATAGCCCGCCTGCAGGCCTTCATGCTTGAAATGTTACCGGGCCCCACGCTGATGAGTCGCGACAACCTCGACTCGATGAAGCAAGACAATATCGCCAGCGGACAGTACCCACTGCCGCCGCATTGGCAACCTACGCCACTCGAGGCGATCGCGCCTGAGTATCTGCGCCCAAGTACATGACAGGTTTCAAGACGTACGTGGTCGGTGGCGCTGTACGCGACGCGCTGCTCGGTCTGCCAGTCAAGGATCGCGATTATGTGGTGGTGGGCGCTACGCCTGAACAGATGCAGGCTCTTGGCTTTGTCGCAGTGGGTAAGGACTTCCCGGTTTTTTTACATCCGCAGACGCATGAAGAATACGCGCTGGCACGTACCGAGCGTAAAACCGCGCCCGGTTATGCGGGCTTTGCATTTCATGCGACGTCTGATGTCACGCTTGAGCAAGATTTGCAACGGCGTGACCTCACCATCAACGCCATCGCGCAGGATGAAGACGGGACACCAATTGATCCGTATGGTGGTCGCGCAGATATCCAGGCGCGTGTATTTCGTCATGTGTCGCCCGCGTTTGTCGAAGACCCAGTACGCATATTGCGGGTCGCCCGCTTCGCAGCACGCTTTATCGATTTTTCCGTTGCACCAGAAACCGTGGCGCTGATGCGTCAGATGGTCGACGCTGGCGAAGTCGATGCACTAGTCGCTGAACGCGTCTGGCAAGAAATCTCGCGTGGGCTGGCCGAGGCCAAGCCATCGCGTATGTTCTCGGTGCTGCAGGATTGCGGTGCGCTGGCGCGCATCCTGCCCGAATTACAGGGGCTCGTCGGTGTCCCCTTGCCAGTGCCGTTGACGAAGACATCCGAACCACACCACGGTAAAGATGCAGATTGCTTTATGCACGCCCTACGCGTGCTGGATGTCGCGGCTGCACATAACCTGCCACTGGCCACGCGCTTTGCTGTATTGATGCCGCATCTGGGTCTCGCTTCGACCAACTTGGCAGCGTTACCGCAAGCGCTGGCCGCCGACGCGCGCGGTGTCGCCATCGTTGAGCAACTCGGCAAGCGACTCAGGTTGCCGCACGAGGTGCGTGACTTGGCCATCATCGTAGCGCGTGAACATGCGGCGGTCGCCCGCGCTAGCACTATGCCGGCAGCAGATATGGTCAAGTTACTTGAGCGCTGTGATGCCTTTCGCAAGCCAGCACGGTTCATGGCGCTGCTGGATGTTTGCGAGTGCTTTGATGCACAGGACCCTGCTGCCGATTTTCCGCAAAAGCCCTTGCTACAAAATGCCCTATCGACAGCGCAGTCAGTGAACGCCGGTGACATTGCCGCCGAGGTGACGCGCAATTCGCCCGAGCGCGCATCAGAGAAAATTCCTGATGCAATTCATGCTGCGCGCGTGCAGGCGGTATCGCAGGCATTGCAGTCGGGCCAGTGATCAATACGCCCGAAGCCTAAAGCCCTATGACCAGTGGGGAAGCTCCAGATCTGCCAGCCAATCCACTTGATCTCGGTTCGTTCTGTGACCGTCATTGGAGGGATTTCAGCCCCGACTGCGTCGCCCCAGCGCAAGCTGTTATACAAAGGCCAAGGATCAAACGGCCGAGTCTGACGGGGCGTTTTACGAAACTGCGCCACGCTGCCATACTTCTCACCATCCACCGAGATCCGCCAAGGAGAGACTGATGAATGCCCCACTCGCATCCCTGCACGCCTTGCAGCCGGAAGCGATTACCCTCGACGACAAGTACACCTTGGAGCGTGGACGGGTATTCCTGACCGGTACGCAGGCGCTGATACGGCTGCCAATGTTGCAGCGGCAACGCGACCTGAAGGCAGGTTTGAATACGGCGGGGTTCATCAGTGGTTATCGTGGCTCCCCACTCGGCAGCGTCGACCAGACCGCGGCCAAAGCGCAAAAATATCTCGAGGCGAACCATGTGCGCTTCCAGCCAGGTGTGAACGAAGATCTGGCCGCCACCAGCATCTGGGGCACGCAGCAAGTCAATCTGTTTCCTGGTGCGAAATACGACGGTGTGTTTTCGATGTGGTACGGCAAGGGCCCGGGCGTTGATCGCAGTGGCGATGTGTTCAAGCATGCCAACGGCGCGGGTAGCGCCAAGCATGGCGGTGTGCTGGTACTGGCCGGCGATGACCATGCTGCCAAGTCGTCCACCAACGCCCACCAAAGCGAACACATTCTCAAAGCCTGCGGCATACCAGTGCTGTACCCGTCGACGGTACAGGAGTATCTGGACTACGGCTTGCACGGCTGGGCTATGAGTCGTTACACCGGCTTGTGGGTGGCAATGAAATGCGTGACCGATGTCGTAGAGTCTGGCGCGACCGTGGACATAGATCCCGATCGTGTGCAGATCATGTTGCCGGACGATTTCGACATGCCTGCAGGCGGGCTGAATATTCGCTGGCCGGATGCGGTGCTGGATCAGGAATCTCGGTTGGTCAATTACAAGTGGTATGCCGCGCTGGCCTATGCGCGTGCCAATCAACTGAACCGCATCATCTGGGATAGCCCCAAACCACGTTTCGGCATTCTCAGCGCTGGTAAAGCGTATCTCGATACCCGTCAGGCTTTGGATGATCTGGGCATCGACGAAGAAGTCGCACGCGATATTGGTTTGCGTCTTTACAAGGTTGGCATGAGCTGGCCGCTTGAGGCTTCCGGTGTACGCGAGTTTGCGACCGGTCTGGAAGAAATTTTGGTGGTTGAAGAAAAACGTCAGCTGCTTGAGTATCAATTAAAAGAAGAACTCTATAACTGGCGCGATGATGTGCGGCCGCGTGTGGTGGGCAAGTTTGATGATTCCGGCGAGTGGAGCAACTCGCGGCGTGCTGGACATGGTGAGTGGTTACTGCCCGCGACGTATGAACTAAACCCTACCTTAGTGGCGCGTGCAATTGCGGCGCGTATTTCAACTTATTTCGCGGGTCATCCGGTTGAACAGCGTGTGCGCGAGCGCCTGGCATTCATAGAGGCGAAAGAAGACACACTCAAAGTCACCAAACCCGACCCGCAAAAAGATCGTATTCCCTACTTTTGCTCCGGCTGTCCGCACAATACCTCTACCCGTGTACCTGAGGGTAGTCGTGCGCTAGCGGGCATTGGTTGTCACTACATGGCGCTGTGGATGGATCGCTCGACGGTCACAGCAACCCATATGGGTGCCGAGGGTGTCACCTGGATTGGTGAGTCACCGTTTACAGAAGAGTCGCATGTATTCGCCAATATTGGCGATGGTACTTACTACCATTCAGGCTTGCTGGCGATACGTGCTGCGGTTGCGGCCAAGGTCAGCATGACCTACAAAATTTTATTCAATGATGCGGTCGCCATGACCGGCGGTCAGACACATGATGGTCCGCTCGACCCGGCGATGATCTCGCGTCAAATTGCTGCCGAAGGTGTAAACCCGATTGTCGTGGTGACCGATGAGCCCGATAAATATGCGGCTGATACCGAGTGGGGTGCCGGGGTCACGATACGCCACCGTACTGAGCTTGATGCGGTACAGCGTGAGCTGCGTGAAATCAAAGCAGTCTCCGCCATCATCTATGACCAGACCTGTGCTTCTGAAAAACGTCGGCGTCGCAAGCGCGGCGCCTATCCGGATCCGGCCAAGCGCACCGTCATCAATGAAAGCGTGTGTGAAGGTTGTGGTGATTGCAGCGCGCAGTCGAATTGCCTGTCAGTCGAGCCACTTGAAACAGAGCTTGGCCGTAAGCGTCAGATTAATCAATCTACCTGCAATAAAGACTTCTCCTGCGTGCAGGGTTTTTGCCCGAGCTTCGTCACTGTGGAAGGTGGCCAGTTAAGAAAGCCGAAAAAAGCAGCCGGTAAAGACAGTAACCAACCCAGTGCGTTCGAGCGCGCGCAAGCTTTGCCCTTGCCTACCTTGAGTTCACTCGAACAGCCGTTCGGCGTGCTAGTGACTGGTATCGGTGGCACCGGTGTCGTCACCGTCGGGCAGATACTTGCCATGGCCGCGCATGTGGCGGGTAAGGCGTGCACCGTGCTTGATATGAGTGGTCTGGCACAAAAAGGTGGGCCAGTGATGTCGCATGTGCGCTTGGCTGATTCAGATGCGCATATTTTTTCTACGCGTGTCGGTACTGGTGCGGCTGACTTGCTGATTGGCTGTGATGTACTGGTCGCTGCCAGCAAAGACGCAATATCGCGTATGCGTCAGGGCCGCACACACGCTGTAGTAAATGCCACCTTGGCACCCACTGCAGCTTTTGTAAAAAACCCGGATTGGGTTTATCCGGATGCGGCGTCGGTTGAAGCAATTCGCACAGCCTGCGGTGAGAACAATGTCGATGCGGTACAAGCAGGAAAGATTGCCACCGCGCTAATGGGGGACTCCATCGCAACCAATATGTTCATGCTTGGCTATGCCTGGCAGCGAGGTTGGGTACCGTTACCCGAGTCAGCGCTGATGCAAGCGATCAAGCTGAATGGTGTGTCGGTTGACTTTAACCAGCAATCATTTGCATGGGGTCGACTCGCTGCGCATGATCTTGCAGCGCTCGAGCAATCTTTGAATGCGCAATCGCCGGCGCAAGTGATTGCCTTCAAGCGTAAACAATCGCTCGATGAGTTGATTACCCACCGCACAGAATTTCTTACGCAATACCAGAACGCCAGCTATGCACAGCGTTATCACAGTTTTGTTGAGCGTGTTCGCGCAGATGAGCGACGTGTGGTCGGCGAAAGCAGTAGTTTGCAGCTGACTGAAGCGGTAGCGCGTTATTTATTCAAGCTGATGGCGTACAAAGATGAGTACGAAGTCGCACGACTGCATAGCGATCCTGCATTCAAAGCGCGCATCGCGACAATGTTTGAAGGTGACTACGAGATCAAGTACCACCTTGCGCCACCATTGCTCTCCAAACGCGATGAAAAAGGCCACCTGATCAAGCAGCCTTACGGTAGTTGGGTCGGTAAGGTGTTCCCAATCCTCGCCAAACTGCGCTTCCTGCGCGGTAGTTTGTTTGACCCGTTTGGTCATACCGAAGAACGCAAGACCGAGCGTGCGCTGATTGAGCAGTATTGCGCCACCATCACGTCGCTATGCGTTTCACTGGATGCTAGAACCGTGTCCTTGGTTACAGAGATCGCGCGCATACCAGAAGAGATCCGCGGCTATGGGCATGTGAAGGAGCGTCACCTGCGCAATGCAAAAGAAAAAGAGGCGAAGCTGTTAGCGCAACTGCAGGCGTCACCAGAACAGACAGATCGACATGCGGCTTGATCTACTAAGCCGTAATCTTAATTACTTCATTTAGAGCGCCTACTGTTCGGCAAGTCCTAATCAAAAATACAACCAACTTGGGAATATTGTCTATCGAGCTGATAACACGTGACCGCCTCTGGTCTCTACTTCTGCGCCCGATTAAACAGTAGCCTCAACCAGTAAAGTTATTCAAGGAGCGCCACAAGCAGGGAGTGAGCGAGATATCTCGTTGTCATAGCATTTCCCGATGTACTCATAACCCAGTCGCTTCATGCAGCGTTGTAGTTCTCGATATAAGCGACTATGTGCGGCGGAGTCGTCTTTTTCTTCTGGCCTTTGTTCTTTTTGGGTTATTTCAATCTTGGGTATAAAGTTTCCGTTTTCGTAGCCTCCACAGTTTTCCCAATCAGATCGTCTCTCGGCATCTGAGTGGCCAGGTTTCGACCAATCTTCGCGCATCGGGCTGGGACGGGCTAGTGCCTCGAATGCTGCGCCAGACAGCACAAAGCAACCATTTGGGCAGCAAGCCGATAAAGTGGCAATCAGCACAAAGCACGACAGCACTCTTAAGTGCAGATTCATTTTGCTTCCTTCAAAACAATCGAAATAGCCTGCCAAAGCGCAGGTGACAGACGCTCCGCCAAAGCGAATGGTGCCGAAGGAATCACTGCGACATCCGCCCATCGGTCATACAAAAAGCGTTTTTCGCCTGAGAGGCCTTGCACAATATTGCCGTTCGCATCATATAAACCGCTCAGTTTCCCGCCGATAACATCATGAGTGCCCGCAAAAGATTCAATTAACTGGTCTTGCCAGCTGCCGGCCGCGTAAGGAATGCCAAACAGAGTTCCCTTTGCTCCCTGAATTCCACCGGTGAGTCCTTCAAGTTTTTTTCCTTCTTTCGTTTGCAAAAATTTCTCTAGGGACATGCCTGCGCCATCTTCTTTAAAAACGACTAAACCTGCGTCATTCAATGTGACGACTGGCTTTCCATCAATAATATTTGTTTTGCACCGGTAATAGTTATCACCACACAGCGCATCCAAATCCATCCGCGTTCCACCCAACTTAATTTCATCGTGGCGTACCCCAACGCTACTGCCCGACATATTGGTGATTGTTGTCTTCCCATCGGTGATGCCCCTGAATTTCTGCGAATCTTCGATCATCAGATCTCGCATTTTTTCTGCTGCTGCTGATAAGGCTTCTTTGGTCACCGCCGCGCTCGCAACGCCGGTCACCGCGCCGATCAGAATGTTTAAGGCATGTTCTGTTTTTCGAAGATCAGATTGCTGCTGTTTTATCTGGCGCTTTGCTTCGTCAGACGGAGCATCTTTTAACGCCTTGTGTAAGGCCTTTTGTTGAGATTCGACGTACTCACCCACCATCTTGTTAGCCCGCGAGCTAAATTCCTGCGTGATTTGTGTCTGGGCGATCAA
>JAIXQK010000144.1 GCA_027485795.1 Oxalobacteraceae bacterium
ACGGGTTAGTGTCAAAAGCACTAACCCGTTTTCCTTTCCAGAGTCTCCAAATTTTTGGACACTTTTTGGACACCCTTCTCCCGGGCTTCAAAGATCAGTGTCTGCAGCGACTTGTTCCAGCTGCTTCCCTCATCCTTGATCTTCTCCAGCGCCTCGTAGATCTCCCTCACCATCGCAATCGAGTAGTGATCGGTGATGGATTCGTTCGAGTGCTAGAGAATCGCGGAAATGGTTTCTTTCCGCGCTCCCGCTTCCCTCAGCCGCATGCCGACCGTATGACGCAGGTCGTGAACGTGCAGGTCGCCCAGACCCGCCGCTGCCCGAGCTCGTTGCCACCCATTGTTGTTCATGGTCTGGATCGGGCGGTACGGCATGGTCGGCTCCCTGTCTTTGTTCTTCACCCGCTCGCGCCTGTAAACAAAAACATGGGTCGGGTGCTTGCCGCGCTGCCGCTCGATGATGGATTGCGCCACCGAGTTGCACACGACGGCGCGTTCACGCTTGCTCTTGCGCGTTCCCTTCACGAATTCCTTCGGTACGATGAACACTGAGCAGCCCAGCTGCGGGATCGGTACTTCCCATTCCCATTGCAAGTTGCACACCGGCTGGTCTCGCAGGCCGGTGTTGAGCATGAACAGCGCCATCTCTGCCAGGTGGTCGGGCAGCGGCGGCAAAAGCCTCCGCTGCTCTGACCATGCCAGCGGCCTCGGAGGTCGTTGATCATCAAGGTCGAGGCAGGTGATGCGCGGTGCCTGGGCAAGCCACATGAAGCCGTTATGGTCGCGCCAGTCGGTCGCAGCGAGATTAAGAATGTTGCGGACAGTGCTCATCGACAGATTGATGGTTTTGTTTTTGATCCCTTGTGCCATACGTCCGGCGATGAAGGGGCGCAGGGTCTCGTAGAGTACCTGCTCGAGCCCCAAGTGCCCGATGTGCAGCATCACCGGCTTCAGATGATAGGTGTCGGACTCCAGTGGCGGCTTGTTGCTGTGGGTATGCATGTAGTGAATCGAGGCTTCCTCGAAGGTCCTTCGGCCACGTACCCCCTCGGTGTTCTCCCGATCGATACGCGCCATCTACGCGATCAGCCAGCCTTCCGCGAGCTCAAAACTTTCAAAGCCGCGTTGGCGAAGTCGGATCCGCTTGTGCCACTTGTCAACTTCGTACCCGTCATCGGTTTTGAGGATGCAAGGCGTGAGGTGGTGGAAAACCTGTGCCGGCTGGCCGGCTACCTTGAATCCATCCGCGAAGAGCTCGGCGGGCTGCCGATCCGGGTCTCAAGCGGCTACCGTAGCCCGGCGCTCAACGCCATCATCCCCGGCAGCGCGAAAACCAGCGCGCACACCAAGGGTCTGGCCGCCGACATCAGCGTCGCCGGCATTCCCCCGAAGCGGCTCGCGCAGCAGATCGCGGCGATGAACCTCGGCTTCGACCAGATCATTCTGGAATACGACGCGTGGGTGCAAGTCGGGCTGGCGGAGGAAAAGCCGCGCGGGCAGCTGCTCACGATCCGGCAGGGCACCGGCTACGTGCAGGGCATCGCGTGAGTACGGTGGGGCTGCGTCTGGGTCTGGCGGCGTTCGCGCTGCTGATGCTCGCCGGGGCGGGCTGGAAGTGCCACCTCGAGGGACGGCGCTCGGGCGCGGCCGAGGTGCGTGCGCAGTGGGAGGCCCAGGCGATTGCCATCGAGCGCGTTGCCCATGAGCGCGCCTCAGAAAATCAGCGGGTCATCACGAAGGTCGTGACTCGCTTTGTCGAGAAGGCCGCGCAGGAGCGGGTGATCGTGCGCGACCAGATCAGGGAGGTGGAGAACTATGTACCGAGCACTTTGCCTGTGCTGCCTGGTGATTTCCGGGTGTTCCACGACGCCGCCGCCACCGGCCTGCCGCTGCCCGGCGCTGACGATCCCGGCCGAGCTGGTGCAGCCACCGTCAAGTCTGAAACCGTTGCCGTGACGGTGGCGGAGAACTATGCCGGGTGCAGGGAGGATAGGCGGAGGCTGGAAGCATTGCAGGAGATCGTGGCGAAAATCTACATACGCTGACGGATCATAGGCAGATTTAATTATGATTTTTGATATTATGCTTCTAACTATATAAAAACTAATTTGCTTTGGAGTATTGCGACTTAGTAAAAGTGAGAAAAAATTTTTTTATACCCAGATTTGTTTCGATACTCGCGCTTTCTTTTAGCCAATGTGGGTTGGCCGTCCCGAACCTGTTTATTAGGTAGATCTTTATGACTCGTCGTTACACTGAGGAGGAATGGAAAGACCTCGCAAGTAAAGTGCACGGCAACAAATATGATTATTCGGCTTGCTGCTACAAGGGGATGGCATATGCTGTCACTATCCGGTGTCCGACCCATGGTGAATTCTCTCAAAAAGCCCAATCCCATATTCTGGGTTCTGGTTGTAAAGAGTGTGCCGCTGAATCGCGGAAGTCTTCTGTCAAAGTTTCATCTACCAAACGTCGAATTAGCACGTCTGAGCTTGTGCAGCGATTCAAAGCAGTACACCAAGACCGTTACAGCTACGAACTAGTAGAATCTCAAGGGACGAAGAAGCCAGTTACGATCGTGTGTCGTGAGCATGGTCCTTTTCCACAGAAGCCAGCAGTGCATCTGAAAGGATCCGGTTGTCCGGCTTGTGGTAGATCCCATAGAGACATTGCGCATCGTTTAACGCAAGTTGAATTCGCTGATCGCGTAAAAGCAATTCATGGCGATAGGTATAATTTATCGAAAGCTGTGTATAGAACGCAGTACGACAAAGTTTCTATCGGTTGCCGAAAGCATGGGCAATTTTTAATTTTGCCTTTTAATCTCTGGGCTGGTGGTGGGTGTCCTGACTGCGCACGTGAAATCAACGGTCAGCGAAAGCGACTAACTACAAAAGAATTTATTAGTCGAGCAGTGATGCTGCATGGCGATACCTACGACTATTCGGAAACAAAGTACTTGATAGCGACAGATCCCGTTCACCTTATCTGTCGACACCATGGCGAGTTTCTGCAACTGCCGTTTAATCATTTGGCTGGCCGAGGATGCTTGAAATGCGGCAGAGAGACCGCCGGTATAGCGCGAAAAACCCTTTTTACACTTGAGTGGGAGGAAGTCTCGCGACGCTTCGCCGAAGTTCACGGTAGCAAATATGACTACTCTTCAGTGAGATATCTCCACTCGCAGAAGAAGGTCGAAATTAGGTGCGCCTTGCACGGCTCATTTATGCAGACTCCGGCTCAACACTGGATCGGGAAGGGGTGCCCAGATTGTGGACGGGAAGCGAGACTCCGGGCGGCAAGGGAAAAAACCCTAGGCAATGATGAGATCATTCGACGCTTCCGCCGTTTACATCAGGACAGATACGATTATTCTCAAGTCAGGTACGTCAGCTACATTACGAAAGTTGAGATCTTATGCTCCGATCATGGAGTTTTTTTACAAACTCCTGCTGCACATTTGGAGGGAAAAGGCTGCTCGAAATGCGCGCAGTCAAGCGGCGAAACGAGGGTTAGGGCATGGCTGATAGAAAACAAGTTTGAACACGAGATCGAGTGGCGTTTACCAATTCCTCTGCAAGAAGGCGGAAATCGATATGCTAGGTTCGATTTCTTCTTGCCTAGTGAGGGGATATTTATTGAACTAGACGGTCCGCATCACTTTGCCCCGGTTCGGTATACAGGTATGACCGAAGATGACGCAGTCAGAGTTCACGAGGCGACGGTTCGTCGAGATCGTATCAAGGATTTATGGGCGCAGGATTCAGGTTTCTCGGTTATTAGAATTAGGTGGGATAAAAACATCGAAAGTTGTCTGGACGATGCTCTTCAGCAACTAGGAGTCAATTTGCATCAGGGGAGGTAGCGCGCCAGTCGTGCAGAGTCTGCAGCACTGCGTTTTTTGGAATGGATTCTTCCAAAGCATCTCCCACTGAAAGAGTAGTTCGTATGATTAAGCCGGCCGGAACTCGCGCGCCCTGGAAAAAACTGTGGCACTCAGCGAAAACTTAGGGGTTCCGCTATCAGAAAATTTTTGAACATTTTTTGGACATCTCGACAAAGTTAGTGAGCACGACAGAGCGAAAATGAAGGAATTGCGCTCAAAAAACTCTATAAAAAACAATAATTTAAAACAAGATCGGCAGCTACGAACCAAGGGGTCGTGGGTTCGATTCCTGCCGGCCGCACCAAAATTAAGCAGTAAAGTCAACGGGCTAGCTCCAAAAGAGCTAGCCCGTTTTCCTTTGGTCCAGCCCCTCGTGGGGAAGCTCGGCCGGCCTGCCTTCGACCTGCTTCCCCAGCAATACCAGTACCCGCATCAGTCCGGCCAGACCTTGGAGAGTCTGGTCGAAAGCCAAGTCCTCCGTGCCCCCTTTGGCAGGGCGCAATGCCCTTGCCTGACTTAAGCGCAGTCAATGCCGCGACCGTAGCGATCCGGATCATGACGTGGCGCTGATCGAGCGCTTCTATCAACGGAGGACTTGATGAAATTTTCCACCACGGCCGCTGCGCTATCGCTGACCGCACTGGTATCGCTGCCCTCGCTGGCAGCGCCGGTGAAAATGACGGACGCCCAACTCGACATGGTGGTGGCCGGCACCGACTATCACAGCTGTCCGCCCGAAACCGTGAAGGGCAACAATGGCTGGGGCAATGGCGCCGACGGAACCAATCCCGGCAGCTTCCAGGGAGCGACGGCCGAATCCAAAATCGCCGGCATGAATTTGCCCTCGGCCGACAAAATCAACACCAACCCCACCCTGTCCTCAGGCCGCTGAGGCATGGCCTGCCACCTGCCGCTTCGCGCAGCAGGCCGCGCAGGCCTGCTGCGTGGCTTGCTGATGGTGTTGCTGCTGCTCGCGTTGTCCGATGGGCACGCACAGCGCCCGGTCCGCTCGCTGCTGGAATACCGCAGCGAAAACCTCATCCTGCAGCGCTGGGATAACAGCTGCGCCGCCGCCGCGCTGGCCACGCTGCTGACCTACGATTGGCAGCGCCCCGTGACCGAGCGGCAAGTCGCGCACGGCCTGCTTGGCTACACCGACGAGCTGCGCGTGCGCACGCGCGGCGGCTTTTCGCTGCTCGACATGAAGCGCTATCTCGCGGGCATCGGCCTCGCGGGCGAGGCGTACGCCGGCATGTCGCTCGACGACCTGCGGCCGTTTGCGCCGGCCATCGTGCCGGTCAGCCTGCGCGGCTTCGACCATTTCGTGATCGTGCGCGAGGTTGGGGCTACGCATGTCGCCGTCGGCGATCCGGCCTTCGGCAATTACCGCATGACGCACGCCGCCTTTTTGCGCAGCTGGAGCGGCACCGCGTTTCGCATCGAACCCCTGACACCCGACCCGCAACGATGAACAAACTTCCCTTGCTGATGGCGTCGCTGCTGGCCATGCCGGCCCTTGCACAGGACGCCGACACACTGCGTCGCCAGCTCGCCGAGAAGGAAGCCGAAGTCCGGCAGTTGCGGCAACGCATAGCCGCGCTCGAGCGCGAACTGACTCCGCGCCGCGTGCTGCCTGCTGCCGTGCCCGCACCGGACGATGACGATGCCGACAGCAACCGCGCGCTCGAGCGGGCACTCGTGCGCGAGCGTGGCCTGCTGCTGTCGGCCGGCGCGCTGGAGGTCGAGGCGAACTTCATCTACTCGCAGCTTGACGTCGGCGGTCTGAGGCGCGATGCCTACGGGCCCGGTCTTGCGATCCGCGCCGGCCTGCCGGCACGCTGGCAGCTCGAGGCGGGCATGCCGTATGTATGGGAGCGCCGGGAATCCGGTGGCGCGGTCAATCGCGCCAGCGGCGAGGGCGATGCCTACGTCGCGCTGTCGAAGCAGCTGCTGAGCGAGCGCGCATTGCTGCCGAGCCTGATCGGCACGTTCTCGTGGCAGTTCGCGAACGGGCGCAACACCGTGTTCGATGCCGGCCCGTCGATCGCGCTCGGTAGCGGCTTCGACGGCATCAGCGCCAGCTTGACCGCACTCAAGCGTTCCGATCCGCTGGTGTTCTTCGGCAGCTATGCATTCACGCACCTGCGTCCCGATCGCAAGGGCGCGGGCGAGGTCGATCTCGGCAACTCGCATGGCTTTCGCATCGGCGTGGGTCTGGCGACCAGCCCGACCACGTCGCTGCGTGCTGCGTTCAGCCTGCGTGACTTCGAGCGGGCACGCATCGATGGCGTGCCGATAGCGGGCACCGACGGCAGTATCGGCCTGGTCGAGCTGGGCGCCTCGGCCGCACTGGGCAGAGCGACGGCGATCGACCTGCTGTTGGGGGCTGGCGTCACGCGCGCCGCGCCGGACTTCCGGATCGGCATTGCGCTGCCGATCCGCTTCTGATCGCGAGCGCTACAGCCAGCCGGCGCGGCGGAAGCGCCTGAAGAGGATCACCGAGACGGTGACGATGATGCCTAT
>JAIXQK010000006.1 GCA_027485795.1 Oxalobacteraceae bacterium
GCCGGAGGTGTTGGCCAGTGAACCAGTGGTATCAACGAGCAAAGTGCCGCCGGAAACGGTTGTCGTTCCCGTATAGGTATTGGCGCCAGAAAGTGTCTGCGTGCCTAGGCCAATTTTGGCAATGGAGCCCATGACGGTGCTATTGCTCGATGCCACACCGGAGAACGAAGCACTCAGATCGTTGGCGCCTAGGGTCAAAGTGGAGTTGCCATTGAACACGACACCGCCCGCCCCGGAGAGTCCACCTACGGTCTGATTACCTGTATTGATCTGAAGCGTGGTCCCCGTGCTTAGCGTGACCAACTTTGCATTACCCAATGCGTTAGCAGCTCCGGCGATCAAGGTCGAATTACCAGTAAGCGCAAGATTTCCGCTGTAGGCTTGGTAGGTGTTGCCCCCTAGCGTAAGATTGCTTGATCCAACCGTAAGTAGTGTAATGCCGGGTCGTGCACCAGCGCCGCCGTCGATCGTCAAGTTGCCGCTTCCAGCCAAAGCATTGCGGACCTGCAACGTTTGGCTACTCGCGCTGTTGTCTCTCGTTACACGAACCAAGCTATCGCTCTCGGCAACGATTCCACCAATTTGAGCACCTGAACCGAAATTTATACCCAGTGCCTGCAGCGCACCATTTCCATCCGCACCGGTTCCGTTCAAAACATAATTCTGAAACTGGGTGTAAGCCGCATTGGCATAATTTAGCCGAACTGTGGCACCGTTGGAAACGAACACCGTCTGATTACCAAGACCACTGCTGTTGGCGCCGAGAATATTGTGAGTCCTGCCCAGGATAAATATGCCAGACTGCACATATGTATTTCCTGTGAATGCAGTCGATGCGGCGGTGTCAGTGCCGCCAAAAGAAACTGTTGCGAGTGGATTCGACGCATTAACAATCAAATTACCAGAACCCGATAAAAATCCGGTGTAGGTCTGGTTGCCGGAAGCGCGAAGAGTCAAGTTGGCAGAACCGATGGCTATGGTGCCGCCGGTTGTTCCTCCGCCGGTAATAGCACCAAAGCTTTGATTAATGTTGTTAAGGCTGAGCGTGGTGCCGGCGGTATTGGCAAGGGAAACAGTCCCATTGAAAGTGCTACTTGCCCCCAAGACAACGGTGCCAGTCCCAACAACCGAAAAAGTGCCTGAACCATTAAGCTCGCTGTTAAAGTTCACGCTGTCGGAACGATTAACGGCCAATCTAGCGCCAGAGGCTATGGAAGTCGTTCCTGTGTGAGAAGGCAAACCGGTCAAAGTATGATTGGCGGAGCCCGAAAGCGCCAAATTTCCCTGCCCTGAAATGGTGCCCGCGTAAGTTTGTGCCGTGGCTCCCGAGAGGGTAAGCGTCTGGCCGCTAGCGATACTAACGGTGCCTCCGCTGGAACCGCCGCCACTCAATCCAGCGATAGTTTCGCTTGATTGAACATCGAGAGTCGCTGAAGCAGCATTGGCGAGTGTTACCACACTTGAATCACCGATGGCTCCGCCGCCTTGAACGCGAAGGGTGCCTGCGTTAACCGCGGTGCCTCCACTATAAGTATTATTCGAAGAAATCGTCACCGTTCCCGTTCCAGTCTTTGTAACGTTCACAGCCGATGTGATCCCAAAACCTCCCGAACTGCTGATCGTATAATCGGTCGAACTATTGTTAAAAAGAACTGCGGCCGTAGCGGCATTCGCGGCAATATTCACATTAGTTACTCCGCCCCCAACCCCATCCGTGAAATGAACCTCGTCGCCCTGAATAAACGTCGTGTCAGCTCCGGAACCGACAAGCTTCCAATTACCGGTCTGTGTAGTGTTCCAGTCGCCATTGGTTCCACCCACCCAATACGGGTTATCTCCATTAATTGCCAAAGTTATAGCAGATCCAGTATTGGAAAATACGGACGACTGGCGAGACGTAAGACCAGAAAGTGCATTCAACGTGAATTGACCGAATCCGGCTCCACCAATCGAGCCTCCGGTATAGCTCAATAAATTATAAACCGAACCAGTAGTCCACAAACCGGTGCTTGTCGAGGGAGCAATCAAAACACTCCCTGCCGCGTTGGTCGACAGCGCTCCGGCAGCGATTAACGTGGTTGGGCTGCTGGACGGGCTTGAAACGGTGCCATCTATGCTTAAGTTAATTCTTGCAGCGCCATTAAAGGTAAGATTACCCACGGCAAGACCGGCCCCAGCCACACCGTTATTGTTCGTTATGATTGCCGAAGAGTTATTTGAAACGGTGACAGCACCAAGCGTAACTGCTCCAGTGCCTGTCAAAGTGCCGGCGTTTAATACTATCGGCACAGTCAGCGGGGTAGATGCATTATCATAACGGAATCTACCACTATTAATCACAACCCCGCTACTGGAATTAATAGAGCCGCTCGAAGCAATAACCAACGTCCCATTTGTGCTGATTACAGTTTGACCACCATAAGTATTCGCCGCACTCAACGTAACAGTCCCCAGTCCATCCGCATTCGTGCTGCTGCTGCCCGTGCTTGTCAGAACGACATTACCAGAACCAGACACAATATTACTAATTGTTACCGCGCCGGTAGCACTTTGCGGAGAAAGGGTCAGCGTATTTCCGCCCAACGCAACTCTTCCGGAGTAAACTAAATTGGCACCCGCAATAGTCGCGAAAGTTGCGTTTGCCGTCAGTGTTCCGTTGCCAGAATAGGTGCTACTACCAGCGACGCGCAATCTCAAGCTACCACCGGAAAATTCGGTATTCCAAGCGTTGTATACGGTTCCATTCGCCGCAGATAGGCCGACTATGCCCTTGGTAAGCTTCACCGCCGCCCCTGCAGAGCCAAGCGCTCCAGCATTACCAACCAACAACTGATTTGAGTCTAAATTCGCATTAAGCTCAAAGGAAGTTAAGTTAACGTTATTCCCAACAATAGCCCCGATACCACCAGATGTTGCAGTCGTGCCAGTGCTACCAGTTGCCTTAAATACGAGAGAGCCGACCAAAAGAGTATTAAAAACAGAACTATCGGTATTACCCGTAGAATTCGAGTTATTAACATCAATGGTGCCGTTCGAAAAAGTTAACGACCCAGTCCCGCCAAATGTATACCTAGGCTGAGTGATATTGATCTCCCCAACACTAATGGCACTACCTACAGTAACCGTCTTTGAACTCGTTGATCCACCGAAAACAGCCCTATCCCCGAATCCATTCACCCAAGCAACATAAGGCACAGCTCCGGCGTCCCAATTCTTAAGAGTTGAGTTCCAAGTGCCGGCATTTCCTGCACTCACCCCATTTCCATTTCCAGCTATGTCAACAGTGCCCCCATCCCAATATAGAGTAGCGGCAAATACACCAGGCGTAAGCATGAACCCCGCAGGCAATAAGGCCATAGCCGCCAACAAACGACGTGCGGCAATAAGACGGCAAAAAACCGGGATTTTAGGAGAAGAATCCATAAGAGTATGTAACTAAAGCAAAGTTGCAGATACGAAAAGCAGTCGGCCGCAAAGAACCGACGCCAAGGCGGCGAATGAGAATGGGGAATAAAGCTGCGGGTGAGACTAAGGGGGATTCCCGCACTGCATTTGAATTAAGCCCCACTAGGATGATGCGAGTGCAATTTAAAGGCCCCAGAGACAAAGACCACGATTTGTTGCATCAAGTTTTGCCGCAAACCCTTCTAAAGAGTCGACCTAGCGCCAAAAACTAAATTCATCGCACCCGACTTCACTGCTCCAACTGCGAACGACCCACGACGCATACGACTGAGACTCAATCACCCATATTCGACTTCTTCGTCGACACTTTCTGCGTCAAACAAAGCCTCCACAGCATCGCCTTAAAAAAGCGCCGAGCTCTTAAGGTAGGCAAACGCCACCTATTCCCCCCCTATTGGCGACCAGTTGAAATCGCTAATTTAAGTCCGACACTGTCGCTACCTTTCGAAGAGGATTTATATGCAAATATCCTCCAATCGTTTTCCCATGCCCATGGCGGTCGCTGATTACCTAGGCTAAAATCAACGCATAAACACAAACATCCCATGCGGTTTTTCGTTGCCCGCACCGCCGTTTGTTGTCTGACAACTTTACACTTTCGGACCAATGCGACTTAAGGATAAATTAGTTTTCCTCACCGGCGGCTCTACCGGGATTGGGTTTCACTGCGCCGCCGCCTATGCCCGCGAAGGAGCCAAGGTCGTGATCGTCGCGCTCGATGAGGCCGAGTCCTCGGCCGCCGCGCGCAAACTCGGCGACGGCCACATCGGCTTCGCCTGTAACATCGCCAAAGACGCGGA
>JAIXQK010000118.1 GCA_027485795.1 Oxalobacteraceae bacterium
AACATGCCCAGTAGCGCCCAGTTTATAGAGCCTAGCCACCAGTGACCGATCGCGGCGATCGCGGTCAGCGGTACGGCATAGGCGATATCGGTGCCAGCAATTTCAGCGGGTTTAAGATGCGGGTAGAGTAGTACCAACACGGTGGCGCCAACCGCACCCGCACCAATCGATGAAACCGTCACCAGCGTGCCAATCGCGGCACCTGCAATGACAGTGGCGATCACTTGCGCTCTGCCGTGAAGTTGTCGCTCAGGGTGTGCCGTGATCCAGGTTTGCATGCGGCCACGGAAGACGATTGCGATCGCGGTCAGCAACACTGAGAACGCGATGGTGTAACGAATGATCTGCGTAATGTGCTGCTCCAGCGCCCCAAAGTATTTTAGCGCAAGCGTTGTCAGCAAGGCGGCGGGTAGCGCACCCAAGCAGAGCCGACGGACGATCTCCCAGTGCACGTTATTTCGGATGCGGTGCGCCAGCGTCCCGGCGGTTTTGGTGATCGAGGCGAACGCCAGGTCGGTGCCAACCGCCACCGTCGGATTAACTCCGAACAGCAGTGTCAGTAGCGGCGTCATCAGCGAGCCGCCGCCGACACCCGTCAGGCCGACCAGCAGCCCCACGGCGAATCCGGAAATAATATAAGTGGAAGTCATATAGATACCGACAAAGGAGCCGGAATGCTAATAAACTTCGGCTATATTCCAAACGATACAAGATTCATTTGCTTATATGAATTTCGGATATAAACGGATGCCGGTACTTTTGTTGCCGTTTGGTAAATTTTTATGGATTCCGGCCTGCGCCGGAATGACGATGGATCGGCCGGTGCCTTCCGCTGCCTCCCGGGCGCAGGCCGGAGTTCAGGGCGTAGTTAGAGTCACCCCGGCGCAGGCCGGGGTCCAAGGTCAGTAAAACTTGCAAAAAAGACTATGAACCTTCACCAATTTCGTTTCGTGCGCGAAGCCGTGCGTCAGAAATTCAACCTGACCGAGGCGGCCAAGGCGCTATTCACCTCGCAGCCCGGGGTCTCCAAAGCCATCATCGAGCTGGAGGAGGAACTCGGCGTCGACATCTTCGCCCGTCACGGCAAGCGTATTCGTGGCCTGACCGAGCCCGGTCGGCAGGTGGTGCGCGCGGTCGAGACCATTCTGCAAGAAGTCGAAGCGTTGAAGCGAATCGGCAAGGAGTTCGCGGCGCAAGATAGTGGCAGCTTCACCATTGCCACCACCCACACCCAGGCGCGCTACTCGTTGCCGCCAGTGGTGCAGAGCTTTTCGCAAAAATTCCCCAAGGTGAGGCTATCTCTGTTGCAGGGAAACCCCAAACAGGTGGCCGACATGGTCTTGCACAACCAAGCGGATCTGGCGATTGCCACTGAGGCCATCGCCGAAGTCGAGGGTCTGGTCTCGCTACCGTGTTTTCAGTGGGAGCACATGGTCGTTGTACCTAATGATCATGCGCTCAATCGTCAGAAAACAATCACGCTGGAGGACTTGGCAGCCTATCCCCTGATCACCTACGACGCTGCATTCGCCGGCCGTAACAAGATTGATCAGGCCTTCGCGCGACGGGGGCTCAAGCCCGACGTGGTGTTGGAAGCGATCGACGCCGATGTCATTAAAACTTATGTCGAACTTGGTATGGGCGTCGGCATCATCGCTGGCCTGGCCTATAACACCCATCGCGATACCAACCTCAAAGCAATTTCGGCCGGACACCTGTTTGGTATGAATATTTCACGTATCGCACTCAAGCAAGGTGCCTATCTGCGTAGTTATGTATTCACCTTCATTGAGCTATTGGCGCCCAACTTGTCGCGCAAATTAGTGGAGCAGGCGCTTGCAGGAGAGCGCGACTCTTACGACATCTAAAAGCCGCTCAAACACCCCGCTGGCGTTGTTGGTGCCACCTTGCCGTACGTCCAGTACTGTCTGCGGTGGCCCCGCCTAGCCAGCGGGGTGTTTGAGCGGCTTTCCCCGCCTAACGAAATTCGCTGGTGTTGTTGGCGCCACCTTGCAGTACGTCCAGTACTGTCTGCGGTGGCCCCGCCTAGCCAGCGGGGTAGAACCTCCTGTAAGACAAACACCGACATCCAACACAGCAAGCAGCGGACAAGAAATACCGCTGCGCGCTGATTTTCTTCGCGGCAACTCACCGGCACAATGCCCTTGCTGGAAAAATTTGCGGTACGCCGCGCTACCGGACCCATCCTCATGACGACCCCCGACCTGATGTCGAGCATACGCGACACGAATCTCGCTTATCTGATCCTTGCGCAGCAAATGGTTCGACAGGATCGCGCTACGGCGATTTACCGGCTCGGGATTAGCGTCGAACTCGCCGACTTGATCGATACCTTATCTCCCGCACAGATCGTCCGTCTCGCTTCCAGTAATTTGATGTTAG
This sequence comes from Oxalobacteraceae bacterium, assembly GCA_027485795.1. GTDB lineage: Bacteria > Pseudomonadota > Gammaproteobacteria > Burkholderiales > Burkholderiaceae_D > Pernthalerella. The sequence continues at coordinate 2,404 of JAIXQK010000118.1, forward strand.
TACGGCTACGGTTTGATGAAACCATCGCCGGTTTGCTAAGTAATCTCTCGAAAGACCGTTCGCTAATACAGGCGCATGCCAGTATTCTGTTCGCCGCGCAGCCCTGTGAGCCCATGGCACCATTGAACGATATGGCGAGCTGAAGACCCATGAGCATAAGAAGTGTGTTCGGAGATGCGCGGCAGATCCTGTTGGCGAGCGAATTGATTCGCTTAGGTGCGCGTCTTCAGTTATTGGAGTCAGAAACAACGCTCTCGCGCGAACGTTTGCTGAAGCTTTATAAAGAGCTACGGGGTGTTTCACCACCAAAGGGCATGCTGCCCTTCTCAACGGATTGGTTTATCAGCTGGCAACCGAATATCCATGCATCGGTATTCATGGGGATTTATCGTTACTTGCTCGATTATGCGCGGCTCAATGGTATCGACGCCGTGATTAAAGCCTATCGGCTCTACCTGGAGCAGATGCCGCCCTCACCATCGGAGCAGCCAGTTTTATCGCTCACCCGTGCCTGGACGCTAATTCGTTTTTTTGATAATCGTATGCTATCGATTCAGCGTTGCGATATTTGTCACGGCCAGTTTATTGGCCACGCATTTCAGCCAAAATGTGGCACGCGGTGTGGCCTATGCCACCCGCCAGCTCGCGCGGGAAAAAAGAAACGCCCTCATAACATCACAGAGTTGGATTGTTCTGAGATTTCGGGGAGCAATTGGTGACGGACCGCATAGTGGGTGAGTTCCGCATTATTCCGTAGCTGCATTTTTTGCAGCAGGCGTGTGCGATACATGCTGATTGTCTTCACCGATAGCGTGAGTTGTCCCGCGATTTCAGTCACCGTCATACCCATGGCGATTTTTAGAAATGTTTGATACTCGCGATCTGATAGGCGCTGATGAGGCGCTGCTTGCGCATCATTGCCGATTTGAGTAGCGAGCTGTTGAGCGACCTCTGCACTGATGTACTTTCGACCTGCAGCCACTTGATGCAAGGCACTTAGCAAGGTATCTGGCGCGCATTGTTTGCTGACATAGCCCGCGGCACCGGCACGTAGCGCCCGCAGTGCATAGGCATCCTCATGATGCAGACTACAAATCAATACTTTTAACGAAGGAGTTTCTTGTTTCAGTTGCTTCAGCAGCTCGATACCATTCCGGTCGGGTAGTGATATATCCAGCACTAAGATATCCACGCCACCTGCACGTACCACTTGCATCGCTTGCGCCGCGGTAGTGACCTCAGCCATCACCATGAACGCTGGGTCGCTGCCTATAATCTGCTTCAATCCTTCACAAACGATAGCGTGATCATCTGTAATCAATACCCGCAATGGATAATTCGTTACCGCCGAGCTTGATCTCATGCGCACGCGTCGGTGTTAACACATCTCGGTAAGGTGGCGCGGACCAGCGTACCTTTGCCGAGGCGAGACGCCATATGAAACTCGCCGCCCAATAGCTCGATACGTTCACGCATACCGCGAATACCAAGGCAAGTGGATGCGAATGACTGGTCTATCGCAAAGCCCTTGCCGTTATCGATGATCTCTAGAACAACCGCGTCGTCAATCGCCATTAGAAAAACATCCACCTGCGAAGCAATCGCGTGCTTACGAATATTATTGAAGCTCTCTTGCGCAACACGAAACAGGGCGATTGCTGGCGTAGTCTCCATCTCGATCGCTTGCGATCGGTGATGGACATGATATGGAACAGCTTGTTGTTGGGTCAGCTCGAGCGCCATTGCTTCCAGTGCAGCCAGTAAGCCATGTTCAAGCGCTGCAGGTCGTAAGTTGGAAGCGATCCTATGGATAGACTCAATCGAGCGGTCAATCAATTGATTCCACTGAGACCGACGCTGCTCCAGTTGCGTGCTTGCTGGCATCTGCTGCCAGGTCAGCTCTAAAAGTATCTTCAGTGCGGATAGATTGCCACCAAGATCGTCATGTAGATCACGCTCAATCCGCTCACGTTCTCGCGATCGAACAAGGTCTACATCAGGACATTCGCTTCTTCTGGTATCACGCCATGCATCATCAACATTTTCGCGCTTGCGTGGCTGAATACGTTCAAGCTGCTGTGCCGACGGCTGCAATGATTCAGCGATCGTTGCCAACCTTTCTTCATGCAGCATCGCGTACGTTGCTTCAGTAAAGGGTGTTTCGAGTAGCAGTGCTTCTTTCATGATGTGTTGTCAGGTATCAGTTAGCAATAATTCGAAAAGCTTGATGACGCGGACCGCGATGCTGGATGGTCTGCCTGCCTAAGGTTTGCAGTCACAGCGTAACTCCGCCCGTACTCAGATTCCACCGAGCTGCCGTGATTCGAATTGACATTGCGCAAACCAAAGCCAAGAGATCGCTCAGAACACCCGAGCCAAGGCAATGAAGCCAGCTAAATACTCTGTAGAAACATCAATCAGACAAGCGCAACGCTGCGCAGTTCCCTTGGATCAACTGAAGGGCAATGCGCCAGAGGCGGGTGAGGTAGGGTGGGGTGAGGAGGGGAGGTGCTACGCGGCTGAAGCCACGCGCTTTAGTGCATCAATCAGTGTGTCGATAAGCCGGCCTTTTTAACCGCCTGCACCATGCACTTGGACAGCTTGTCGAAATAGAGCAGCGCGGCCTGGCTGAGCTCGAGCTGCTTGCGGCGCGCATCTTCGGTTTCAGCCAACAGAATCCAGCCTTTTTCGCGCATAGATTTAAGACGGCCGTGCAGCATGGCGGGCGAGCCCAGTTCACTCTTACCCATCAGATCTTTCACCGATAGCCTTTCCTGAGTTTGCCGAGCGTAGGCGATCAGTTCAAGAATGCGTACCTCAAGCGGCTCCAGTTCCGGCAGCGATGGCATGGCGCGAACCGCCTCGGCGAGTTGGATGAAGCGGAGATAAATATCTGCAGGGCGGCTACGTTTGCTCACATATACCTCTTAAACCGACTGAGTTTTATGGTGCATTAAGGGAACATGGAATGTGCAGTAATGCAGGAACATTAACAAGCAAATCCTTATGACTTTTGGTATGTTTTAGTCACAGCATCCAAAGGCATGCAATTTTACTAAACTATTTGCCAAAAGCGCCTTTATTATATTGATCAATTGCGTGGAGACTCCTGCGTTGTGGGCTGAATTCGAACGAATCGCTCGCCTCAATCCGGTGGGTGGCGGGAATCCTTGCAGACGATCTCACCCCCTTGACCCTTCTTGCCACGGCCTTTAGAGTCCGCGAGTCTTGAACTATCCGGAATTTCCAACTGAGTCATGCCCCTTCCGTGGCAATCGAACCGAACGCTATCCGCACCCTTGCAGGGGGGAGGGCTGACTATTTCGATCGCGCGCTTCGGTTATCGTTGCGGGCCTGCGCCGAGTTGTCTTCGTCAATACGCATGAGCCGGCAGTTATTTTGGTTCGGGGTGGTCGGTGTGAGCGCGATGCTGGTTCATCTGGGCAGCGTGGCTCTGTTCCTGGTGCCGCTTGGTCTGCCGCCTTTGATAGCGAACCTATTTGGCTTTTTGCTGGCATTTCAGGTGAGCCATATCGGGCACCATCGTTTCACGTTTGGCGATGCACATGCACCGATTGCTCGATCACGCCAGCGCTTCTTTCTGGTGGCACTGACGAGTTTTTTTGTGAACGAACTTATGTATGCGGCGCTACTGCGTTTTACGGAGCTCGACTATCGATTAGCACTAGCGATCGTATTAATTGCGGTGGCTGCGCTCACCTTCGTCTCCGCACGGCGTTGGGCCTTCGCCCCAAACGAGGTGTGATGATGTTCCTTTGCGACGTACCTTTAACTAGCAGTACTAAGCCTGCAATTTGACCGAACAAAGCGCAATAGCTCCTAGCAAGCTATGTTGGCGCTGCCTATAACCATTGCTTCCTTGAGTATAGGGAACGCCACCGTAGCCGCGGAGATTTCATATGCAACTGGTCACCCGATTATTATTGAGACTGATTGTGGTGGGCAGTGTAATGATGTCAATTGCATTACTGGTGACCCTGCTGATCGCAAGGCAAGATATTCAAGATGAGGTCGATAGTAGTAAATACACCGGCCAGCTATTGGCTTTACTTGAAGATTTCAACCAGGAACTTCCCATTGAACGTCAGGTCAGTGCCATCAACCAATTGAATGCCGAAGGTGGACTACGGCATTTTCATGTGGCCCTGTTCGATGCAGAAGGTCATCGACTTACCCACAAAGCGACAACCGCGCCTGAGACAGTAAGCACGATCATCAGCGATTGGTTGTTACGGGACGAACGCATGGCGCCCTACCGTTTGCCAGTACCGGGGGCGGATGGTCGGTCATTTATGGTAATGCTTGAGCCACAGCCGCAGTCTGAGAGCGTAGAGGCAATTACCTCAGCGCTCCTGCAACTGGCCTTGTTTGCCGCGATTACCTTGGCGTTAGTTATAGCGCTCTGGATCAGCGTGCGTAGGGCACTTACGCCGATGTCAAATATTCTTTCCGGCATCGCTAGAATCGAAGCGGGTGACTATGTAACGCCAATCCAAACCAATGGCGTGCGCGAGCTCGACCAGATTGCACAAGCTTTGAATCATCTGGCACAAGCGTTGACCATAGAGCACGCTAAGCAGCATGAGTTACTACATCGCTTGCAGGATGTACAGGAAGACGAGCGACGGCGCTTGGCACACGAATTACATGACGAATTCGGCCAGCTGTTAACCGCCGTACAAGTCGATGCTTCTTATTTGTTGAAGCAAACCAGTGGTCAGCCCGCGCTGGAAGATTGTGCACGCGCCGTCGTTGATAACAGCGGCAGCATCCTCACACAACTGCGCAGCCTATTAGCGCAGCTGCGACCCTACGGTTTGCAAGGCGGGGAGGAGCGTCAGATTGCATTAGAGCAGGCGCTGCGTGATCTGGTCCGCCAGCGCCAGCAGCGCAACGACAACACGCTTGAATGCCGCTTGTCGGTAGCATTGGGTCAGGCGCAGATACCGCAGCGCTTGGCGGTGGCCGTGTACCGTATTACCCAGGAAGCATTAACAAACGTGATGCGCCATTCTGAAGCGACGCAGGTAGATATATCGGTACGCGTTGATGAGCGCGCGGGAACACTGTCACTTGATGTAATCGACAATGGCCGTGGCTTTGCCGATGGGTTATCGCAACCCAACGCCTTGAGCACATCATCGACTCAGGGCATCGGGCTGGCAGGTATTCGTGAGCGGGTATTGGCGAATCAGGGCCTCATCGCGATCGAGACCGCCGATCCGCATGGGCTGGCATTACGGGCAATTTTTCCGCTGACTACCGCAGCAGAGGAGACGCTCAGGACACAAGCCCGTGATCTTTCGCGTAGCGCTGCAATTCCAGCGCTGAGCTAACCCCCAGCTTCTTGCGAATATTGGCCTGATAGTTGGAGGCAGTTTTCGGGCTCAGATGCAGACGCGAGCTGATGCTGTCGATACTTTCTCCCGAAGCCAGCATTACCAGGACCTCGAACTCGCGCGGAAGTAGTTCATGGTGTGGCAATTGCGGGGCATTCAACTCCTCAAGGGCAGATCTTAGCTCCGGTGCAACCGGCTTTTCGCCGCGCATCGCATCGTGAATGGCTGCGATGATCTGGTCCGGCGCCATACTCTTGGTCAGATAGCCGACAGCGCCGAGCCGCAGCGCTTGGTTGGCGATCGAGGCGTTTTCATGCATCGAGAAGATCAGTACTTTTTGCTGCGGATAACGGTTGAGAATCCGGCGCAAACTCTCGAAGCCGCCTTGGCCTGGCATCGATAAATCCATCACCACTACATCAGCGCTTAGCTGCTCCAGCAGGGCATAAGCCTCTTCACCGGTTGACGCCTCGCCAACGACGCTGAGCCGCTCATCTAGCTCAATGTAGCGCTTATACCCGGCGCGTACCACGGCGTGGTCGTCGACCAGAATCACGGAAGTTTTCTGCGGGTGGGTCATGGTGTAGCCGGTTGGCGAGCGCAGACGCCATAGTACAAAAAAATGGCGACGCGGTCGGCGTCGCCATAAACCCTAGTGCTCGGCTTGCGCCACTTCTTTGAGGAAGGAATCGAACGGATTCGGGCTGACTTTAGCCGCCCGCTTAGCCACTGCCTAGGGGAGAAATTCCCAACTCAGCGTGGAAAAGGGAAATACGGGTAATTCCAAGGCGGCTTGGGAAGATTTCCCAAGAAAATTGCCTTACGGAACAATTAAAATCGCCACCTTCTTTATTGAGAGGCAAGCCGACGCTGCCGTATGGGGATTTATCCGTGAACAATAACAAACCATCGCTTTATCAATTGTCCGTTATCGCAATATCTATTGCTGGATTATTTGGCCCACAGGGCACATTCGCACAAGATAATGAGAAAAAAAATACCGAGAGCGAGCGACTGAAAGAAGTGGAAGTGGTCGGTACCTCGCCGCTGCCGGGGATTGGTATTGAAAAGGATAAATTGCCCTATGACGTGCAGACCGTCACCGACGAGCAGTTGTATCGCGGGCAATCACTGAACCTTACTGATTACATGTCGCGAAACCTCCTTGGCGTGAACATCAATGAGGTGCAGGGTAGCCCATTCCAAGCGGATATCACGTACCGGGGTTTCCGCTTGTCAGGCATTCTCGGCTCGTCTCAAGGTATGTCGGTTTACTTGGATGGCGTGCGTGTTAACGAGCCATTCGGCGATGTTGTGAACTGGGACATGATTCCTGAGTCGGCGATTAACAACGTCACCCTAGTACCCGGATCGAACCCGATTTATGGCTTGAACACCCTCGGTGGTGCATTGGCGTTTACGACCAAGTCAGGTTTGACAGCACCTGGCACCGAGGTGAAATTGCAGGCGGGTAGCTTCGGGCGTGCACGTACTGATGTTGCCTTTGGCAATAAGTCGAAAGATGGTAGCCATCAATTTATTTCAGCGACCGGTTTTCGAGAAGATGGTTGGCGTGATTATTCTAAGGGGCAGCTTGGCAATGTATTTGCCAAAATAGGGCGGCAGCAGGAGGATAGCAATTGGGATGTTTCATTGCTGGTAGGTCGCAGCAATTTATTAGGAAATGGCCTGCTACCGAGTACCTATTACGGAACTGGTGCTGATATCGAGGATGAGGCGGACACGGGGCCATCGGTGCGTGGCCCGGGTATGTACGAGTCCAACCGGCGATGGATATATACGCATCCCGACCGTACGCGAAATGAATTGAATCAGTTGACTTTCAATCTCCAGCGCTTGTTGGATAGTGACACCGAACTGGCGCTCAACGCATATGTACGCAACAGCAAGCGGCGAACGGTAGGCGGAGATGC